>CAYGXD010000059.1:4599-19011 GCA_964353705.1 uncultured Eubacteriales bacterium | reverse complement strand
ATGCGGACCCGGCCGTCGGGGAGCTTGAGCATCCGCATGATCAGGGCGACGGTGCCGACCTCGTAGACATCTTCCCTCTTCGGGTCCTCGACGTCCATGTCCTTTTGGGTGAGGAGCAGGATCATGCGGTGGGCTGACAGCGAGTGGTCGATGGCGTTTTTGGACTTCTCCCGGCCGACGAAAAGGGGGGCGATCATGTAGGGGAAAACCACGATGTCCCGCAGCAGCAGGACGGGCAGCTTGGACGGGATCTGCAGCTTCTGGTCGCGCTCTTCGATCAATTCATCGAGCGCTTCGCCGTTCTTAACATCCTTCTCGGCCATGATCTTCCTCCGGCTCTATTCTTCGTCCTTGCGGTTGGCGGCAACGATCTCCAGGTCCCCTTCGGGTATAAACTTCAAGAGACGCAGGGTCAGCACCCCGTTCAGCAGGAACGCCTTGGCCCTCTCCGGGAGCACCGTGGCAGGAAGACCCACCAGACGGCGGAAGCTCCCGAACTCCCGCTCCAGGCGCAGGTAGCGGATCTTCTCCGAGAGGATATGCTCTTTTTTCATCCCCCTGATCTCCACCCGGCTGCTCTGGACGGTGATGATTATATCGCCCTGGACTACTCCGGGGATCTCGGCCTCGACGATGATCTCGCGGGGCTTTTCATAGACGTCCACCCGGGGTATCCAATTCTCATCCAGGTCCAACCCCCGGTCGCTCCGGGGAACCGGGGCGCGCTTGATCCGGTCGATCTCGGTGCTGATCTTGATGATGCGGGAGACGGGCTTAATCTTGCGGATCATCGGAGGCGGAAGAGCTATCTTTCCTTGAGCAGGGTTTCCAGCTCCTGCTTGAACTCCATTACGTCCTTGAACTCCCGGTAGACCGAAGCGAACCGGACATAGGCCACTTTGTCGAGATCCTTAAGTTTCTCCATGACGTGGTGGCCGATCTCCGAGGCTTTGATCTCCTTGTCCGGCCTTTCCTGGACCCTATTTTCGATCTCCTCAACGATCTCCTCGAGCTTGCGGACCGGGATCGGCCGCTTCTCGCAAGCCTTCAGGAGGCCTCGAAGAAGCTTCTGGCCGTCGAAGGGCTGCCGGGTGCCGTCCTTCTTGACCACCATATAGGGGATCTCCTCGATTTTTTCATAGGTCGTGAACCGCCTCCGGCAGGTGATGCATTCCCGGCGCCGGCGGATGGATAGACCCTTTTTACTCTCCCGGGAGTCGATGACCTTGCTTTCTGGATGATTGCAGAAGGGGCACTTCATGGCTCGGCCTTTTCTCCTAACCTCTTGAGCTGGAAGAGGGATAAACCCTCTCTCCACAATATAGCATATCCGAGGATGGATGTCACCACAATCTGTACGGCATGGACTACAATGGTGACTCCTACGGCCAGGTTGGGGTCGATCCCATACAGGGAGGTCATCCCCAGCCGGGAGAAGTAGTGGAACCCGCCGACCATGCCGGGTGTGGGGATTGAGGCCCCGACCATGGTCAGGAAAACATAGGGGACAAGAAGGAAATAGGACAATTTGATGCCGAACGACAGAAAGAAAACCCAATACAAAAGGATGATCCCCAGCCAGACGACGAACGAGTAAAGTGTGTACATGAGGAGGTTCTGCAGGGAGTGGAAAAACTTGAGACCCAGGATGAATTCCTCGGACACCGCCAGCACCCTGTGCGAAATCTTATCGGGAAACGGCTTGACGAGACGGCCGATGAAAATTAGCGCTCGTTCACGGAAAAAATACATCGAGAGGATAAGGGAGAGCAGAAAGACGGTCAGGGCGAGGCCGACGATCCCCCAGAGCCTGAGGCTGGCATAGCCCTCGGCCTGCGCCTGGAAATGCGAACTGAAGAGAGGGCGGGCGAGCAGGAAAACGCCCAGGAAGAGGCACATGGTGAAAGTATCGAAAAAGCGCTCGACGACGATCGTCCCGAAACAGAAACCCTTCCTGATATTTTCTTTCTGGGCCAGGTAGAGGGGCCGGACCAGCTCGCCGAGCCGGCCCGGGAAGATGGCGTTGACGGTGAAACCGACGGTGTTAGCGGCGAAGAAGCTGGAAAAAGGCACACCTTTCTTCTCATGTTTGATCAGATAGTTCCAGCGCAGCGACCGGGTGACAAGGTGAAGGGCGGCCAGGAAAACGCTGACGACGAATAGAGGGGCATTGACGGCCCGGAGATAGCGCGCGACTTCCCGCCAGTCCACGCTGCGGAAGAAAAAGAACAGAAAGACCAAGGTAATTGCGGCGATGAGGCCGAACCGGAGCCAGTGTTTCTTCATTTGAGCCGCCATGTTAGCACCGCCCCCCTCCCCTGTCAACGCGGGTTCGGACTTGGGCAAGAAACCTTCGAATTCGGTGCCTGTCACCAAGCTACTTGGTCTCCTCTCCCCTGGCGGGAGAGGATGAAGGAGAGGGGGTAATTTGAATTGCGGGTAATTCCCGAATTCCGGGGACAGCAACCATAATTTAATTCAGGTGACATTAACCATAATTCTAGGATTTCGAGCCTTCTCTAGAGATAAAGTTAGTGTCCCCATAATTACCCATAGAGGCGAGGCTCGGCCTCCGGTTCAGCTTCTGATCTTGGCTGTTGAAAAACGGCCTCGAATCGGGTATGATTCGGACGCCTGCTGGGAAGTCGTCCAAGGGCAGGACACATGACTCTGGATCATGGAATCTTGGTTCGAATCCAGGCTTCCCAGCCAGCTTTATCTCTTTTTTCGGGCAGACCACTTATGAGAAAGAAAACGGCAACATTCCTCATCTTGTCGTTCGCTTTTCTTCTTTGGGTCAGCCACCCTCTCCTCGCCCAGAAGGAATCCGGGCAGAGTGAGAGGGGACTGACTTCAAAACGGGAACAGGCCGACGCGCTTTTCCTCAAGGGAAAAGACCATTTTGCCAAAAAGGAACTCGGCCTGGCGGAGACCGAGCTCAAGGCCTGCCTGGAGATTCAGCCCGGCCATGCCGACGCCCTCTTCTTCCTCGCCCAGGTGGATTATTCGAAAGGTGATTTTGCCCAAGCACTAGCCGATATCCAAAAGGCCGAAGCCGCTCATGCGGCAAAGTTCGGAGGAGGCGGGCCCGTCAATGCAGAGGAGCGCAAGGCTCTCCTTGAAGAAAGGGCCGAGAAGGAACGGGAAGTCGCCTTCATAGAGGATACCCTCACCGCTTCACCCTGCAAATCGGATGTCCAGCTGGAAAGCCTCCCGCAGGCGATCGAGAATCTCCGCAGGGAGATATCCTCCATCAACGCCAAGCTGAACGAACAATGGCAGCTGGAGCCACAGCCCCTGCCTGCCGATTACTCCTACGTCCATGCCAATATCTTGTTCAAAATGAATAGGTTTCAAGAGGCCGAGGACTTTTACCTGAAAACCATCGACGCCCATCCCCGGCATCTCCCCGCTTACAACAACCTGATCAACCTCTGCTATGTGAGCAGGGACTTTGAGAAGGCCTTGAAGTTCATCGGGCAGGCCGAGAGAAACGGAGTGGCGCTCAACCCAAAACTCAAAGAAGCGATCCTCCAACTCGCAAAGAAGTAGTCCAGGCTACTCGTCACCCAAGATCATAACATCCTCTTTGCGGCTGGCCGGCTCGACCGATAGCCTCACGATCCTCCCCTTCTCCACCCGGCCCGAAATGACCGTCTTGTAGGGCGCCCAC
Organism: uncultured Eubacteriales bacterium; assembly: GCA_964353705.1. Taxonomy (GTDB): domain Bacteria; phylum Acidobacteriota; class Aminicenantia; order Aminicenantales; family UBA8522; genus UBA8522. The sequence continues at coordinate 15,338 of CAYGXD010000059.1, read as the reverse complement.
AGCTTGAAATCCGCGGCCCAATCCTTCGGCCAGGCGGGAAGCAAGAAGATTTTGCGGCCGTCCGTTTGCATCAGCATGGCCAGGAGGGCCTTGAGCAGGACTCCGCCGTGGTCCTGGTCCGGGACCCAGTCGAAGTTCGGACCGAAGAAGCCCGGGAAGCGTGAGCCCTCGTGCTTTGCCCTGGCCCGGCCAACGATGTATTGGCGGGCATCATCGGTGAGCCCCAGATAGGCCATGAAGATATCCTCCTGACGCCAGCCGAAATTCCCCCTGTCGAGGCGGCGGCTGAGGGCTTCGACCGCAAGCTCGATATCCGGCCGGCCCAACGCGATCCTCCGGTAGGGAAAGACGGCATAGAGCTCGGGGTTTTCGATATTGCTCTTGGTGGCGAACTTCTCCGCCGGGGCGAGCATCTTTTTGCCTTCGGCCTCCTGGGTCGGAAGGTCCGGCATCTTCGCGAGCAGGCGCTCCCAGAGGGCTTTTTCTTCGCCCCCGACTTTGTCTCCGGCCAGCGCCAGAAGCCTTTCCGTCACGGCCAGTATCCCCGCTATCTCGGGCATGGGATTGCGGCAGTCCCACCAGGTTTCGAGTGCCTGGGCCGGCTCCATGATGATCTTGCCGCTCGCGTCAACCGGATAGTGAACATCATAGAAAGTCAGGATCTCATGGGCGAAGGGCAGGAACCTTTCGCGAAGCAGCGCTTCATCCAGCGTGAATTCGTAGTGGTCGAGCATCATGTGGAGGAGTTCGATCCCGCCCTGCCACTCCCAGCGATGCCAGCGGCTTTCGTTTTCGACCACCGTCCTTTTCTCGCGCGGCGTCCAGCCGTACGATTCGTTAAAGGCCGCCCCCCAGAAATAGACGCATTCGTTGAGATAGGCGCCGGCGTGGCCGAAATAGCGCTCCGTCCGGTATTTCGCCATCTCCAGGACGTCACCTGTGTACATCCTGTAAAGGGGCTCAAGCAGGTCGAAATCGCCGGATGAGCACATGCTCATGTAGGGCAGGCGGGTGTTCTGCCACCAGTAGCCGGGGCCCCAGCGGCGGTAGTCGGCGTCGCCTGGACTCCCCGGATTCGGCACTGTGAAGATCGAGCCGTTGAACTTGATCGGGTAGGCGCCCCGGCCGGCGCAGGCATTGATGAAACGCTGCAGGTTGTAAGCACGGGTCAGGATGTACGGATCGTCGTCGGGAGCCTTCGAAGCGATATCGATCCAGCTTCTCCTCCAGAAGTCCTCCCACCAGGAGCGATGAGCCCGCAGCCGCTTCTCCAAGGGGATTTTTTGGACCGCGGCGCTAATCTCATCCACAGCCTGAAGCCATTCCTGAGGCGTGGAAGGATGCCTCGTCAGGACATAGATTTCGAAATGGTGGGAGCGACCGCTGCCGGAAACCAGATTGAGGTCATCCACCCTCTTGGCGTTCGCGGCCGTGACGACAGCGCCGAACGTCCGGTGGAGTATCGGGTCGGCCTGGGCAAATCCTTCCATGTCCTGGAGGCCGGCGCTCAGGGCCGGCCCGACGGATTTCGTGTTGTGATGAAACCAGCCGATCCGTCCTTCCTGTCCGGTGAGGACGGTGTCCGGCTCGACGACCGTGGGGAAATGCTGGTTCCCGGGAATCCCCTGGTCGAAATGGACATCGCTGACTTCAATCGACGGCAGCTCGTACGGTGCCGTGCGCCAAAGCTCAATCCCGGCGCTCACTTCGAGCGGGCGTCCGCCCTCGACAAGAACATGGATAACCGGATGGTCGGCGTCAACCCAGACCTGGACGCGGACCTTGTCCTCCCCTTCTCCATAGCGGACCTCCACGGTCGCGTCACGCAAACGCAGGGTCTGAAGGAAGCGCCCGCCCGGACGATAGGGATTTGGGCTGATTTTAAATCGGACCCGACCAAGCTTCAGGAGCCGGCTGTTGTCATCCCAGAGGTCTGTCTTTCCGATGTAAAAGAGAAGATCGCCGCTTTCCTCCACCCAGACATTGAGGCCGATATCGCCGTTCCCGGTGGGCATCGTCCCCCAGGCGTCCCGGCTGGGAGAGTCCCAGGTCACGTTGTGCTTGGCCAGGGCCCGGAGAGGATCATACCCTTTGTCCGAGCAGGCGGAAAATACAATCAATATGGCAAATACGGCGGATAGTGAAAGAAGGATTCTGCAAGTGTGGGACAATCGTTTCATAATTCCCTCCATGTTTTCTCCTATTTACTTCAACCCCGGCGAAATATCAAACGGGAACCCAGAACCGCCTATATCCCCCTCTCCTCCATCCTCCCCCGCCAGGGGGGGAGGAGGTCAGGAGGAGGGGGGTATCGCTCGAACATAGAGTGCTCCAGGTAATGTCTTGACATCCGGGTGTCCGGTCTGAATAATCGGCCCGGAAGGACTGGAGCGCTACAGGGCGAGACTGCGATGAGAAAATGGCTGTTCGTTCTTCTCGTGCTGGCCATCCTCTACGCCCTGTCTACGCTAACGGGGAAGAAACACAAGGCCAGATATCCCATCCTCAAACGCCTCGACCGGGCGATCTCAATCGTTGTCTGGATCCTCCTGGCGGCCTACGGTATTGCCTTTTTCTACTGGCTGTTTACGCAGGTCATCGACTAATACGGCCTTTTATCGAACCGTCCTCATTGAATTATGGGGACACAAACCTTCATTCCTCAACCAGGTCATTATTAAATCCTCCTGATCGCGAATTAAGATTTGTGTCCCCATAATTAATAAAAAAGGGGCGGCCCCGCGCCGGGACCGCCCCCCTGAAGAAAGCCCCCGCTGAGCGGTGGGAAAAATCTCTAGTTCTCCGGCTTATCGACGATGCGCCCTTCTATCCCGTAGTTGAGGACTCCCTGCTTGGCCATGTGATCGCGCACTACTTTGTACTCGAACAGCCCGGTCTGCATCGCCGCGTACGGCTCCAGCCCCATGGCCAGGAGGAACGAGTGGAGCTGCTCGCTCAGCGCTACCCAGTAGGTTCCGCCGAAGTTAAGGGGATTCCCGTTGACCTTGATGGAAAAGGGATTCACCCGCCCCCATTCGGGGATTCCATTCATCATGTTGTAGATCAACTGTCCGGCCTCCATCGGCGATTTGGTGGAATCGTACTCGAAAGTCAGGCCGGATGTTTGCATCGAGAGGTCATCGACATACTCCGCCATCGAAACCGAGTACTCAAGCCCGGCCAGGACTTGGAGGCCGGCCAGCAGGACGACATCGAGCTTGAATCCGAGACCGGTCGCGGGATCATAACCGTAGGGGACGGATCTCATGATGTCATTGCCGACGACTTTGCCTTTGTGGATCCTGTAAGTAATGTAGCCGTTGGCCTCGAGCGCGAAATCCGCCGGGAACCCCGCGGCGGTCACTTCAGTCCGGATGGCATCAGCGACCAGGTTCCCGAGCGGGGTGTCCCGTTCCGGCCTCGTCAGGTCCCACTTCTCTTCCAGGTCCCACGGTGCCCGGGCGACAAACTCCGTGTATACCGGCCCGAAGCGGGGGTCGGTGACTATGCCGTCCCGGAGCATATTGAGCGTCGGCAGAAGCGACGGGTCCCGGCGGATACTGGGGTCGACCGGGTGCAGCCGCTGGCGGACGAGGTTAACCTTCGTGCCGTCAAACTTGACGGTGATCTCTCCCAGATAGCGCCCGAATTCTCCGGCCTGGGCGATGATCTTCCCGTTGACGACCGTCGGCTCGAAAATGGCGTCGTGGCTGTGCCCGCCGACGATGATATCGATATTGGGCACCTGCGAGAGCCCCTGGACCTCATAGGTTTTGCCCAGGTGGGAAAGACAGACGACGATATCCGCGTGCTCGACGTTCCGGAGCATGAAAGCCGCCTGTCCGGCCGCCTGGAACGGGTCGCTGAGAAGCGCACTTACCTCGGGTGAATAGTCGATCGGATTGGTTTCGACGACGCCGGTGATCCCGACCTTGAGCCCTCCCACTTCTTTGACGATGTACGGCTTGACGAAATTCTTGAGGACCGGCATCCCCTCCAGGTTGATGTTAGCGCAGAGGATGGGGAGCGCGACCGGCGACCCGCCGCCGATCTGCCCGCTGACGACGCCCAGAAGCGCCTCAAGCCCCAGGTCGAACTCATGGTTCCCCAGGCCCATGGCATCGTACAGCCCCTCCATGATCTTGAGCTCGGGATAGCCCAGGTACTTGTTGAATTCGAACGTCCCCACAAAGACATCGCCGGAGTTGAGGACCAGGACGTTTTGCCGTCTTCCTTTGAGCTCCTTGACCAGGCTGGAGAGCCGGGCGATGCCGCCCCAGCTGTCCCTCGGCCCGTACGGGAACAGGGTGGAATGGGTGTCGTTGGTGTGAAGGATCGTCAGATAGGATTTCTGAGGGGCCGCGAACGAGGGAACAAAGAAAACAAAAAACGCCAAAACCAGAAGCCCTAAAAACCGTTTGTTCATCCAAAACCTCCTTTTTTTGTTTTGGGATTCATTTCGACCCAAAGATAACGCCCGGGAGGGAACGAGTCGTTATGGATTTGTTAAGAGTTTGTCAAAAGTCGGTCAAACGGGTTTGCTATGACGCTTTGGCCAGGAAATAGTCGGCCACGCTGATCCCGTACTTGTCGGCGTCCAGGGATTTGACAATGGTGCGCCGGAACTTGGCGGTGACAGGATCTATCTCCGCCAGGTCGACGATCTCGCCGTCGAGCATATTTCTCTTCAAGTCGGCGATGACTTTGACTTTCGGCCGCAGCTGAAAGGCGGGGTGGGGGTTGGCCTCGAAGACGATGCCGATCTCTCCGCTGTCCAGCACGACCAGGGAGCCGATGGGGTGGGCCCCGATCATGGTGACAAAGACCTTGAGCAGGAGGGGATCGAACTCATCGCCGCTTTTCTCTCTCATCATGGCGAGGGCGTCCTCCCGGGTCATCACCCTCGGCCGGTACACACGCTTGGTCGTGATGGCATCGAAATAGTCGACGATCTTGACGATCTTGCTGAAGAGGCTGACGGTCTTTTTCTTGATATATTTCGGATACCCGGACAGGTCGACCTTGAGATGATGTTCCAAGGCCACCTGGACCGCACGCAGGGGAAGGCGCCGGGCGCTTTTGAGCTCGATCAGCTTCTCAGCGCCATGATGGACATGTCCCTCGACGATGCTCCTTTCCTCGTCGCTGAGCAAAGCCGGCTTGTCCAGGATCTCCTTGGGCACCTCGAGCTTCCCCAGATCGTGGAGGAACGCGCTGACGCCCAAGTCGGAAAGCTCTTCCCGGGAAAGCCCGAGGCGGCGGCCGAGGGCGACGGCCAGGATGCAGACATTGATGGAGTGATTCAAGGTGTACTCATCATAGTTCTTGATATTGGTCAGGCCGTAGACGAACGACTCGTCATCGACGATATGGTTGAAGATGGACTGCATCCACCGCTTGGCCAGGTTCAGGTTGAAAGCGCCGCGCTGTTTCTGCTTCTCGAACGTGTCTTTCAGGAGAGAGATGCCCGCGAAGTACATCCGGACGGCGCTTTTCTCCCGGCTCAATTGGAGCTCGCCCGGAGCGATCTTTTCCACGATGATGTGCTCGATCTGCTCGGTGTCGATAGCCTGGACGATCGCCGCATGGATATCCTTGGGGTCGAGGTCTCTCCGCAGCAGAATCTTGATGAAACGCTGGATCTCGTCCAGCGTCATCCCCGGAGAAAAGGCGAGGGCGGCGATCTCCTTCGCCTGGAGGTCACTGGAGAGGAACTTGTAGATGTGATAGTTGGAGTAATCGAACTTGACCCGAGTGCCGTTGATGTAGATCGCGTTTTCACGCCGGCGGAGAACGACCTCGCCTTCCCGCTCGAGAGCTGCATTGAGTCCGGCGAAAAGCTGCTGGAATTGTTCCTGCACGATCTGATTGTTGAAATCATACACTCTCGCCACTTTGAGAACGGCATGATAGCGCAGGAGGATATTGACCAGCTCCCGCTGCGTCAAGCCTTCTTCCTTTTTCTTCTTCTCCACCTCGCCCATCCTCATGGGTTTATTTGGCCCTTCTGCCCGTCCTTGCCTAACGCTTTTTGACAGGCCTCGCTCACTTTCTTATTCGAGCTTTTCAGGCCGCGGCTCAAGATTTCCCGGGCCGCCGGCGTCCCGACGGAATCGAGCGCTACCACGACACTCAGCCGAGTGTGCTCGCGCAGACCTCGGGAGAAGAGTCCGGATTTCTCCATGGCCTTTTGCAGGGCCGCCATGGCTTCGGGCGTCCCGGCTCGGGCCAGATAGCTCATGATGGCAATCTTGGCATTGGTGCCCCGATTATGAAATGCCCGGGCTGATATTGTCCCGATCGCCCGCCTTAATGTCGCTGCCTCTCCCGGCCAGCGGAGGCCGGCGGCAGCGGCCGCGCCCACCTCGTCGTCCTCATCCTGGAGGAATTCAAGAAGGATCTTCTGGGCGAGGGGATCAGCTGATGAGCCCAGAGCCTCGACGGCGGCAAGCTTAACCTCCTTGTTGGTATAGGTTTTTAGGGTGGCCAGATAGCTCAAGGCTTTCTTGCTGGCGTTCCGGCCGAGAACGGCGATGATTTGCTTGGAGACGGCGGGCTGCCCGTCCTGGAGCTGGTTGGCCAGGACCTCGATATTCCGGCGGCCCGCCTCCTCGAGATAGGCGACGGTGGTCCGGCGGACCTCCTGGTCTTCGGTCTTGGCCAGGAGCTCGGCGGCCAGAGGGATGGAACGATCGCCCATGAGCCTCAGGTAATCGAAGAAGTCGGGAAGCGAATCAAACGAACCGCGGCCGATCGCCTCCTGAACGAGCTCGAGAATCCGTCCGTCCGGGAAAGTGGCAAGGAATCTTTTAAGCTCGGCCGCTTTTTCCGGACGGCTGCCGGAAAACATCCCCTCCAGCTCGCGGGCCTGGCTCAGGAGCTGGAGGGCATGTGTGAACTTGTCTTCCCGGATGAGTTCCCTGTGGTGCTTCTCCAGAAATTCAAGGATCGGGACGATCTTCTCCGAATTGTCCTCAATACAGAGAAGCTCGAAGATCATATCGTGGAATTCTTTTTCGGGCGGAGTCTGCCGGGCGGCGGCGAGCACGGCTTCGATACTGCGCTGGTCTTTATCATCGAGCGTCGTTACCAGTTCGGCGTAGTCTTTTTTTTCTTCCTGCTCCATGAGCCCGAGGGAAAGCGTCTTGGCCTCGATATCTTTCAGGTCGTCTGCGGAAAGGTCGATCTGGCCGCTGAAGAGCTTGCCCCGGTCGACGAAAACTTCAAGGGGCTGTTTACTGAAAATATCGATCTTCGACAACAGATAGTCGTCCGGCGCAAAGAACCGAAGATTGGGAAAATCCTTCTCCCAGAGTGCACTTACGACGTCGCTTTCGTCGAGGGGCAGGAGTGCGGTCTTCCGGATGACCTCGAGAAAATCCCGGAGCTCGGTCTTGTCAATGTCCCTGAGGAGGGCGAATTTCTTCATCCCGTCTTTGTGAAAAAGATAGGGGATGCTTTTGGCCAGGTGTTCCTCCTTGTGGATGACCTCGCCGCCCATGATAAAGGTCTGATACTGGACGTCCACCTCGAGATCTTGGCGGGTTTCGAAGTAGGACCGGAGCTTGGCATAGAGCTCATCGACAAAACCGGTGACGGTGGCGTGGTAGGAGGGAAAGAGCTTCATAGATGTAACGGCGTGAGCCAGGAGATGAAAGATCTCCCGGGCGATCTCGATCGTGGCCTTGTCCGGCGCCTCTGGGGAAGACGTGTCGGCTTCAGCTTGGGGCGCTTGACGGTTATCAGACTCCACTGTTCAATCCCCGTTCTAATATAGGGGATAGATTACCGCAGAATAAACCGGAATTCAAATCCTTTTTTTTCGGAGGGCCCGTCAACAGGGTTGCTTTTGGGCCGCGAAAAATCTATAATTTTGATAGAAAAAATGAGGATTAAGCCAAAGAAACAAGGAGAAGAGAAATGAAAAAAGCCCTGATTTTCGGAATGATCGTCCTGATCCTGGCCGCCCCCATGCTGGCCGGGGTTGTCAAGAAGACCAAGGCCGACATCACCTTCCGGGGGTTCGGCAAGTTCAGCCTGGCCCAGAGCGAAAAGCTGACGGCCGATCTGAAATGGGCGGACATCAAGTCCGACTTCAAAGGCCAGGGGATCGCCGGCGGCTTGGCCGGGAAGACGATCCTGCGGTCGGGCGATACCGGGGAGATAATCGACCTGCCTCAATCCACTGTCTCCAAGCTCGATAACAAGAAAAAAGAATACACGGTCGGACCGATCGAAAAGATCAAACAAGAAGCTGAGGAAGAAAAAGCGGAGGCCGGGAAAGAGACGGACGAGAAGGAAGCCGAGAGCCACATCAAGATCACCAAGAGCGAGTTCAAAGTCACGGACACGGGCGAAGAATCGACGATCAATAATTTCGCCGTCCGGAAGTACCTCATCAACTGGCTGACCGAGTGGGAAGACACCGAGACCGGCGACAAGGGCAGCAGCCGCCTGGAAACCCTGCTCTGGACGACGCCGATGAACGAGACCTTACAAAAGGCCCGGCAGGAGGAAATGAAGTTCTACGGCGCCTACATGGAAAAGGTCGGCCTGAGCCTCCCCAAGACGGAGGAGGATGTCCTGGGGATGAGGTGGCTCACCATCCTGAATTCTTTCGGCAAGACAAAAGGTGAGCCGGACCTCGACTTCTCCAAAGCGGCCCAGGAGATGCAGAAGATCAAGGGCTACCCGATCGTCGTGGACGGCAAGTACTTCACGACCGGACAAAAAGCGGCGGAAGAAGGAGCCGAGGGGAGCAAGGAAGAGGCCAAAGACGTCAAGGGGGCTCTCGGCGGCCTTCTCAAGAAAACCATGAAAAAGAAGCCGGCCGACTCGGCCGCCAATGCCAACGAACCGAATCTCACCTATCGCACGGAAGTCCTTGAACTCTCGACGCCCGATCTGGGTGCCGCCGACTTCCAGGTGCCGGCCGGCTACAAAAAAAAGTAGGGGGGACGTTCCCCAAGGGGAGATCCTCTTAGCTCAGGCTTTCCATTTTCCGGCGCAGAGCGCGGAGGGAAGGCCCTATTTCACGCGCGCTCCGTCGAGGACGATCCCCGAGCTGGTCAGCTGGCATTTGTTGACCTTGCCGTCTTCGCCCCGGATGAAAACGATCTCGTAGTAGTTCCCATTGCTCTGAACCGTCGCCTCGAATTTCAGCTTTTCCAGGTCAAGGGGCTTAATCTCGACGTCTTCAGGGTCCATCTGCTCCTTGCCATAAAGCCGGCCTTCTTTGACAAAGAAGACGATGATCAGGCTCTGGCCTTCGAAAGAAAACTCATAAGTCCCCGCGACATCGGCATAGATCTTCTGGGCGTCCGCTTTCTCCTGAGCGCTCGCGAGCGACGGAATAAACAGACACGCGGCCAGCAAAAAAAGAGCCGGAGCTTGGGTTATTCCTTTGCGGAAACTCATCATAAGGCTCTCCTTTCCAAATAATCTTCCCACTCCCTGTTTACGAATTTCAGCCGAATAGGTTCCCCGTCATGACGAGGGAGTATTGCGGGGCCGGGAGGGTAATTGTAGAATGAGGCCTGAGCTTATGGATCAAACGACAGGCAAGTGTCCGGTTTTCCGCAGCCTTCTTCTGGGGCTGCTCCTTATCCCCCCGTTTTTCGGACTAAGCGCCGGTCCGACACCCCGTACGCGCAGGCCTCCTCCTGCCCAGGTCAATCCTGACGAACAGCACAAGCTTCGCTTTTCACCGCGTCCCCGTCAAACGCTCGTTTACAGCCTTCAGACGCGGATGGAATCGGAAGGTCAGAGCTTCCTGGGAAAAAGCCTGACCTTGAACGCCCAGGCCGACGGGGAGATCGATGTTTTCATCAGGCAGGTGGGCACCGACGGGGTTTTCACAGAACTCTCCACCCCGGGAATCCGGGTTTTCCTCCAGACGCCGGGCCGCCAGGATGAATTCACGCTGAAAAATCCGCCGGACTCGCCGGTTCAGATGACTTTCGACCGGGCCGGACGGGTACGAGACATCAAAAATATCGAGAAGCTGGAGGATCAGAACCCCCTGAATTTCTCGGTCCTGGAGATGCTCCGTAGTTATTGGCCGGCCTTCCCTGATAAGCCCTTATCCGTCGGCGAGTCCTGGCCGGACCACAAGCGGATCGTCGTCCCCTTCCAGGGCATGAGCCTCACGATCGAGCTCGAGATCACCTTCACGCTCAACGCCGTCGTCCCGGCGGCCGAGGGCCGGCAGGCGCTGGTCACGGCCTCCTACACGGCCGCTCTTTCCGGGGACCGGCAGGTCGACGCCTTCCGGGGGTCGTTCGAAGGGAGCGGGACCGGGACGGGCAGCCTGACATTCCAGATCGAGAGCGGGTTATTCAGCGATTACCGGTTCGATTACATCATCGACGGCGCGATGGTGATGCGGAAAGATGAGAGCCGGCTCGCCGAGTGGCCGTTCCGGCTTACTGCCGGAGCCTCGCTCCTGCTCCTGGAGTGGCGCTAGTGGCGCGTCTTATGATAATTGTCACAAAGCCAAGTTACTCGTGAGACGCACCAGTCGAGGCGCTTCACGGACGAATCGAAAGCTGGATCTTGAAAACTCCGGTTTGCTCCAATGGCACAAACCGGCTCATCGGATCCCAGCGCCGCTCCCAATTCTTGGTGTAAACGAAATAGACGATGTTCCCGGGCGAGATTTCCCAGCGGAAACGGGTGTTGATACCAAGTTCCTTCGAGACATCGTCGTACTGCAGATAGTTCATCAGGCCGAGCCGCGG
>CAYGXD010000059.1:0-4499 GCA_964353705.1 uncultured Eubacteriales bacterium | reverse complement strand
CCTGATACCTGGTGAAATCATAAGACCCTTTGGGAATGACGACGCCATCGGACACCTCGAAATCGTACGGCAGAATGTCCCGGGTGGGGGTGAGGTTGAACTCGATGTGCTCGCCGCTCTCCGTCTGGAAATTGAGGGGGGCTATGAAGATGCTGCGGGTTTCCAAACGGCCGCCGAGGTCCCAATAGTAATCGAACATCAGCTCATAGAAAAACTGCCGGACTAGCCGCCCGACAAAGCCTTTCTCCGGCCGGGGTTGATACCGGAAGCTCAGGGTGTAAGTCTGGACACTGCTGCGCGGCAGAAAGCCGATGCCGGGATCCAAAGCATCACCGTAATAGCCGTAGCTGGTCATGATATCCCAAAGGTCGTTGGGATAATCGAGCTTGAAGCCGTATCCCTGGTGCTTCCCCGACTCCTGCTCGGTCCAGTTGTAGACATACCAGCCGCCCGCCGAGAAGTTCTGGTTCCCCCGGAACCGGGACGTTTGGTAGATCAGGTCGAGTCCGGCCAGGGTGTTTTTCTCTCCTGAGGGGCTTCCATCGGTGAAAATCACTCCCACCTTGCTCTCGGACAGGATGCTCTGATACACCCGGCCGGCGACGAAATTCTGCTTGGGGAGCCCGAACGAATTCTCGGTCATGACATCCAGGAGAGCCAGGTTGGTGTTCCCCAGCCGCCCATAGACTTTGGTGCCGAAGATGATGGGAATCTGCCGGCCCTCGTAGAGCCCGATCCGCCGGCTGAAAAAGGGCGTGAAACCGGCATGAGCGTCCATCCCCCCGCCCCCCGTCGTGCCGAAATTGTAGATCTCCGAACCCTCGAGAAAGAATGTTCTTTTTTCCGGGAAGTAGAGCGGAAAACGAGTCAGGTTGATGCGCCGCTCGTCAACCTCAGTCTCGGCGAAATCCGTGTTGTAGCTGAAGGCGCCGATGAAATTCGGGGTGAAGTTCTTGTAGATATCGAAGCCGCCGTCCCATTGATAATCCGTCCCGCCGGGGTCGGGGTACCCCCTCAAGCTTCGAACAGCGCCGTAGGGTTTGAATGTGATTCCGGTTCCGAGCTTGAGGTTTTCGATCCCCCGGAGCTCGGTCGCCTCGGCGGGATTGTTGAAGAAATTATCCTGCTTGACACCGGACAGGCGGATCGTCTCCTGCTTTCGGGGAATATAGCGCTCCACGTTAATTCCCCAGGCGTCAAGGCCGGGAGTGAAGGAGATCGTCTTGAACGGGATCCTGATCTCGGTCGTCCAGCCGTCCGGCTCGATCCGGCTCCGGGCGTCCCAGATCCCGTCCCAGTTGAGGCTGGAGTGCTCGCCGAAGGCCAGCCCCTCGCTCCGCGCGCCGCGGGGGTTGACGGAAAAGACATAGGCGTTCCGCTTGTTTTGAAAGGGGTCCAACAGAATCCTGATGGAGTCTTCGCTGCGGCCTTCCTCATCACCGTCGTGGGCCATCAGATTGGCCGCGATCTTGGAGGGTTCGCTGTCATAACAGTAAACGCCAATGTACAGGCTGTCATGATCATAGAGAATGCGGAGTTCCGTTTTTTCGGTCGGATCCCCCATGACGGGGAAGACCATCCGGAAATCGGTGAAAAGAGCGGCCCGGCGCCAGACCTCGTCATCGAGCCGCCCGTCGAGGCGAGGGGCCTTTTCAACGCGGACGGCCGTCTGAACCGGGATCGCCGCGAAGAGCGATACCGGGATCCAGAAAAACACGAGCCCGGAAGCGAATATCCTGAAGAATCTGTCGCTCATGAGCATCACTAAGGCCGGATATTATACCAGAACACGCCCCGGTAAGGACGTCTAATCCCAACTCTCGAGCTTGACAGCCATCCCGGCTTTTTATATGTTACGTTCCCTCAAGGAATGATGGGGCAAATGAACTGCCAAACAGGAGGTTTCCGTGCGACCTAAGCACGATCGCGTTATCTTGGAGACGGCGGTAAAAACATGAAGATATCGGAAAAAGCCCTGTTCCTGATCCTGCTCATCGTCGTGGCCCAGGCCGGCTTCGCCCAGACCCCGCGCCAGATCAAAGTCATCATCGACAATGCCAATATCCGGTCCAAGCCGGAGCTCGATGCCGAGATCATGGACATCGCCGCCAAAGGCGCTATCCTCGATTTCATCGAGAAGGCCGGTCCCTGGTACACGATAGAAGTGGGCACTGAACCATCCGGCAAGATCATCTACGGATACATCCACGAAAGCATGGTCGAACCCGTCGGAGCAATGGCCCCGGAACCTCAACCTGCCCCCAAACCCGTGGCCGTCCCGCCGCCTCCTCCACCCACGCAAGAAGCTCAAAACAAACAGACGCCGCCTGACAAGATCATTTCGGGGTCGTATATCAAGTACGGATTCGGTGATCATTGGCTCCTTTCTTTCGGCTCCGACTTCGGGATCGCCAGGAGTTTTGGGATCGGCCTGGAGTTCCAGCCCTCGTACCACGAGCGCTCGGATATTGACGTTTCCGTCATTCAATTGGATGTCTTCGCCAACGCCAAGCTCGGGTTCAGGCTCGGGTTCCTCACTCTCTACGGCGGAGGCGGTATCGGCCCCGATTTTACTTTTGTCAACACCGATATTGGAGACCAATCCATCTCCGAGTTCAGGACGATGCTCGCCTACCACGGGATCGTCGGGCTGGCGCTTAGCATCGGAAAGATCGGCATCGTCTTCGAATACCAGCCGATGATGATATCCGACCCCGACCTCGACCCGGATACATGGGGGCACTTTTTCCTGGTTGGGTTCATATTCTAGCCGGACGGATTAATTAAGAAGAAGCCGGCTCCGCATGGACAACGCAGCGGTCAACCCCGGGAATATTCTTTTTTAAGCGTTCTTCGATCCGGGAGGTCAGGTCATGGATCTGGATGATCGACAGATCTTTTTCGAAGTTGCAGTGAAGCGAAACCGATAGCTTCTCTCCGTGCTGGAGTACCTTGACGTTATGGCAGCGTGACGGCCCGGCAATCTCGTCGGTCAGGCGTTTGACGTGCTCCACGAGCTCGCGTTCGCGGGGCGTGACGTCGAGCCCGTCGCCGATCCCGGTCCCCCGCGATTCCAGGTGGACATAGACCTGCTCGATATCCGGCATGTCCTCGCGGAGGTCGCGCTCGATGTGGCTGGACATCTCATGAGCTTGCTGGAGTGAAAGGTGGTCGTCCACCTCGAGGTGCAGGTCGATAAAAATGCGGCCCCTGTCCTCGTGGAGGCCGATGTTGTGAACCGCCATCTGGTTCCTGTAGGCGATCGCCCGGATCCGCTTCGCCATGGTCTCGCGCTCTACCTCTCGGGGGTCGGTGTGGACGACGACATCCGCGCCCGGCGCGATGCTCTGGACACGGACCCCGACGTCGTCGGCGATGGCATGGGTGCGCTCGAAGGATTGGTTTCGGTCGACGTCGACCGTCATATCGACAAAAAAGACCGGGCCCGACCGGCGCACCCTGACCTGGCCGACACCGAGAACGCCATCGACCTCGGCCGCCGCTTCCCTGAGTTTCTGGGGAAGCCCGTCGGGCGCCCGGTCAAGGAGGACATCCATGGTCCGCCGGCCCAGCCGGAAGCTCACAAAAAAGACGATGACGGCAACGCCCAGTGCCGCCACCGCGTCGGCGCGATGGAGCACTTTCGAGGCCGCCGGAAAAACGTTCTGGCCAAGCCAGACAAGGATTAGACCCACAATGACAACAGAAGAACTCCAGACATCGGTCGAAAAATGAAGAGCGTCGGCCTCGAGGGCCTGGGAGTGATGCCTCCGCGCCGCCCTGTATAACATCCTGGACCGGCTGACATCGACCCCGATGGAGACGGCCATGACGAGAAACGCCCAGAGGCTGGGGTCGACTTCGATGGTGGCGAAGAAAATCCGCCGGACCGCCTCATAGATGATCCAGGCGCAGGTCACGAAGAGCAGAACCGTCTCGACCAGGGCGGAGAAATTCTCGATCTTGCCATGCCCGTAAGTGTGCTCGTGGTCGGCCGGCTTGTCCGAGATGCGGACGGCCAGAAAAGTGACTACGGCCGCTACGAGGTCGAGGAGCGAGTGGGCGGCCTCGGCCAGTATCCCCAGGCTTCCGGTGATCAGCCCGACTATCAGTTTGAGCACCGTCAGGAAGACGGCCGCGAGGATAGAGTTCCCGGCCGCCGCCTTCTTTTCTTTTTCGGCCGAACCGGACGGAGTCAAGACATCTGCTGGCATCGGAAGACTTCTCTCGAAATATCTTAGAATACGGGCCGGGGATAATCAAGGAACTGAGTCCTGGCCCTCGCCACCCAGGTTAGATTTTTCTCAGGAGCCACCTCAAGGCGTTCTTCTGGAGCTTCACATACTCCGCATTCCAGAGGCTGGGGATGGTATGACCGGGCGCCATGAAACAGACCCGGCCGCGCCCATAATCGTAGGCCCAGCAGGCCTCGCAGGTGGCACCCTGGTTCCCGTACTGAGGCGTCGAGTACTCCAGTCCTTCCTCGTTGACGCTTCGGA
>CAYGXD010000058.1:0-19339 GCA_964353705.1 uncultured Eubacteriales bacterium | reverse complement strand
CATCCTCAATCCGAAGGCCCTAGAATACACGATGCCGGGCCAAAGGACAAGACCGGACAAGGTATAGCGGTTGCGGGGCGCGCGATCGGCCCGCGCGGGACCGATCCGAAACTCGTTGAAGATGCCCCGGCCGGCTTATACAATAGGAAAAAGCGTGATAGAATAGACGTCCGAGAATACGACCATGCCATTCTTCAAGGCGGAGTTCCGGGACAAAGGCCTTTTCGTCCGGTTATTCGGCCGGAATGTCTACGCGGTGGGCGGCTATGTCCGCGATCTCGTTATGGGCAGGCCATCCCCTGAAGTGGATATCCTGGTCACCGGATTCGCCCTGGACGAGGTCATCCGCCGGATCGGCCCTCACGGCAAAGTCGACCTGGTCGGCCGGAGCTTCGGGATCATCAAGTTCACGGTCCGGAATAAGACCTACGACATCGCACTGCCCAGGACGGACACCGCAGCCGACGTCCCGGCCCGCCGCCACAAGGACATCATGGTCGCGGCCGACCCCTCTCTCCCCGTAGAGAAAGACCTCGAGCGGCGTGATTTCCGCGCGAACAGCATGGCCCTGAGGCTGGCCGACGGTGTTCTCGTCGATCCGTTCGGAGGCCGGGAGGATATCCGGGCGCGGCGGATCCGCCTGACCAACGCCCGCGCGTTTCCCGAGGACCCGCTCCGGGTGCTCCGTGTGGCCCGCTTCAGCTCCGCACTGGGATTCTCCGTCGATCCGGAGATCTACACGATCGCCAAGGGGATCGACCTGAGCGGCCTGAGCGTCGAGAGAGTGAACGAAGAGCTGTTCAAGATCCTGCTTCTCTCAGAACGCCCGTCGGTCGGACTCGAAGAACTTTTCAAGCTGGGAGTGCTTAAGCAGCTTTTCCCGGAGCTTTACCGGCTGACTCTGTCCATCCAGGACTCGGTTTTCCACCCGGAAAAAGACGATTTCGGCCATCACAGCGTCTGGCAGCATACCCGGCTCACAGTCGACCAGGCCAAGGCCCTTGCCGGCTTCGCCGCACTCAGCCAGGAGAAAACGCTCTGTTTGCTGCTGGCCTCGCTCTACCATGACGTCGGCAAACCGGCGACGGCCCACTGGGAATACAAACGAGGCCGGATGGCCATCACCAACAACGGCCACGATTTGGCCAGCGAGCGCGTAGTCAAGAAGGTCCTCGCCCGATTCCGGATCTTTTCCTGGAACGGCTACAACCTCAGGAAGATGGTGCCCGTGCTCATCCGTTCCCATCACCGGCTGTCCGAGCTCTGGCTCAACCGGGAGAACGTCACCAAGAAGGCCTTCAACCGGCTGGCCGCGGAAACCCAGGGAGAGATCGAGCTCCTGGTCTATCTCGACGCCGCCGACCGGGCCGGCCGTAAGGAGGGGCTGGTTAAATCCCTGGACCGGCAGGGCAAATGGCTGCTCAAAAGGTTCGACGAGCTGAACGTCAGCCGGGAATCCATAAGGCCTCTGATCCTGGGCCGGGACTTGATCGGCTTGGGTGTCGAGCCGGGTCCGGCCATGGGCAAAATCCTCAAGCGCCTGTACGGGATGCAGCTCGACAATATCTTCGAGACCAGAGTCCAGGGAATCCGGGCCGCCGAAGGCCTGATCAAAGGGAAAAAAGCATGAAGGTCCTCGTCTGCGGCGGCGCCGGTTACATCGGCTCTCACTCGGTCAAGTCCTTGCTCCGCGAAGGGTTCGAAGTCGTCATCTTCGACAATTTCTCATCAGGAAAAGAGGAGCTCGTACGGGGCGGAGAAGTCGTCCGCGGCGACCTGGATGACAAAGATGAAATCAGCCGCGTTTTCCGGGCTCATCGATTTGACGCCGTGCTTCACTTCGCCTCGCTTATCCAGGTGGGCGAATCCTACCTAAATCCCCAGAAGTATTACACCCACAACCTCAGCACCAGCCTGAACCTGTTCGAAGCCATGCTGGGGGCCGGGGTCAATAAGATCATCTTCTCCTCAAGCGCCGCCGTGTACGGTCTCCCTCGGGAGACCCCGATCACGGAATCCCATCCCCTGAACCCGATCAATCCCTACGGACATACCAAGCTCTTCGTCGAGAGGATCCTCCAGGATTACGATAAAGCGTACGGTTTGAAATTCATCTCGCTTCGCTACTTCAACGCCGCGGGGGCCGACCCGGATAACCATCTGGGAGAGATGCACGACCCGGAAACTCACCTCATCCCCAACCTCCTTTTATTCCTCCTGGGAAAAAAAGTGAGCTTTGACCTCTATGGGACGGAATTTCCCACCGCGGATGGAACTGCCGTCCGGGACTACATCCACGTCACCGACCTGGCCGAAGCCCACGTCCTGGCGCTCCGGAGGCTCCTGTCCTCAGGTAAGAGCGATTCTATCAACTTGGGGGCCAGCCGGGGCTTCTCGGTCCTTGAGGTGATTAAGAAAGTGGAGGAAGTGACCGGCCGGAAGGTCACCTATAAAGCCCGGCCGGAGCGGCTGGGAGACGTGCCGGTTCTTCTGGCCTCCAAAGAGAAAGCCGAAAAAACCCTGGGCTGGAAGCTTCGCTTCTCCAACCTGGAGAGTATTGTTGAGACCGCCTGGCGCTGGCACCGCAAGGCGTCTGAAAAATAAGGCCATTTTGTACTCAAATTGAGTACAATAATCCCAGATTTTCTCCCTATCAGCAAGGAACCGGTTGACCGGTGCATCTTGGCATGGTATAAGATAAGGCTTCAATAGATGAAAAAGAGCAGCCGAATCGCGATTGTCTTATTAGGGATTGGATTGGCGCTGTCTTGGGCTTGCTCCTCGTCCGAGGTTTCGCCGAAGGTCGCCGTCCCCCCGCCTCCCTCCCCCGTCGCGGAAGAGCAACCGGCTGAACCGCCGTCTCAACAGCCGGCGCCGGAAGAGAAAGAGACTCTCCCCGTCCAGGAAGAAACCTTGCCGGAGAGCCAAAACCAGGAGAGCGCTGCTCTTACGGGAAAAGAAGATCCGTCCGTCATCCTCGAGGAAGCGCTCAACACCTACCAGAATGCCTTGACCGCCTGGGAAAAGGGAGAACTGGACTCCGCTTTCCAGGCGCTCGACGAAGCCTACGCCCTCATTCTCAAAGTCCAGCTCCCTGGGGACTCAGCCCTGCTTCAGGAGAAGAACGACCTCCGTCTTTTGATCGCCCAGCGCATCCAGCAGATATACGCTTCCCGGCCGGTAACGGTCGGGGATAACCACAAGACCATCCCTCTCGAGGAAAACAAGGAAGTGCTGGAC
The DNA here is from genome assembly GCA_964353705.1 of uncultured Eubacteriales bacterium. GTDB lineage: Bacteria > Acidobacteriota > Aminicenantia > Aminicenantales > UBA8522 > UBA8522. Next base: position 16,099 of record CAYGXD010000058.1, on the reverse strand, counting down.
GAGATCAAGTCATTCCAGACCAAGGAAAAGGCCCAATTCCTCGAGGGCTACAAGCGGTCGGGTCTCTACAGGGAGATGATCCTTGAGGAGATAAGAAAAGAGGGCCTGCCCGAAGAGCTCTCCTGGCTTCCGCTCATCGAAAGCTGGTTCAAGGTGAGAGCTTTGTCCAGGGCACGGGCCCTCGGGATGTGGCAGTTCATCTCGTCGACCGGCTACCGCTACGGGCTTAAGAGGGATCGCTATGTCGACGAACGCATGGACCCCGTCAAATCCACCCGGGCGGCGCTTCGGTATCTGGTCGAGCTCCATTCCTTCTTCGGCGACTGGTCGACCGCCCTGGCCGGCTACAACTGCGGCGAAATCCGGGTGCAGAATGTCATCCGGACCCAGCGGATTGACTACCTCGACAACTTCTGGGATCTCTACCGCCAACTGCCCTGGGAGACGGCGCGGTATGTCCCTCGTTTTATCGCTACGCTCCTCATTATCAACAATCCTGCAAAATACGGCTTTGAGCTCTCTCCGCCTGACCCGCCGCTGCCGTTCGAAACAGTCACGGTCGCTCAGCCCTTCAAGCTGTCCGCACTCGCGGACTCCATCGGAGTTGACGTCTCGAGTCTCGCCGCCCTGAATCCTGAGCTCCGGTATGATTCAACCCCGGCCTATGAATATGCTTTGCGGGTCCCGGCCGGGTGCGGCGAAAAAGCGGCGTCCGTAACCTCCGTTCTTCCGAAATGGGTTCCCCCCGAGGCTCAATACGGCTGGCACCAAGTGCGCAGCGGCGAAACCCTCTCCACTATAGCCGCCCGCTATCACACCAGCGTCAACGCGATCGCCCGGTTGAACGGCCTCCGCAGCGTGCACTTCATAAAACCTGGACAAAGGTTGAAGATCCCGGGCCGCGGATAGGCGGTCCCCTTCCCGGCTGCAACCGCTCTATTTGGGCTTCTTGGCCGCCTTCTCTTTATCTTTCTTTTTCTTCGCTTTTTTCTTGTATTCAGAGCCGACGAGCTCGAGCATGGCCATCTGGGCTCCGTCGCCCATGCGTCGGCCGAGTTTGACGATCCGGGAATACCCGCCGGGCCGTTGGCCGAACCTCGGTCCCAGGTCGTCAAAGACCTTGACCACGACCGACTCTTTCCGGACAAACGAGATGACCTGGCGCCGGGCGTGAAGCGTTCCCCTCTTTCCCAGAGTGATCATCTTCTCGGCCAGCGGCCGGACCTCCTTGGCCTTGGCCAGTGTCGTCCTGATCCGTTCCTTTTCCAGAAAGGAGGTGACGAGGTTGCGCAGCAGGGCCAGCCGATGGGCCGTCGGCCGCCGCAGTTTTCGCCCCTTGACCTGATGCCTCATTCCGCCGCCTCCTTTCGCCTTCTGTCTTCCTGGACCTCAGCCTGAATCCTCTCGAGGAGCTTGGGATGAAGGTCCAGGCTCAAGCCCAGGTTCAGATTCGTCAGGGTCTCCTTGATCTCGGCCAGAGATTTCCGGCCGAAGTTCTTGGTTTTGAGCAGTTCGTCTTCGCTCTTCTGGACGAGCTCATAGATCCGCTCTATCCCGGCCGACTTCAGGCAATTGGAAGAGCGGACCGAGAGCTCGAGGTGCTCTATGGGCTTGAGCAGGACATCCAGCTGAGTGATGTGGGGGATCTCCTTCTTGGCGATTATCGGCTCTTTCTCCAGCGGTTCATCGATGATATTCAGGAAAATGGCCAGGTGGTCGCGCAGGATCTTGGCCGACTGGGAGAGCGCCTCGTGGGGCGAGACCGCTCCGGTCGTCCAGATCTCCAGATTCAGGCTCTCATAATCGATCCTTTTCCCCACCCGGGCCTGCTCGACCCGGTAATTCACTTTCTGGACGGGCGAGTGAGAGGAATCAAGAGGGATAAAATCGACACTCAGCGTCTCGTCGAAGTTCTGGTCGGCCGCGACGTAGCCGCGGCCGTTCTTGACGATCATCTCGATATCCAGCCGGCCGTCCCGGTCAAGAGAGGCGATATGGACATCGGGATCCAGGATCTCGACATCTCCGTCGTGGACGATGTCGGAGGACTTGGCCACGGCCGGCCCCTCCATCTTCAGGGTCATTCGCTTGGGCAGGTTGCTTTTAATTTTGAGGGGGATCGTCTTAATGTTCAAGATGATGTCGGTCACGTCCTCGACGACACCGGGAATCGTGGAGAATTCGTGGAGGACGCCCTGGATCCGCAGGGCGGTGATGGCCGCTCCGTTGATCGAGGACAGCAGGATCCTCCGCAGGGCATTGCCGACCGTGACTCCGTACCCACGCTCAAAGGGCTGGGCCCAGAACCGGCCGTACTTCTCCCTCAAGGTCTCGTAATCACACTCCAAGTACTTGGGTCTCTGAAAACCGATCTCTATCATATTCCCTCCTTTTGATCCCGTTTCTCCGCGCCGCTCCGGTTATTTGGAATAGAGCTCAACGATGTAGTGCTCTTCAACGGGGAGCGTGATGTCCTGGCGGGTAGGCAGGGCGGCAATCTTCACGATCATGTTATCCCAATCAGCCGCGAGCCAGCCGGGCACAGTCTTATTCTTGTTCTGGTCGACCACTCGCTTAATGTCCTCGAACTGCGCCGACCGGGGCCGGATCTTGACCTCGTCTCCCTCATCCACGATAAAGGAAGGGACCGTGACCTTCCTCTGGTTGACGCTGAAATGGCCATGGCTGATGAGCTGCCGCCCGTGCGTCCGAGAGCGGGCGAACCCCGTGACAAAGACCACGTTATCCAGCCTTCTCTCCAGCATGGCGAGCAGGTTTTCGCCGGTAATGCCCTTCTGCCGCTCGGCCCGCCTGAAGAACAGGTGGAACTGACGCTCGGTCATCCCATAGAACCTCTTGAGCTTTTGTTTCTCCCTGAGCTGTAGCCCGTAGCCGAGGATGCGCTTTCTGGCCCGGCCGTGTTGCCCGGGCGCGTAGCCGCGGCGTTCGACCGGGCATTTCTCGGACTGACACTTGTCGCCCTTCAGGAACAGTTTGGTCTTTTCAACCCGACACTGTCGGCAAACAGGTTCACCATGTCTCGACATCTTTCTCTCCTTGTCGCCTCATCCCCTCAGACTCGTCTCCGGCGGGGGACCCGGCAGCCGTTATGAGGGATGGGCGTCACGTCCCGGATGGACTTGATCTCCAGCCCGGAAGATTGGAGGGCCCGGATAGCCGACTCCCGACCCGCCCCCGGTCCCGAGATGCGGACATCCACGTATTTCACTCCCAGGTCCCTGGCTTTGGTGGAGGCCTCCTTGCCGGCGAGCTGGGCCGCGAACGGGGTCCCCTTGCGCGCGCCCTTGAACCCGGCCGTCCCGGAACTCGCGCTGCAGACCGTATTGCCTTCGCGGTCAGTGATCGTGATGATCGTATTGTTGAACGTCGATTGGATGTGGGCTACCCCGAACCCGATCTCCTTCCTGACTTTTTTCTTCTTCGTTTTTGTTGCGTTCGCCATGAGCTCTCTCTCCTTCGCAGGCTTAGGCCTTCATCTTCTTGATGGCATGGCCGTGCGGTCCCTTCCTGGTGCGGGCGTTGGTCCGCGTCCTTTGGCCTCGGACGGGCAACTTCCTCTTATGGCGCATCCCCCGAAAACACCCGATATCGATCAGCCGCTTGATGTTGGTGCTGATCTCTTTCCGGAGGTCACCCTCGATCTTCTCGCGCTTCTCGATGATCTGACGGATCTTGTTGATCTCGTCCTCGGATAGCGCCTTGACCTTCTTGTTCTTATCGATCTTGGCTTCCTGGAGGATCAGGTTCGACTTGGAGCGCCCGATCCCGTAGATGTAGGTGAGTCCAACCTCGATCCTTTTTTCCGGCGGCAGCGTGATACCTGCGATTCTGGCCATTTTACCCTCGTTTATCCTTGTCTTTGTTTGTGCCTCGGGTTGATACAGATCACCCGGATGATACCTTTGCGTCTGACGATCTTGCAGTTACGGCAGATCTTTTTGACCGATGCTCTAACTTTCATGGACCTTTCCTTTATTTAAACCGATAGGTGATTCGTCCCTTGGTGAGGTCGTAAGCGGAGAGCTCGATCAGCACCCTGTCACCGGGCAGGATGCGGATGAAATGCTTCCTCATCTTACCGGAGATGTGGGCCAGGACCCGGTGTTTGTTGGCCAGCTCGACCCGGAACATGGCGTTGGGCAAGGTCTCGAGGACCGTCCCTTCCGCTTCATAGACATCCTGTTTAGGCATATGATTTTTCCTCCGGGGAGAAATGCGACGGCTTCCCCGGCTCGTCTAGACTCAGTATCTCCACCCCGCGGCGGGTCACGGCCACGGTATGCTCGTAGTGCGCTGACAGACTCCTGTCCTTAGTGACCGCCGTCCAGCCGTCGTCGAGGATTTCCTCCTGCCAATCTCCGGCCGCGATCATCGGCTCGATGGCCAGGGTCAGCCCCTCCTTGATCTTGGGGCCGCGCCCGGGCGGTCCGAAATTCGGCACCTGCGGCTCCTCATGCGGAGAGTGGCCGATGCCGTGCCCGACGAATGAGCGGATGACCGAAAACCCCTCGGATTCCACATATACCTGGATGGCATGGGAGATATCGGAGATACGGTTGCCTTTCGTCAGCTGCTCGATGCCTTTGTAGAAAGCGGCTTCGGCAACGGCGATCAGGCGCCGGGCCGGAGGCTCGATGGAGCCGACCGGAACGGTCACCGCCGCATCGCCGTAGAAGCCCTCAAAGAGGACACCGAAATCGAGCCCGATGATATCCCCTTCTCGGAGGATGCGTTGGGAGGGGATGCCATGGATGATCTCTTCGTTGACCGAGGTGCAGAGCGAACCCGGGTACCCCCGGTAGCCCTTGAACGCGGGCACCGCCCCCAGCTCGCGGGCTCTGGCTTCGGCATAGGCGTCGAGCTCACAAGTGCGAACACCGGGCCGTACCATGGCCTTGAGCTCGACGAGAATCCTGGCCACGATCTGGTTGCTCTGTCTCATCACGGCGATCTCTTCCGCGGTCTTATAGATTATCATCTCGGCGCCTTGTCCGACTCCCGGCGGGCCAACTCGCGATCGAGGATGCCGGAGATCCGGCGGAACACTTCCTCCACCGAGCCCGCTCCATCCACCCGGTGAAAAACGCCCTTGGCCTGGTAATGGGGCCTGATTTTCTCGGTCTGCTCGTGGTAGACCCTCAGGCGCTCTCTGATGACCTCGGGACGGTCGTCCGGCCGCTGGTAGAGCTCCCCGCCGCAGCTATCGCACCGCCCTTCGGTCCGCGGCTTCTGAAGCCGGAGGTTGGCGATCGCTCCGCAATTCCGGCAGGTCAGCCGGCCCTGCATGCGCTCGATCAAAGACTGGCTGTCGACATCGAGCTCGATAACGACCTCGGGCCGGTCTCCGTTTAAGGCCTCGAGACCCTGGACCTGGGCTGGGTTTCGCGGAAAGCCGTCCAGGAGATACCCCCGCCGGGAATCGGGGCTCGCGATCTTTTCCCGGACAAGTCCTAAGGCGACCTCGTCGCTCGCCAATTCGCCCCGGCTCATCATCGCTTCAGCCTCGATCCCGAGAGGCGTCCTCTCTTGGACCGCCCGGCGGAGAAGGTCGCCCGTGGAGATCTTGGGAAAGCCGTAGCGGCGTTCCACAAGATCCCCCTGCGTGCCCTTGCCGCATCCGGGAGGTCCGAAGAGAATGATCCTCATGCCCTATCCCCTCCTGCCCTTGAGCCGGCTGCGTCTCATGAACCCATCGTAGTGCCTCATCACCAGCTGGGCCTCGATCTGCTGCATGGTGTCCATGGCCACGCCCACGACGATCAGGATGGAGGTGCCGCCGAAATAGAAATCGACGTTCAGCCCCTGGGTGAACCAGCGCGGCAGATTCGCGTCCAGGAAATTCCCGATGAGCGGCAGGGACTGGACTCTGAATCCGGTGATCAGGAACTCTGGCAGGATGGCGATGGCCGCGAGGTAAACGGCCCCGACCAGCGTGATCCGGGACAGGGTGGTGTCGATGAAGTCCGAGGTGTTCTTCCCCGGCCGGATACCCGGGACGAACCCGCCGTACTTCCTCAGGTTGTCGGCGACGTCCACAGGATTGAACACGATGGAGACATAAAAATACGTGAAGAAGATAATGGCCGAGACGTAGAGGAGGTTGTAGAGCGGCATGCCGATATTGAACTGCTGGGAGATCGTCTGGAAAATGGGAATTTTGATGAGCTGGGCGATAGTCTGGGGAATGGTGATGATCGAAGCGGCGAAGATGATCGGGATGACGCCGCCGGTGTTGACCCGCAACGGTAGATGGGTGCTCTGACCGCCGTAGACCCGCCGGCCCACAACTCTCTTGGCGTAGGACACCGGAATCCGGCGCTGCCCCCGCTCCACGAAGACGATGACGGCGATGACCGCAAGCATCAGGGCGATCAGAAAAATGAGCCGCAGCGGGTCCATGTTTCCCGTCCGGAGGCCGCTGAGGATACTCAGGAAACCCCGTGGCATATCGACCACAATGCCGGCGAATATAATGAGGGAGATGCCGTTGCCGATCCCCCGCTCGGAGATCTGTTCCCCCAGCCACATCACGAAAATCGTCCCTGTCGTCAGGGTGAGGACGGTGAGAAATTGGAAGCCCAAGCCGGGATTGGGGACGATCCTTGCACCTCCGGGGCTCCGCAGGCTCTGCAGGTAGACGCCGATCCCCATGGCCTGGATGAAGCAGATCAGGAGGGTGCCGTATCGGGTGTACTGGGTGATCTTTTTCCGGCCGAGCTCTCCTTCCTTGGACAGCCTCTCCAGGAACGGCCAGACGACCTGGAGGAGCTGGAGGATGATCGAAGCGCTGATGTAGGGCATGATGCCCAGGGCGAAGATGGTCATCCTGGACATGGCGCGCCCGGAGAACAAGTCAATGAACCCGAAAATCGTTCCCTTCTGGGTTTGCCAGAACTCGGCCAGGGCGTCGGCGCTGATCCCCGGGTTCGGGATCTGGGCGCCGATCCGGTAAATGGCCAGCAAGAGCAGGGTGAACAGAACTCTCCTTCGAAGCTCGGGGATACTGAAGATATTTCTGATGCTGTCTATCATTAGCGGTTCCCGATGATCACGGCTTGGCCGCCCGCTTTCTCGATCTTCTCTTTGGCCGATTGAGAGAACTTGTAGGCCTGGATCTTCTTGGGGACGGATATCTCTCCCCGCCCCAGAATCTTGAAATGTTCCGTTTCCTTTTTGATCAAACCCGCCTCCCGGAGGATTTTAGGACTGATCTCCGCGCCGGCCAGCTTGTCCAAGTCTGCCAGGTTGATCTCCGTGTATTCAGTTTTGAAAATATTGGTGAAACCTCTCTTGGGAAGGCGGCGATGAAGAGGCATCTGGCCGCCTTCAAAGCCCCTTTTTTGGGAAAAGCCGGCGACCGATTTCTGGCCTTTGTGGCCCCGTCCCGCCGTCTTCCCCTGCCCGGAGCCCGGTCCGCGCCCCCGTCTCTTGTCCCGTCTCTTCGAGCCTTGGGCTGGATGCAAGTTGCTCAGGTTCATTTCTCTACGACCTCCACCTTCACCAGATGCGACACCTTGGCGATCATCCCCCGGATCTCGGGCCGGTCGGGACGAACAACCTGAGAGCTGATCTTTCTCAAGCCCAGTCCCTTGGCCGTTTCCCGCTGTCTCTGGGGATAGCCGATCAAGCTGCGGACCAGGGTGATGCGCAGCTCGCGCTTCGGCCCTTCCTTTTTTTGTGCCGGAGTCCTTTTCACTGCCATATCACTTCTTTCGCCTTTCCCCTCTTCTGCGAGACCTCTTCCGGGTTGCGGAGCTGCTTCAGCGCCTTGAGGGTGGCGTTGGCCACGCTGAAGGGGTTGTTGCTCCGGATGGATTTGGTCAGGATGTCTTTGATGCCGGCCAACTCGACGATCACCCGGACGGCTCCGCCGGCGATCACTCCGGTTCCCTTGGAGGCCGGCCTGAGGATGACCGTGCCGGCCCCATCCTCCCCGCGGACGAGATGGGGGATGGTCGTGCCGTTAAGATGCACGTGGATGAGGCGTTTCTTGGCTGCCTGGACGGCTTTGGAGATGGCCATGGGCACCTCGCGGGCCTTGCCCTTGCCGACGCCGACTGTCCCGTGTTCGTTGCCCACGGCGGCCAGCGCGGAGAAGCTGAGGTTTTTCCCACCTTTAACGACCTTGGTGACGCGGCGGATGGAGATGACCTGGTCTCTGAGTTCGAACTCTCCCGATTCTTCCCCCGCCGGGCGCTTCGATTTGTCCCTGTCCACTCTTTTTCCTCCTTGATCGCTTCGCCGTCGGCCTTAAAAGGCCAAGCCGCCTTTCCTTAGGGCCTCGGCCAGGGTCTTCACCCGGCCGTGATAGGGATACGTGCCTCTATCAAAGACGATCCGCTCGATCTTCTTTTCTTTAAGGCGCTCGGCCAGGACCTGACCCAGGTTCTGGCAGGCGTCCTTGTTCTTGGTGTTCTTGATCTTTTCCTGGAGAGCCTTCTCCAGGGTGCAGGCAGAGACCAGCACTGTGCCGCTTTCATCATTGACCGCCTGGGCATAAATATAGCGATTGCTCTTGAAAACAAACACCCTCGGTCTTTCCGCACTGCCCCGGATCTTCGCCCGGACTCTCAGGCGGATCCTGGCCTTGACCTTCTTCTTGGCTTCGGATTTGTCTTTACGCACTGGCCACCCCCGCCTTCCGCTCTTTCTTGATCAGACGCTCGCCGGAATACCGGATGCCCTTGAGCTTATAGGGATCGGGCTTGCGAAAGCGCTTGATCTCCTCGGCTACCTGGCCGACCTGCTGTTTGTCTATCCCTTTGACCGTGATGAGCGTCGGCTTCTCGACGACAACCTGGACACCCGCCGGGATCTTGTATAGAACGGGCTTGGAATAACCCACGCTGAGCTCGAGCCCATCCTTCTCCATCTTGGCCCGGTATCCGACACCGACGATCTCCAGCTGCTTGGAGAAGCCGACCGTCACCCCCAAAAGGGCGTTATTGGCCAGGCTTCTGACCAATCCATGATTGGCCCGCATGCTCTTGGAATCGTCCGCCCGGCTGAAAACGAGCTTCTGGTCCCCGAGTTTGGCCTGGATACCCGGCATCAGGGGCGACTCGAGTTTGCCTTTCGAGGACTCGAATTCGACCCGGTTGGCATGGATCGTCACCTTCACTCCCACCGGCAACGCGATCGGCTTCCTTCCGACTCTCGACATCTTCAGGCTCTCCCTTCCGGCGACTTTACCAGATATAGCACAGGATCTCTCCGCCGACTCCCAACTCCCCGCATTTCCTGCCGGTCTGCATCCCCTTCGACGTCGAGATGATGGCGATGCCCAAACCGTCCAACACCTTGGGAATGGAATCCCGGGTGCAAAAAAGCCGGCAGCCCGGCCGGCTGACCCGGCGGAGCCCAGAGATGACGCTCTGGTTGTCGTCCGTGTATTTGAGGGCGATATTCAATATCCCCTGTTTGTTATCGTCAACGACTTTGAAATTCCGGATATATCCTTCTTCCTTCAGAATCTTGGCCACTTCCACTTTCAGTTTCGAAGAGGGAATGGTCACCTCCCGCTTCCGGATGCGCGCCGCGTTCCGAATCCTCGTGAGCAAGTCCGCAATCGGGTCCGTTTGACTCATCGTTTGATCCTTTCGACTCTTTACCAGGAGGCCTTGATGACCCCGGGGATCTCGCCCTTGAGCGCCAGTTCGCGAAAGCAGAGCCGGCACATGTCGAACTTCCGGTAATAGCCCTTGGGCCGGCCGCAGATCCGGCAACGCCGGTGCTTGCGGATAGCGTACTTGGGCTGACGCAGGGACTTGGCATAAGCCGCTGTTGTAGACATGATTCCTTCCTTATCCGTCAGGCCTCACGAAAAGGCATGCCCAGTTTCTTCAACAGGGCAAAGGCCTCCCGATCATCTCGGGCCGTAGTGACGATGGTGATGTTCATCCCCCGGGACCTATCGACCTTCGTGTAGTCGATCTCTGGGAAAACGAGCTGCTCTCTCATGCCCAGGGTATAGTTCCCCCGGCCGTCAAAGGATTTGGGAGATACTCCCTTGAAGTCCCGGACCCGGGGGAGGACGATGTTGACCAGCCGGTCGAAGAACTCGTACATCCGCTTGCTCCGAAGGGTCACGAAACAAGCGATGGCCTGCCCCTTGCGCAGCTTGAAGGCGGAAATCGATTTGCGGGCCCGGCCGATGACCGGCAGCTGGCCGGCGATCTGCCCGAGCTCGGCCTTGGCCGAGTCCAGGAGCTTGATGTTCTGGATGGCGTCACCGGCCCCCATATTCAGGACGATCTTTTCCAGGCGGGGGACGGCCATTTTGTTCTTGATCCCCAGCTCACTCTGGAGCTCGAGGATGATCTCGTTCTTGTACTTCTCATACAGGCGGCTCATCGCTTCTCCCTCACTTCTCTTTCTCCAGGCTCAGCCCGCACTTCCGGCAAACCCGGATACGGCTGCCGTCCTCCAGCGTCTTCTTTTTCACCCGGACGCCCTGGCCGCACTCCGAGCAGAAAATCATGACGTTAGCCACCGCGAGGGGCGCCTCTTTCTCCATGATGCCGCCCTGGACGTTGCGGCTGCGGTCGGGACGGATAAACTCCTTGACGAAATTGATCTTCTCGACGATGACCCGGTTTTTTTCGGTCAGGATCATCAGGACCTTGCCGGTCTTGCCCTTGTCTTTTCCCTTGCGGACGAAGACCACGTCTCCTTTTTTCAGGGCCAGTCTGCTCATCAGAGGACCTCCGGAGCCAACGAGACGATCTTCATGAATTTCCTCTCCCGCAGCTCTCTCCCCACCGGGCCGAACACCCGGGTGCCCACCGGCTCGCCGGCCTTGTCGATGATCACGGCGGCGTTGTCGTCGAACCGGATGTAGGACCCGTCCTTGCGGCGGATTTCCTTGCTCGTCCGGACGACCACCGCCCGCACGACCTTGCCCTTGGGTATCTTGCTCTCCGGCTCGGCCTCCTTGACCGTCGCCGAGATGATATCGCCCAGCGTTGCCAGCCGGCCGACACCTCCCCCCTGGGGGGTGATACACATGATCATCCGGGCGCCGGAGTTATCGGCCACCTTGAGCATCGTTCGCATCTGGATCATTCTTTTATCTCCCCGCTCTCCGGCTCGGCTTCGGCCGCCGAGAGGCCGACGATCTCGGTGACCCGCCAGTGCTTGCGCTTGCTGATAGGACGCGTTTCGATGATCCGTACGACATCGCCCAGCTTGCACTTCTCGTATTCGTCGTGGGCCAGGAACTTCTTTTGCCGCTTGATGATCTTTTTGTAAAGGGGATGGCGCAGCTGCCGCTCGACGCGGACGGTGACGGTCTTCTTCATGTTCTTACCGACGACGACGCCGATCTTGGTTGTCTTTCTCTTGGTGGGATTGGCTTCCATCGCTATTCCTTTCTCCCGCCCTTTTCCTTGCGCACGGTCTTGATCCGGGCCAAGTCCCGCCGGATGGTCCGGAGCTTCATCGCATTCTCTACCTGCCCCACAGCCTGCTGGAACCGCAGCCTGAAGAGCTGGTCGGCGAGATCCTTTTCCTTCTGCTGGAGCTCGTCCTCAGTCAGTTCTCTCAGTTCTCGCGCTTTCATCTCAGTTCTCGATTCTCTCTCGATATAAATCGTGTCTTGATCGGCAGCTTTTGGGCGGCCAGCCTCATCGCTTCCTTGGCTATGCTGTCCGGTATGCCTTCTAGTTCGAAGATGATCCGGCCGGGCCGGATGACATCGACCCAGAATTCGGGATCGCCCTTGCCCTTGCCCATCCGGACTTCGGTCGGTTTCTTGGTGACGGGTTTCCAAGGGAAAGTCCGAACCCAGAGCTTGCCCCGCCTTTTCATGAACCGCGTAATAGTGATGCGGCCGGCTTCGATCTGGCGGGCCGTCAACCAGCAGGGCTCGAGGGCCTGGAGCCCGAATTCCCCGAACGAGAGCTCGGCGCCCCGGCTGGCCTTGCCCCGCATCCGGCCTCTCTGGCTCTTGCGGAACTTGACTTTGCTCGGCATCAACATGGTCAGAGCTCCTCGACCTCGGCCGTCTGGGAAGTCATTTTGGACTTCTCGACGTCTCCCCGATAGATCCAGACTTTGATCCCGATCTGTCCGTAGGTAGTGAAGGCCTGGGTGAAGGCGTAGTCAATGTCGGCCCGCAATGTCTGGAGCGGAAGCCGGCCCTTGAGGTACCACTCGGACCGGGCGATCTCGACACCGCCCAGCCGGCCCGAGCACATCACCTTGATGCCCTTGGCGCCCATCTTCAGGGCTATGTCCACCGCCTTGCGCATGGCCCGCCGATAGGCGATTCTCTTCTCGAGCTGGACTCCGATCCCTTCACCGACCAGGAGGGAGTTGAGCTCAGGCTTGTCGACCTCACGGATATCGACATAGACCTCCCGCTTGGCGATCCCCTCGAGAAAGTTCTTGAGGCTCTCGATTTCCTTCCCGCCCCGCCCGATGATGATCCCGGGACGGGCGGTGTGGATGATGATCCTCACCTTGGGACCGACCCGCTCAACGACGACCTCGGAGATACCGGCGTGATAATATTTCTCCTTGATCGCCTTCTTCATCTTGAGGTCCTCATGGACGAGCCGGCTGTAATCCTTGCCCCTGGAAAACCAGCGCGACGACCATGTCCTGTTGAAACCTAAACGAAATCCGAGTGGATGCGTCTTCTGGCCCACTGTTTATCTCCCTTTCTTTTCCTCTAAATAGACATGGACATGGCTCATCTTCTTCTGGATGCGATAAGCTCTGCCCATGGGCGCCGGCCTGACCCTCTTCATCTGGGGGCCCTGGTTGACATAGATCTGGCCGATGAAGAGGTTATCGACATCGAGGTTGGGGGCCTTCTGCTGGGCATTGGCGACGGCCGAGCGGAGGGCCTTTTCGATGATCTGACTGGCTTTCTTTTTATTCGAGAAATGCAGGATGGTCAGCGCCTCCCCCACAAACCGGTCGCGGACGAGGTCCGCCACCAGCCGGGCCTTCTGGGGAGAGATCCGGACATATCTGGCGATGGCGTGCGCTACGTAGCTCTTCTCTTTCATCTCACTTGCCTAACTTGATGGCCTTGGCCGCCTTGGAGGTGTGGCCTTTAAAGGTTCGTGTCGGGGAGAATTCCCCCAGCTTGTGACCCACCATGTTCTCGGTGATGAAGACAGGGATGAATTTCCTCCCGTTGTGCACGGCGATGGTGACGCCGACCATCTCCGGGATGATGGTCGAGCGGCGGGACCAGGTCTTGATCACCTTCCTCTCCTTGACGGATCTCATCGCCAGGACCTTGTCGCGGAGGGGGGTATCGATAAACGGACCTTTCTTGAGAGAGCGGCTCATGGCTATTTACTCCTTCTCCGGACGATGAACGCCTGCGTCCGCTTGTTCCGTCTCGTTTTGTATCCCTTGGTGGGGATCCCTTCGGGACTGACCGGATGACGACCTCCCTTGGACCGCCCTTCGCCGCCGCCGTGCGGATGGTCGACGGGGTTCATGGCCGTGCCGCGGACATGGGGACGCCAGCCGAGCCAGCGGGTCCGTCCCGCCTTGCCGATCGAGATGTTCTGATGGTCCAGGTTGCTGACCTGACCGACCGTGGCCCGGCAGTCCTGATGGATCTTCCTGATCTCCGAGGAAGGCAACCTCACCTGGGCGTAATCCCCTTCCTTGGCCAGGATCTGGGCGCCGCTCCCCGCAGCCTTGGCGACCTGCCCGCCCTTGTTCTTGCGGAGCTCGATGTTGTGGATGATGGTCCCCAGGGGGATGAAACGCAAGGGCATCGCGTTCCCTGGGAGGATGTCCACCTGGGAGTCCGAAGAGACGATCGTCTGCCCGACCTTGACGTTCAGCGGGGTCAGGATGTAGCGCTTTTCTCCGTCCCTGTACTTGATAAGGGAGATGAAGGCCGACCGGTTGGGGTCGTACTCGATCGTTTCCACGGTGCCCGGGATGTTGATCTTGTCCCGTTTGAAGTCGAGGGCGCGGTACATCCTCTTGTGGCCGCCTCCGCGGTGCCTCACGGAGAGATGGCCGCGCGAATCCCTCCCTCCGGAAACGGGGAGGTACTCGACAAGCGGCTTATAGGGTTCCCGAGTCGTGAGCTCCTCGAAAGTCAGTCCTGTCCTGTGGCGCAAGCCGGAAGTCCGGGGCCGGTATGATTTGATTGCCATTTTAGACCGCCTCGAAATATTCGATCATTTTTTCGCCTTCTTTAAGCTTGACGTAGGCCTTCTTCCAATCGCTCCTCTGGCCCTGGCCGCGGCCGACGCGCCGCCATTTTCCGACCATTTTCTGGGTCCGAACGCTTTCGACCTTGACCTTGAACAGCTGCTCCACCGCCTTTTTGATCTCCGTCTTATTGGCCTGGCTCGCCACCTGAAAACAGACCTCCCGGTTCTTTTCTTTGAGCCGTGTCGTCTTTTCGGTGATGATCGGCTTGAGAATGATATGGTAAGCGTCTCTCATGGCTGGATCCTCCCGATCAGGGATTCAAAGGCACGCTGAGTAAAGACGAGCCACTTGTGGGCGAGCACGTCGAAAACGGACAGGTGATCGACGTCAGCGGCCTTGACCTTGGGAATGTTGCGAACGGCGATGAACAGGTTCTTATTGGCGGCCCGGTCGACGATGAGCGCCGAATCCAGCTCGAGCGCCTTCAACAATCGGGTAGCTTCTTTGGTCTTGGGCTCCTTGAGGTTGGCTTCGGCCAAGACGAGCAGGCGTTTCTCGGCGAAGCGAAGGGCCAGGGCCGAACGGAGGGCGTTCCGCCGGGCCTGCTTGGGGATATCGTACTTATAGTCTCTGGGCTGTGGGCCGTGTACGGTGCCGCCCTTCCTCCAGAGCGGGCTGCGGATGCTTCCCACCCTGGCCCGGCCGGTCCCCTTTTGCTTCCAAAGCTTACGGTTGGACCCGCTGACCTCCGCCCGCGTCTTGGTGGCGGCGGTCCCCCTTCTCTGCTTGGCTTGGTGCTCGACGACCGCCTCGTAGAGGAGGTGTTGTTTAACGGGATAGGAGAAAAACTCGGCCGGGACTTCGAGTTCGCCCGCGACCTGGCCGCTTTCGTTGAGGATTGGGATTTTTGCCATCTTTCTCTCTCTTCCTCTTCTCAAGCCGGGTCGCCGATCTCGAACGCGTCCTTCCGGATGAGGAGATAGCTTCCCCTCGGTCCGGGGACGGCTCCCTTGACCACGAGGAGGTTGTTCTCCTTGTCCGTCCGGATCACGATCAAGTTGCGGACCGTGACCCTGTCCTGGCCCATATGGCCTCCCATCCGGGTGCCCTTCAGCACCCGCGAAGGATAAGAAGAGGCGCCGATCGATCCAGGAGCCCGATGGAACATCGAGCCGTGCGTGGCCCGCCCTCCCCGGAAGCCATGCCGCTTGACGACGCCCTGGAATCCTTTTCCCTTGGAGGTCCCGGTGATATGGACCCGTTCGCCCTCCTGGAAGATATCGACCAAGACCTGATCTCCCTCCTTGAGCTCGGCCGGATCGCTGGCCCGGAACTCCCGGAGGATCCTGGCCGGAGGAAGGCCCGATTTCTGGAAATGACCGGACTGAGGTTTCGTGGGCTTCTTCACGCCCTTATCCTCGACCAGACCGAGCTGGACCGCCGCATAGCCGTCCTTCTCGTTCGATTTCTTCTGGATAACGGAGCACGGACCGGCCTTGATCACCGTGATGGGGATGACATTGCCTTCGGCGTCAAAGCTCTGGGTCATCCCGACCTTCTTGCCAATCAACCCTTCCACCATCTCATTCTCCTCCCGTGCCGAAGGCCTGGATCTCGACATCGATCCCGGCCGGCAGGTCCAGTTTCTGGAGCTCCTCGATCGTTTCATTGTTGTATTCGGCGATGTCGATCAGCCTTTTGTGGATGCGCATCTCGAAGTGCTCGCGCGATTTCTTATCGACGTGGGGAGACCGGAGGACGCAATACCGATGGATGGCCGTGGGCAGGGGGACCGGACCGGAGATCCGCGCGCCCGTCCGCTTGGCCTTAGTGACGATGTCTTTCACCGACTGGTCGAGCAACCGGTGGTCGAACGATTGAAGCCTGATCCTGATTTTTTCCATTGTCGTCCTCTGCCTTCCCTGAATTCCCTCTTACTCCA
>CAYGXD010000057.1:0-19590 GCA_964353705.1 uncultured Eubacteriales bacterium | reverse complement strand
TTCTTGCCGTTCATCATAATTCGAAGGCCCGGCCAAGTCAAGAAAAGGCTCGGGGCAGTGGCCTCGAAACCGCGCCCGTTTTCTCCCAGCGCGGAAAACAGGCTCGATTCGTCGTTCGCTCTTCTCTCCCTCCGGTCGAGAAACCGTGCCCGCTCACTCCTCATACGGGTTTCTCCAGCCACTGCCCCTCGCCTTGGTTAAAAATATGCCCGCTCAGTCGTCCACGGACTTCCTCATCCATACCCTTCGCCTTGGGTAATAAAAGAGGGCGTCAGCCAGGGGCGGCGTTTCTTGTTTTTTTCTGCTCCTCCCCATATAATCCTGTCGATGAGCGAAGAACCCTGGCAGTTCCGTTTGGTCAACAAATCCCTCAAGAAAAAAGACAAGCTCAGGCTCCTGGAAAAAACCATTCCCATGTCCCCGGACCGGGTGGCTCTTGACCTGGGGTGCGCCCAGGGGATCTTGGGCTATTTCGCCCGGAAGAGGGGAGGCTTTTGGGTCCACGCCGATGAGGACCTGTCCAACCTCCGGACAGCCCGGGATATCCTCGAACGCGACCTTGTCCAGCTCAAGGGAGAATACCTGCCTTTCCAAGAAAGCTCGTTTGACCTCGTGCTCTGCCTCGATTACCTGGAACACGTCGACGGCGACGAGGCGACACTCGCCGAAATCTCACGCGTCCTCAAGGCCGGCGGAGAGTTTATTGCGGTCACCCCTCACACCGGCCGTTTCTTTCTCCTGCACAAGCTCCGTTCCGCCCTGGGGCTCCGGCTCGAGGACTTCGGGCACAAGAGGGAGGGATATTCTTTTCCCGAACTCAAAGCCAAGCTCGAGCAGGCCCATCTCCACATGGAAAGAAAAACCACCTACAGCCGTTTTATTTCGGAGTTTTTCGAGCTCATCCTGAACTTCGTCTACATCAAACTCCTCGCCCGCGGACCGTCTATGAGACTCCGGGACGGCCATATCCGGCCCGCCTCAGCGGAAGAGTTCAAAGCCCAAGAAAGAACGTTCGCCCTCTACTCCCTGATTTATCCTATCGTCTGGCTTCTCTCCCGCCTGGACACCCTTCTCTTTTTCCAGAGGGGGTACAGCCTCATGATTTGGGCGCGGAAGCGCTAAAGCAGCTATTCAATCGTTTTACCAGAAGACTTCCATTTTGATATAATTAAAAAAATGGATGCCTATCTCAGTGAAGAGGCCCGGCAGCACCTCCAGGCGCAGGCGCTCGAGTTGCCCCGCCGGAGAGCGCACGGACTGCTACTAGGTCACCGCCGCGGAGGGAGGTTCTTTATCGAAAGGATTTATCCCTGCTCCTTTCCGCTTTTTCCGAGCGCCCGGAAATTCCGCGCCTTGGACGGCATTTTCGGGGGGAAGATCATCGGCTTCTACGGCTCGGGCCGCCTTTCCCGGGCGGAGGCCGGAAACTCTCCACCCTTCGCCACCAACAAGCTCTACCTCGGATTCAGCCTTCATCCCAAAAAAGGATTGGTCCTAAAGCCGGCCGTGGTGGAATACTCGGGTTCCTTCTATCTTGTCCCCGTGGCCTTGGCCGCGCGGCCGAAGAGGAGACGATGACAGACTTCCTCAGCCAAGAAGAGCGGGATCTTCTCCTGAAATTGGCCCGCGATACGATCGAAGGGCTCCTGAAGAAGAGAGGCCGTCCCTTGCCTGAGGACGTGCCCAAAAGACTTTATGAGAAGCGGGGCGCGTTCGTCACCCTGAAGGTCGATGGCCAACTGCGCGGGTGCATCGGTTATCCCCTCCCCTACAAGCCGCTCGTCGAGACCGTCATCGAAATGGCCCTCGCCGCCGCCACCAAGGACCATCGATTTCCGCCCATCAAGGCCAAGGAGCTCGGGCGCCTGAAGATCGAGATCTCGGCCTTAACCATTCCCCAGCCGATTCAGGATATAAAGGAGATCGAGGTCGGCCGCCACGGGATTATCATCTCCAAAGGAATCGACCGGGGCCTTCTCCTTCCCCAGGTTCCGACCGAATACGGCTGGAACCTGGATACCTACCTCCGGCACGGCTGCCTCAAGGCCGGACTGGATGAAGACGAATGGCAGAAGGGCGCGAAGATCGAGGTCTTCGAGGCGCAGGTCTTCTCGGAGTGAGAGACAAGGACAAAAGAGAACAGTCGGTTCCTTGGTGACCGTATCCAGGCCCAAGGCCTGCCGGGATTACGAGTCTGGGGCTATTTTCCTTTTTTCTTCAGGGCGTCCAGCTCGGCCTGCGCTTCTCTCTTGTACGACTCGCATTTGGAAGTCGTGTTGGAGAGCTCAAGAGTTTTCTGGAATTCCTGCTTTGCCAGGTCGTATTTTTTCATAGCCAGATAGGTCCGGCCGAGCTCGAGGTGGTGGTTCGTATAATTCGGCTTAAGGGTGATGGCCTTCTGCAGGCACCTTTCTGACTCCTCGTTCGTCCCCTTGGGGATGCTGCCGTAAATCATGCCGCCCAGGAAACGCTGGGCCCCGCCGATCTCGTCCATTTTCCGGTGCCAGAGCCCCAAGGCATGGTAAGCCAGGTCGTTGTTGGGGTCCAACTCGATGGCCTTTTCGATATCGGCCTTGATGGCCTTGGAGGCGTTGACCTGCTCTTTTTTGCCCTGGGTCAAGACATATTTGCCTTGGGCGGCCGAGCGGAAGAAATATCCCCAGGTGTCATTCGGATTCGCCCGGACCGCTTTCCGCGCGTAGCTGAGAGAATCCGTGAAGAGCTTCCGCTGCTGTTCGGTGGCCGCCTTGTCCTTGGGCTCCATGAGGTCTCCCAGGTCGAAGTAAGCCCGGGCGGTCTTCCAGAGAGCTTCGTAGTTTTCAGGTTCCGCCTGAAGTGCGGCTTGATATTCCTCCAGGGCCTTTTCGTCATTGAACTGGGCGTAGTACTCGTCTCCCTGGCGGATGCGGTCCGCGGCCGTCTGCGCGGAAAGAGAGGCGGAAACGACTAACACAAAAACCAGGACAACCAGGCCGGCGATCGATGCTCTTTTCATTTTTCCCTCCTATCCGAGATCTCGGTCTTGGGGCCTATATAGCATAAAGCCGCGCCCAGGGCAAGGAGCGGGCTAGGTGAAATGGGAGTCGGCCTCGGCATCCAGGGCGTTGAGCGCCCCCTCGATACGTTTCCGTTCCGACTCGAACTCCGCTTCGTCCAGGGCCGGTGAAACCGTAATGGGCTGCCCATAGATGGATACGATCCGGGAGAACGGATAGAAAAACAGGAACCGGTCCCAACTCCTCAAGTATTTTTTTCGCGAAGACGAGAAGCTCCAGGGGATGAGAACGGCCCCCGTTTCCTGAGCCAGTTTGAGGCAGCCCGGCTTAAGCAGGCGGTCGGGCCCGCGCGGCCCGTCGGGGATGATGATCAGCTCGCCGCCCCTCCGGAGGGCCTGCCTCATCTCCACCCAGGCCCGGATTATCGGATGGGAACCCGAGCCGCGGACGATGCGGTAGCGCCAGCCCGAGCCGATCTGGGAAAGGATCTCTCCGTCCCGGCTGGGGCTGACCAGGGCGGTGATCCCACGGTTACGAAAAAAATAGGGAACCAGCATCAAACGGCCGTGCCAGAGGAGCAGGATGACCGGCTTTTTTGCCTGCATTACCTTCAGGTATTCGTCCTCCCCGAGAACCTTGATTCGGGAGGTTTTCCCGAAGACCCGCAGGATGAACCGGCCCAGGACGCCCAGCGTTTTCCAGCGAAGCCTTTCCCACACAGACATGTCGGCATACTATATCACGAACCGGACCGGGTTGAGAATATCAGGCAGGATGCCGATCGATGAGGCAGCCGGCCGCGTACCCGATGACGCTCAGACCAACTCCATAAGGAACAGAGTACGGCCAGGCCGGGAGATCGAGGGGGATTATCTTCAGCGCGGAAAGAAAGGCAGCCAGGGCGAAGCCTCCTCCCAGGGCAAGGCTCAATCCTCCCGCCCAGGGCCTTTTCTTTTTAAAAATAAACATGGCCATCCCGGGGACGAACAGGCCTTCGGCCAGGATCTCGGAAGCCAGCCCGAGCGTTTGGAGGATGCTTTGCAAGCGGGTAGCGATGCCGAAGGCCACGAGCGCCACGAGAAGTGTCGCCAGGCGCCCCGCCCTGACGCCCGAACGGGCATTGGCCCTGGCCCGAGAAAAGATCTCATAATAGACATCCTGGGTCAGCGTTTGGGCCCCGGTGTTGAGGGCGGTGTCCATCGTTGACAGGATGGCGGCGACAACGGCGACAAACAGGAGTCCCCCGCCCAAAATGCCGGCCTTCGAAACGATGATCTCGGAAACAAGGGGATGGGCGAGGGACCGGCCTGAAAAGCGCGCCAGCGAGAATACGCCGCTGAATACGACCAGGCCGTAGAGGATGATGAACGCCCCTGCCGCGGCCAACAGCCCCCGCCTGGCCTTTTTAATGGATCCGGCGGCCTGGATCCTCTGCCAGGCAATGGGTGAGATCGTCCAGGCCAGGACAAATGACAGGGCGATGAGCGCGTTTCTTCCCCCGTCCTGAAAAAAATGAAAATATCCTGTTTTGCCCTCCAGCCGGGCCGTGACCACGACGTCCCGGATCGGGGAGAGGCGGAAGAGATAAATGGCCAGGCCGGCCAGCCCTGCGGTCAGGAGAATGCATTGGAGGACGTCGGTCGCGACCACGGAGAACAGACCGCCGCTGAGAAGGTAGACAAGGACAACGGCCGTTCCCAGTCCGAGGCTCCAGGAATAGGAAAGTCCCAGGAATGGCTTCAGGAATTGACCCAGGGCAACCATTTGGGAAGAGGCCAGGACGATCATATACCAAAGAAGCAAAACCGAAGCGGCGTGCCGGACGGTCTTGCCGTAGCGGGCCTCGACGAGACCGGGCAAAGTCGGCGTGTCCAAGCGGCGGATGGGGCCGGCCAGGAGAAAGGCCAGGAGAAGCACAGTCGCCACCGCCGGAATACCGACCAGCCAGAAGGCGTTTACGCCGGCCCGGTACGCTTCGTCCATGGTGACGAGAATGGACGTGGCTCCGAACCAGGAGGCGGTCAAGGAAAGGAAGACGAGCCAACCGGACAGCGCGCGGGAGGCCAGGAAAAAACCCTGCGTTCCGCTCATCCGGCGGGAAAATTTGAGGCCTACGACAATAAGGACAACGAAATAGCCGGCCAGTAAGAGCAGGAGATCCGGACGCACGACCGCTTTTATAGCAAAAACGCCCCGTTTTATCTATAATTGCCCTGCGATGGCTCTCCAAACAAGATTTATTCTCTGGCTTCTCCTGGTCCTCTTTCCTTCCCTGGCTTATCCCCTCCAATCACCCCAGGACGCGGCCCTGAACATCGAAAAAGCCTTCGCTTCTTTCCGCTCTCTCCAGGCCGACTTCGAACAATCCTATTATTCCGCCTCCCTGACCACTCCTCTGCTGGAGAAAGGAAGGCTCTACCTCCAGAAGCCCGAGCTGATGCGTTGGGAATACGCCGAGCCGGAGCGCAACGTGTTCGTCTATAAGGAGGGCGTTTCGCTGGCCTATTTTCCCGAAGACAACCAGCTCTTCCGCCATGCTCTTTCCCCGGAAGAAAAGGACTGGGCGATTTTCTCCCTGCTCACCGGCCGGGCCAGGATCACGGACAACTACACGATCGAGCCGGCCGAGTTTCCCTCCGACCGCAAATCGCCCCTTCAGATCAAGCTGACCCCCAAGACTGAGGGTGAGATCTCCTACATCCTGCTTGAGGCCGATCCGGGAACGTGGCTCCTCGACAAGGCCATTTTCCTGGATTGGGCGGGAAACAAGCAGGAATTCCGTTTCCGGACGTTTAAACTCAACCCCCGCCTCGATCCCCGGACCTTCGAGCTGGACGTTCCGGCCGACTGCGAGATCATCGACGATATTCCGCCGGTCCAAAAAAGATAAACTAAATGCTCCGTCCTCCGTATGAACCCCTGAGGACAGGATGTCCTCGATGAACGAAGAGCAGGATCAGGCTCTCGTCAAGCGTACCCTTAGAGGAGACAAAAAGGCCTTTGAGATGATCGTCCGGAAGTATCAACAGCCGCTCCTGAACTATGTCGGCCGCATGGTCGGAGAAAGGGAGATGGCACTGGATTTCACCCAGGATGTGTTCGTCCGGGCCTATGCCTCTCTCCGCTCCTATGAGCCCAGGTTTAAGTTCAGCACCTGGCTCTATAAGATCGCCTCGAACCTGATCATCGACCACTGGCGGAAGAAAAAGCTCCCGACATTCTCCTTGAGCGAACCCCTGGGCCCGGAAGAGGACTGCCTGACTCTCGATGTCCCCGACAGCGAACCCGGGGTCAGCCGGAAATTCGAGCTGGCCGAGCTGCGGCTGAGAATCGAAACGGCCCTGGAGAAGCTGCCCGGCCCGCTGCGGGAGCTTTTCGTCTGGAGGCACGTCAACGAATTGAGCTACGAGGAGATGGCCGAGATCAAAGACCTTCCCCTCGGCACGATCAAAAACCGGGTTTTCCAGGCCAAGGAGATGGTCCGCCGCCTCCTTCAGGAGATGTCATGAAATGCTCTAAAATCAACGACATCTATGATTATATCGAGGGAAGCCTTGCTCCGGAGCGGACCGAAGAACTGGAGCGGCACCTGGGAACCTGCCCGAGATGCCGGCGGGCGGTCGAGGACAGGAGGCTCGTCGCCGGGGCCGCCTCCGGCCTGCCGCCGTTCGCGGTGCCGGAAGATTTCACGGACCAGATCATGGCGCGGATAGCCCCACTGAAGATCAAGCCGCCGGTCTGGCTGATCATCCTGGCCTCCGCCTCCGCCTGGCTGGCCGTCGCCTCGGTCATCCTGCTAGCCTCGGGAAAAAGCGTTCTGGGGATCATCTCCGGAGCGAGCCATTCTCTTTGGGAATATGTCAAGGGCGCGGCCGTTTTCACAGCCAAGGCCGCCACCCTTCTAACGCTTGCCGGGAAGACCCTGCGTCCCCTCGCCGAAGCCTGTTACAAAGGTTTCTCTACATTGCCGTCAATCATCGATCCGGGGTTCCAAGCCCTGATTATTGTCCTGGCGCTGGGGCTCGTGGTCAGCCTCTTTTTTGGGATGAGAAAGAAGCTATCTTTGGGAGAATAACCATGAGGAATAGATATCTTTTTATAGGCCTGGCGCTCGCGCTGGCCGGAACGGTACTCCCTCTCCGCGGCAACCAGGATATCAGCTTTGGGGACGTCGTCAGGGTCTCCAAAGGCGAGACCCAGGAAAATGTCGTCTCTTTCGGCGGCCATGTCACGGTCGAGGGCACGGTGAAAGAAACCATCATTGTCTTCGGCGGGTCCATCACCCTGAGCGGAGAAGTCGGCGACTCGGTCGTCGGCTTCGGCTCCGTCATCACCCTCAAATCAACTGCCGTGGTCAAAAATGACGTCGCCTCGATCGGCGGGACGCTGATCAAAGAACCGGGTTGTGTCATCGAGGGGGACACGGTTTATTTCAAGGGCGGAGAGGCAATCTCCAAGCTCTTCAGCGGAGGCATCTTCTCCTTCCCTCTGATACCGCTCATCCTGATCCTCAAGCTGATCGCCTTTTTCGTCTGGCTTTTCATTGCGCTGGTCGTGGCCGGGCTCTTTCCGCGCCAGCTCACCTTCGCCTCATCCGAGATCCGAAACCACTTCTGGCCTGTCGTCGGAACCGGCCTTGTGAGCATCATCCTTTTCGGCGCCCTGATCGTTATCTTCGCCCTCCTCTCCCTACTCCTGATCGGGATCCCGTTCCTGCTGATGCTGGGGGCCATCGGCCTGGTGGTCAAGATCTTCGGTCAAGTGACGATCTTCCACTTTTTCGGCGATAGCCTGGGGAAGTCCTTCGGCCGACGGAGCCCGGCGACGGCAGCCGCAGTCGTCATCGGACTCGTGGTCGTCAGCTTCATCAAGTTCATCCCCATCCTGGGTTTCCTTTTTTCGTTCGGCTTGAGCCTCATGGGCTGGGGAGTGACCGTCCGGACAAGGTTCGGAACCCGGGAGAACTGGCTGAAGAAAAAAATTTAAAACGAAAAATCCACCGTCGGGAGCAAGCGCGGCGCCCGCCGCATTCCCAGGGCATGTTCGAGGCCGTAGGCCAGCCGGATGAGTTCCGGCTCGCTCCACGCCTTGCCGAGGAGCGAGATCCCGACAGGAAGACCGAAGACCCACCCCGCCGGGAGCGTGATCGTCGGATAGCCGGCGACGGCCGCCGGAGAGGAACTGCTCCCGGAGAATGAATCGCCGTTGACAAGGTCGGTCAGGTGGGCCGGCCCGTTGGTCAGGACGACAAGCGCGTCCAGCCTGTTTTCGGCCAGCAAGGCGTCGATCCCCTTCTCCCGCATGAGCTCGCGGCATTTCGCCAGCGCCTCGAGATAGGCTTTCTCGGTCAGCGGACCTTTCTTCGCCGCCTGCTCCAGGGTCTCCTGGCCGAAGAAAGGCATCTCGCGTTCCGCATTTCTCTCGTTGAAAGCAATGAGGTCGGTCAGCATTCGGACGGGCGCACCCGGCCGGCCTGCGAAGTAGGCTTCGAGGTCGGCCTTGAACTCATAGAGAAGGACTTCGTATTCCGCGTCGTCCGTCTTGCCGAGCGTCGGGAATTCGACGGGGTCGACGACCTCCGCCCCCTCCTTTTTCATGAGCTCAACCACGTTCTGTAGGATGGGGTCGAGCGTTTTGGGAAAATGAAACGCTTCCGCCCGCAGGACGCCGATGCGGGCTCCGCGCAGGCCTCCTAGCTTGAGGAATTCCCGGTAGTCCTTAAGGTGCCGGACGCCGTTTGACTGGGTCGCTGGATCATTCGAGTCAGCTCCGGTCATCGCGCCGAGGAGCATCGCGGCGTCGGCGACAGTCCGGGCCATCGGGCCGGCGGTGTCCTGGGAGTGGGCGATCGGGACGATTCCCGATCGGCTGACGAGTCCGATGGTCGGTTTGATACCGACGAGGCCGCAGCAGGATGCGGGCGAGACGATCGAGCCGTCGGTCTCCGTGCCGACGCCCACAGCGGCGAGATTAGCCGATACGGCCGCAGCCGAACCCGAGCTCGAGCCGGACGGGTTCCGGTCGAGTGCGTACGGGTTTTTTGTCTGGCCGCCGCGGCCGCTCCAGCCGCTCGTCGACCGCGAGGATCGGAAATTCGCCCACTCGCTGAGGTTTGTCTTACCGAGGATCACGGCGCCGGCTTCCCGGAGACGCTCGACGACGAACGCATCCCGAGCCGGCTTTGAGCCGAGGAGGGCGAGAGAGCCGGCGGTCGTTTCCATCCGATCGGCCGTATCGATATTGTCCTTGATGACGATCGGGATGCCGTGGAGGGGTCCCCGCGGCCCCTTCTCCCTGCGTTCCCGGTCGAGTTCGCGGGCGATGGCCAGGGCGTCGGGATTCGTCTGAAGGACGGAATTGAGGCCCGGACCGCTCCGGTCGATCTTTTCGATTCTCTCAAGGTAAAGCGAGACGAGGCTCTCCGAAGTCTCCTTCCCCGCGGCCATCATCTCCTGGAGCCCGGTGATCGTCGCCTCTTCAAGGGGGAAAGGGGACGGAGCGGTTTTCGCCGCCGCGCTCTCCTCATCCCGGTTGGCCGGGGCCTTGCACGAAGCGCCCAGGACGAGGCCACAGATCGCCAGTCCGATCACCGTTCGTTTGTATGATGGAAGCATTTTCTCCCTCCGTATTTTCTTCTTGCTCGCTCACCTTACCGCAAAACCGCCCCCGGCTCAACTCTCCACGCTTGCCGCACTTCCATGCTGGGCGGCGATCTCTTCTGTTTATTTTTAAGCCAGATTGGATTTATACTTCAAAATAACGAGGTGACCAAAAAATGGCCAAACAGAACGAAACCCGCATCTTGACCCGATACGAAATCACGTCGATGATGAGCCTGGAGGACTATATGCAGGGCGTAGAATACGCCTTTAAGATGCACGGGCAGGGAAAAAGTTTCGGCACGGCGATGGTCCATGGCGCGACACCGGGCGAGCTGGAGTTTCATATCAAGGCCGGCGGGCTTATCTGGCATGATCGAAAATACTACGGCTTAAAGATCAACGGCAGCTGCTTCAGCAATAAAGAATTGCGCGGATTGCCCAATATCCTCGGAGCCATCCTGCTTTTTGACGGCGAGTCGGGCTTCCCGCTGGCCGTTATCGATTCGGGCGAGCCGACAATTAAGCGGACAGGAGCAGGAACCGCAGTCGCGATGAAATATCTGGCCGCGCCGGACGCCAAAGTCATGACTGTCTGCGGCTGCGGAAACCAGGGGCGCATCCATGTCCGGTTTCTGAAGACGGTCCTGCCGATCGCCAAGGTTTTTGCCTATGATCAGAGTCCCGAGATAGCCAAGGCGTTTGCCCATGATCTTGAGCGCGAAAGCGGCATCTCCGTCCATCCGACGCAGGATCTTGCCTCCGCCGTCGCCCAGAGCAAGTTGGTCATAACCTGCACGCCATCAAAAATCCCTTACCTCCATAAGGAATATGTCATGCCGGGAACAACGGTGGCAGCGGTTGGGTCCGACACCCCTGAAAAGCAGGAACTCGACGCCCGTCTGTTACAGGGTAACAAGGTCGTCGTCGATATCCTTTCGCAATGCGCTCAGGCCGGAGAATTGCATCATGCGCTTCAACAGAACCTTCTGAAGATCCACGATGTGCATGCCGAGATCGGTGAGATCGTCTGCGGGAAAAAGCCCGGCCGGACGAGCCGTTCAGAAATCATCATATACGACGCGACGGGAACGGCCCTTCAGGATACCGCGGCAGCAGCCCTGTGTTATGAAAAAGCGCTCGCCCAGAACGTCGGCCTGAGCATCAATCTGCTTGGCTAGTGGTGCGTCCCACAAGGATGTAAGCCCATGAATTTGAATCAACTGGAGCGGCCGGTTCTTCTGGTGGACAAGTTTAAGGTTCTGCGCAATGTCGGCCGAATGGCCCAAAAGGCCAGGGAAAGCAACGTTATCCTGAGGCCGCACTTCAAAACACATCAGTCCGCCGATCTAGCCGAATGGCTGAGGGATTTCGGCGTTCAAAAGAGTACGGTTTCTTCGCTGGACATGGCGGAATATTTCAGCCTCTATGGCTGGAACGATATCACGTTGGCCGTCCCCGTCAATCTCCATCAGATCCCAAGGATCAATGCGCTGGCCAGGGCCATCAATCTCCAGGTGATCATTGACTCGGAGTTCGCGGCCGCCAGGCTGAGCGAGGGGATCACAGTTCCCCTCAATGTTTGGATCGAAATCGACACGGGCGATCACAGAACGGGGATATCCGCTGAACGGATTGACCAGATCCTGAAGGTTGCAGCCACCCTCGGCCGGGTTTCAGCCCTTCGTTTCAAGGGTATTCTCACCCATGACGGGCATTCTTATGAGGCTGCAGACGCCCAGGAAATCCTGAGGATCCACGAGGAATCCCGCGCCTCACTACAAAATATCAAACGGGCCCTGGAGGCGGAGGGCTTCTCTCATCCCCTGGTTTCCTTGGGCGACACCCCGTCCTGCACGATCGTTGAGCGTTTTTTGCCGCCGATCGACGAAATAAGGCCCGGGAATTTCGTCTTCTATGACCTCAAGCAAAGATCGCTCGGAGTCTGCCGGGACGAGGATATTGCCGTGGGTGTCGCTTGTCCCGTCATCTCATTAAATGTCGACCGCAGTGAGCTGGTGGTCTATGGAGGAAGCGTCCACATAAGCAGGGAATCCCTTCCCCTTCCCTCGGGCAGGCCCTTCTTCGGGCAAATCGCCAGGCTCAAAGAGGATCAGGGAGAATGGGGAGCGCCGGTCGAGGGCGTTTATCTCGCTTCCTTATCCCAGGAACACGGCCAGGTGACGGGGCCGGAGGATTTTATCCGCTCGATTGAGATCGGCGACACGCTGATCGTCCTCCCTATCCACTCCTGTATCACGGCCAGCCTGTACTCTGAATATCACGTTCTCAAGAACGGCGTATTAAAGAAATTCCGCCCATAAAGAATGCGCACCGGGGAGCGCTCAGCGCTCAAGGATCTCTTTTTCCTTCCCGGAAGCTCACTCCTAAACAAAAAAACCAGTAACCCGTCCGAATTAATATAGAAGTATTCTAGATAACTAGATTATTCTTGACATATGCTTCTTTTCTGGATATAATCCAATTGAGAATATGTACGGGTTGAAGCGTCTTTAAAGGCATGAGCGAACTTATGAAAAAGAAGATCGGGACAATCATCGACGACGGACTCCTGGCCGGCGCGAAGCAGCGGGCCGCGCTTGAAAGGCGCACGCTCTCCGGCCTTATCGAGGATGCCCTTAACGGCTACCTCGAATGCGCCCCCCAACGCGAAGACGCCCTCAGGGCCCTGGCCAAGTTCTCCTCCCACGGCGGCCTCCTCGACGCGGATGATCTCGAAAAGATCCTCGAGGAGGATATCCTCGCCCCATGAGCAAGCCCCCATCGCTCTCATCGATCCGTTCTGGCGCCTGGGTAGCCATCGATACCAATATCCTCATCTATGCCAACCAGCGACGTTCGCCCGAATGCGTCGATTTGCTCAAACGCTGCGTATCAGGGGAGCTCCAGGGTGTGGTCCCGATGCCCATGGCGGCCGAGCTCGCCCATGCACTCATGCTCATAGAAGCACGCGAGAACAACTGGGTGGAGCGGGCCAACCCCGCCCGCTCCCTGGCTCGACGTCCCGACCTTGTCCGTAGGCTGAGCCGCTATGAGGTTCAAATGCGGGAGTTCTTCGGCCTGGGGCTGCGGATCGAGCCGGTCGGGACCCGGGATATTCTCGATTCCATGCTCGTCACGCGGGAAGCCGGCCTGCTCACGAACGACGCCTTGCTCCTCGCTGTCGCCCGTCGCCTCAACTGCGAGGCTGTGGCCACGGCAGACAAATCCGTCGCCGCTGCGCCGGGATTCTTCGTTTTCGGGCCCTCCGACCTGGCGTAAACGGCTCCGGCGGCCGATTTTCTTGAACTCTCACTACGTTCCTTTAAGTCTGGAATGTATTCGAGGAAGGCCCTCTCGGTTCGGATGATAAATGGCTGCGTCGTCCGAAGTCAGATTGCGCCAGGAGAGACGGAAGGAGGGTCAGCGCTCGAGGATTTCTTTTTCCTTCGAGGCGGCGATCTCTTCGATCTTCTTGGAATAATCGTCGATCAGCTTCTGGACGAGCTCCAGGCCGTTGAACTTGTCGTCCTCGCTGATCTTCTTGTCTTTCTCGAGCTTCTCGATCAGATCCTTGCTTTCGCGGCGCATGTTCCGGAGGGCCGTCTTCTCGTCCTCGAGCATTTTCTTGATCTTCTTGGCCATCTCCCGGCGCCTCTCGTCGTCGAGGGGCGGGATGGGGACTTTAATCGTCTTCCCGTCGTTCAGCGGGTTGAGACCCAAGTCGGCCGCCCGGATGGCCTTGTCAATGGGTTCGAGAAGCGAGGGGTCCCAGGGCTGGACAGTGATGAGGGTTGGGTCCGGAATGCCCAGGTTGGCGAGCTGGTTGACGGGCGTCAGCGTCCCATAGTATTCCACCTTGATGTCCTCAAACAGGCTGAGGTTGGCCCGCCCTGTCCGGACCTTGCTGAGGTCCTTGCGGAAGTGGTCGGAAGAGACTTTCATCTTGCCTTCGAGTTCCTTCAGAACGTCTTTGACCATCTGTCCTCTCCTAGCAGACCAGCGTCCCGATCTTTTCCCCCAAGACGGCCTTCTTGATATTGCCGTGCTTATTCAGGTTGAAAACGAGAATGGGCATGCTGTTGTCTTTGCATAGAGAGATGGCCGTCGAATCCATGACCTTGAGGCCTTTTTTTAGGAAATCGATATAGTGGATGGTCATAAACTTCTTGGCCGTCTTTTCGATCATGGGGTCGGCGCTGAACACCCCGTCCACCTTGGTGGCCTTCAGGATCACCTGGGCCCTGATCTCGAGCGCCCGCAGGGCGGCGGCAGTGTCGGTCGTGAAATAGGGGCTCCCGATGCCGGCACTGAAGACGACAACCCGGTCCTTTTCCAAGTGACGGATCACCCGGCGCCGGATGAAAGGCTCGGCCAGGGCCTTGATCTCGATGGCCGCGACATGGCGGCAGACGAGGCCGACCTTCTCCAGGGCCTCCTGGAGCGCGATGCCGTTGATGACCGTACCCAGCAAGCCCATGTGGTCGGCGGCCGCCCGGTCCAGGCCGGCCTCGATCCCCCGGATGCCGCGGAAGATATTCCCCCCGCCGATCATGACGGCTACCTGGACGCCCAGGCCATGGACTTCCTTGATCTCCTCGGCTATGGCCTTGGCCTGTTCGAAATCGATCCCGTAGGGCTGTTTCCCCAGCAGGGATTCCCCCGAAAGCTTGAGAAGGACGCGCGTGTAGGCCGGCTTTTGGCTAGCCATCGGTCTACGAGCTCTTGCCCAGTTCGAACCGGGCGAAACGTCGGACCTTGATGTTCTCTCCGAACTTGGCGATTGTGGAGGCGATGATCTGCTGGATCGTCTGCTTATCATCGCGGATATAGGGCTGGTCCAGGAGGCAGACCTCCTCGTAGAATTTCTTGAGCTTGCCCTCGACGATCTTCTCGATTATCTGGGGCGGCTTCTTGGTGTCCTGGAGCTGGGCGCGGATGATCTCCTTTTCCTGCTCCAGTTCGGCCGCCGGGATGTCCGCCGAAGAGACGTAGCGCGGGTTGGAGGCCGCGATCTGCATGGCTATATTCTTGGCCAGCTCCTTGAACTCGTCGTTGCGGGCGACGAAATCGGACTCGCAGTTGACCTCGACGAGGACGCCGAGCTTGCCTTCCATGTGGATATAAGCATGGACGATCCCCTGGGAGGCCTCCCGGCTCATTTTCTCCTGGGCCCGGGCTGCCCCTTTCTTCCGGAGGACGGCGATGGCCTTCTCGATATCGCCCTCGCACTCGGCCAAGGCCTCTTTGCATTCCATGACGCCGATCCCGGTCCTCTGCCGGAGTTCCTTAACCCTTTCTGCGGTGATTTCCATCATTCACTCCTTGCCGGCCCTCGCCCTCAGCCCTTCCCGACCGCGGGGGCTTCTTCCGGAGGGAGCGCTCCTTCCGCGCCCCCTTCCTCCTTCTTGGCGGCTTCCATCTCTTTCTCGAGCCGGCTCTTCCTTCCTTCTATCACCGCCTCGGCGATCTTGGAGGTGAAGAGCTCGATCGCCCGGACGGCGTCATCGTTCCCGGGTATGGGATATTCGATATTCTCGGGATTTCCGTTGGTGTCCACGACCGCAACGATGGGGATGCCCAGCTTTTGGGCTTCGACGAGGGCGATCTCCTCTTTGGCCGAATCGATGACGAACATGGCGCCGGGAAGTTCGGTCATATTTTTGATCCCGCCCAGGTTCTTGGACAGCTTTTTGTGAAGCTTCTCCGTCTTGGATTGATCCTTCTTGGAGAGCAGCTCCCAGCGGCCGTCCTCCTTCATCTCGTCGAGCTCGACCAGCTTTTCGACGCTCCCCCGGACGACACCGAAGTTCGTCAGTAGGCCGCCCAGCCAGCGCTGGTTGACATAGCTGCACTCGCACCGTCCGGCCGTCTCCCGGATGATGTCCTGGGCCTGTTTTTTCGTCCCGACGAAGAGGATCTGCTTATCGGCCTCGGCGATCCCTTTGATGAACTGGAGCGCCTCCTTAAAGATCTTGATCGTCTTCTGCAGGTCGATGATATAAATGCCGTTACGCTGGCCGAAGATGAATTCCTTCATCTTGGGGTTCCAGCGCTTGGTCTGGTGCCCGAAATGAACACCGGCCTCTAAGAGCTCTTTCATCGTCACGGAAACCAATTTCGATCCCTCCCTTACCGCTTGTGATACTGCGGCGCTTTTCTCGCGCCCAGAAGCCCGTACTTCTTTCTTTCCTTGATGCGGGAATCCCGCGTCAGGAAGCCGGCGTCCTTCAAAGTCGGTTTGAGCTCCCTGTTGAACTCAATCAGCGCCCGGGCGATGCCCAGCCGGACGGCCTCGGCCTGCCCCTTCAGCCCTCCCCCGTTGATCCGCAGGAAGATGTCAAATTTGCTCTCCGTGTCGGTCAGCAGGAGCGGCTGCCTGATGATGTATCTGTGGGTGTCGAGGTGGAAATATTCGGCGAAGGGGCGGGGCCTCTTGTTCACGATCAGGGTGACGTCTCCTTTGCCGGAGCGCAGGAAGACTCTGGCCACCGACGTCTTTCTTTTTCCCGTTCCGTAGTACTGGATCAGACTCACGTGCGCCTCCTAAACTGGTATTCCTGCGGTCCCTGGGCTTCGTGCGGATGGTTCGGCCCGCGATAGATCTTGAGCTTCTTGATGACCTGCCGGCCGAGCTTGTTCTTGGGGATCATTCCCCAGACGGCCCGCCGGATGACTTCCTCCGGTTTGCCCGCCAGAAGTCCCTTGAGGGTTTGGCTCTTTAGACCGCCGGGATATTGAGAATGGGAATAATACATCTTCTGCTCTGCTTTCCGGCCTGTGGCCGTGATTTTATCCGCGTTGATCACGATCACGAAATCGCCGGTGTCGCAGAAATCGGAGAACTGCGGCTTGTTCTTGCCGCGCAAAAGGACGGCCACCTCGGTGGCTAAACGGCCCAGGACTCTGCCCTCGGCATTGACCAGCCACCAGCGCCGCTCGATGTCGTCCTTTTTAGGGACAAAGGTTTTCATCGTATTCTTCCTTAGTTCTTATAAAGAATAGAAAAACTCTTACCGAAGGAGGAGAATAAAATACTAGATATCGGGGAAATTGTCAATTCGCCCCGGCCGTCCGGCGCCGCCCGAGGCCGGTGAACTGGAACGGACCGGCCCTTTTACCCGACCTTCTTGAGCTCGTCCTCGAGCTTCTTCTTCTCGACCGCCCGCTTGCGCATATCGTTCCATCGTTCCATCGCGCGGTCGGCTTCGGCCTTATACCGGGCTTCCTTATCGGGCTCGAGCTTGATCAGAACGCTTTGGTAGAGAACGCTCAGCCAGCTGTACGGTTCCGGGTACTCGGGGTCGAGCTCGTTGGCTTTCTCCAGAGCTTTGAGGGCTTCCTGGGCCGTCTTCAGCCGGTCGGCGGCCGGCAAATTCTGGAAGCGGTAGGAACGC
Organism: uncultured Eubacteriales bacterium; assembly: GCA_964353705.1. Classification (GTDB taxonomy): domain Bacteria; phylum Acidobacteriota; class Aminicenantia; order Aminicenantales; family UBA8522; genus UBA8522. Next base: position 2,598 of record CAYGXD010000057.1, on the reverse strand, counting down.
GACCAGCGGTTGACCCCCTTGGCCAGCCAGGCTTCGGCGCTGCTGGGATCGAGGGCGATCCTCATGTCCCAGTATTTGGCAGCGTGGTCATAGACTTCGGGGGCAGGAGCGAGGTTTTCGAAATAATTGGCGATATACGCATACCCCTGGGGATTCAGCGGGTCGAGCTCGATCCGGCGCAGGTACATCGATTCGGCCTTGGCCCGCAACTCCGCTTTTTCGGCGGCATAGCGTTTGTAGAATTCGGCCACGACGTAATAGTTGCCCATATTGCCGGGCTCGAGATCGAGGATCCGGAGGTAGAGCTTCTCGGCTTCATTGAAGTCCTTCAGCTTGTCGTACATGTCGCCGAGAGAAAATATGATCTCTTTGTTGGCGGGCTCGGCCTCGTAGGCTTTCTTGAAGGCATCGAGCGCTTTATTGGCGATATCCTTATTTTCCGGCGTGTCGACCCCAATCTTGTAGAGGCTCTTGTAGCTCTCTCCCAGGAAACGATAGGCCTGGATCAGGTTCGGGTTGTATTTTAACGTATTCTCGTACTCACCCATCGCCTTCCGGAATTTCCCGTCTTTGAAGAACTGATTGGCCTTGGAAAAGTGATAGTTCGCCCTGAGCTTGCCCACGTTCAGCTTCTCACAGCCGGTGAAGGCGGTGACGAAGACGAAGACCAGCAGCAACGCGAAGACGGAGCCGACTCTCTTATGACTCATCGCAGCCTCCTTAAAATGTCAAAACAATACCCAAACAGAAGATCACTTTATAATAGAACGAGGGTCCAAGTCAACTCTTTCTCATCACCAGCCGGAGCGGCGTCCCCCACAGGCCGAACCGTTCCCGCAAAGCCTGGAGGAAATACTTTTCATAAGCGGGAAGCAGAGCGGCCGGAGAATGGGTGAAAAGGATGAACGTCGGCGGCCGGACTCCCTTCTGGGTCATGTATTTGACCTTCAGGCGCCGTTTTGTCTTGGTCAGCGGCGGGCGGGTAGCGTTTATCCAGGCCAGGAACTCGTTGAGTCGGGGCGTCTCCACCTTTTGGGAGCCTCGTTCATAGACCTCTTCCACGTGGTCGAGAATCTTGACCACTCCCTTGCCGGTCAGGGCGGAGACAAAGACAAGGGGAGCATAGCTCACGAAAGGCATCCCCCGGAACAGGCTCGCTTTAATCACCTGGGGCGATTCGCCCTTAGGGATCAAATCCCATTTGTTCAGGGCCAGGATCAGGGGTTTGCCCGATTCATAGGCGAGGTGGGCGATAGTCATGTCCTGGCGCGTGGGAAATTCTCCCGCGTCGAGGACCTGGCAGAGGACGTCCGCCCGATTGATGTCCTTTTTGGCCCGGATTATCCCGGCCTTCTCTCTCTCATCTCGGGTCCGGCTCAGCCGCCTCACTCCGGCGGTGTCGACAAGGCAGAAGATTTTCTTGTTCCTGACCACGTAGGTGTCGGTGCTGTCGCGGGTTGTGCCCGGCACGGGGCTCACGATCAAGCGCTCTTCGCCGCAAAGGCGGTTTATGAGCGAGGATTTGCCCACGTTTATCCGGCCGATGACGGCTATCCGCAAGGGCCGGATGCTTTCCACTTCCGCCGGGCCGCCGGGAAGCAGGCCGGCCAGCGTCTCTTCGAGCTCGTCCAGGTTTCTCCTGTGTTCGGCGGCGACGGCCACGATCGCGTCTGTTTTGAGACGGTTGAAATAGTCCCCCAACCGGCCCTCCTGGACAAGGGAGTCGATTTTGTTGAGGGCGACGACGAGCGGCTTCCCGAGCTTCCTCAACGATGAAAAGAGCTCCTCTTCGGCGGGCGCCAGGTCCCTTTTCCCATCGAGGACAAGAAGGAGGATATCCGCTTTCCGGACGGCCGCCCAGGCCTTCTCCGAGACCGCCGCGGCCAGGGGAGCTTCGGAAGGGTCTCCCAGTCCGCCGGTATCAGTCAAGATCAGCTTTTTTCCCCGGAGCTCTCCGAGGGCGGAGACGGAGTCGCGGGTCATCCCCGGCAGCGAGTGGACCAAAGATTCCTTTCGTCCCAGGAGCTGGTTGAAAAGGGTTGACTTGCCGACGTTGGGAAAACCGACGATGGCGACTTGAGGCAGGCTTTTCATGGGGGGTGCCGCTTCTACCGGGCGTTCAACGAAAAGAGCGGGACGAACGGCTCGCTCAGGTTGAGGTGACCGCCCAGCGTTTCCTTTTCGCTGCCTTCGACGAGAATGAAGACCTTCTTTATCGGCTTGAAATTGTAAGCCAGAGTGTTGACGATGGAGTAAACGGTGGCCAATTCGGCCGATGACCCCGAGGGCTGCTTTTCCATGATCTCCCGCGAGAGGTCGACGTAGGCCACCCCGTCCTTAGTGATGAACAGCTGGCGCAGCTTGGTCTCGGCCGGAAAAGGGGAAACATACCCCTTGCTTGACCCCCGGATCAGCTCCTGGACGACCTGCTTGGCCTCCTCACCGATCGAAGGACCCGCGAGGATCTCCCTCGGCTCGGGATGAAGGAGGCTGTCGTCCTCGGACAGGAAAAAGAGGTTCACTGTTTTAGTCGTCCGCGGGAGCGAGGGTTCCGGCGGGCTTTCGGCCGGCGGCGGCGCGACGTCCGATTTGATCTTC
>CAYGXD010000056.1:2122-20166 GCA_964353705.1 uncultured Eubacteriales bacterium | reverse complement strand
CTCGACCTCCTCGACGTCCCCGGCGGCTGGGACTACAGGACTCCGGAGCAGTTCATGCCCCGCGAGTGGGTAAAGGTGGACGGCAAGCGCGTCCCCTGGGAGACCTGCCAAACGTTCTCCGGCTCGTGGGGGTATCACCGCGACGAGGCGACCTGGAAAAGCGTCCAGCAGCTCGTGGTCATGCTCATCGAGGTCGTGAGCAAGGGGGGCAACCTCCTCCTCAACGTCGGGCCCACGGCCCGCGGCACCTTCGATGCCCGGGCCGTTGAACGGCTGGAAGGGATCGGCGCCTGGATGGGGAGCCACGGCCGCTCGATCTACGGCTGTACCCAGGCCCCGGATGAGTTCAAGACGCCCCAGAACTGCCTGCTGACCTACAATCCGGCGGCCAAGCGCCTCTATGTTCACATCCTCGACTGGCCGATGGGGGTACTCTACCTCGACGGCTTAGCGGGGCGTGTCGCTTACGCCCAGCTCCTCAACGACGCCTCCGAGATCCCGTTTGTCGACCAGAGCCGGGCCGGAGATATCGGGTACTTCACGGAAGAAAGAAAGGGAGATAAGGGCGGCGCCATCATCCTCCGCCTTCCGGTTCAAGCGCCGAACGTCACGGTGCCGGTTGTTGAGCTGTTCCTGAAGTAGCGTCCGCCGTCCCGGCCGCCCTTTTTATCTGCTCGTGAGCCAGGATAATTCATGAGATGATGAGGAAAATCCCCTTAAGCCGGTGGATATTCCGTGCCTGCCGGACAGCCGAACGGGAGAGAAAATCAAATAGATCTTGATCTCTCAGGCAAGGGCTAAGGAATCTCTCTCAGAGGCAGCCGAAAAACTCACCGCGACATCAAATTGATCAGCCGGCCTGCGTCGGGGGGGACAGCCGGGCATCGGCGATAGGATATCGGTCTGGTGCGGCCTATTTCTTATCCGAGGCGCCGGGCTTCACGAGCGGAACCCCCGCCCGGCACAATGGACACGCTTCGGGGTCGAAGGCCTCCACCTTGAGGGCCAGCAAACTACTGACGGGCCGGCCCTCGATAGGCACCGCCCCGGCAGTCCGGTCGACGAGGACATAAATCCCGGCTACGGCGATGTCTTTTTCTTTGAGACAGGCGACGACTTCCTGGATGGAGCCCCCCGTCGTCAGGATGTCCTCTACGATGATGGCGGTCCTCCCGGGCTCGAGGCCCCGCCAGCCCGGCCGGAAGCCCATTTTTTCCTCCCCCCGCTGGGTAAAAGCGAAGCGTTTTCCCAACTTGAGGGCGGCCAGGAATCCGATGGCGATGGCGCCGTAAGCCGGCGATATGACATAATCGAACGTCCTTCCTTCGCTTCTGATCCGTTCAACGAGGAGATCGACGATCCTGTCGAGAGCGGCCGGATTCTCGATCAGCCGGATCTTCTCGAAATACCATTCCGAATGCTTTCCAGAAGTCAGCTTGAAATGGCCCTGCAGCAGCGCATCGGCCTCCTTGAACAGTGCCAGGATCCCGTCCTTGTCGGCTTGTTTCATGCGGTCCTCCTCCGGGCGTCATCGGCTGCTACAGCCACCTGGCCGTCCGTCCGGTAATGAACATTATAAAGAACGGCCCTTTTTGTGCAACATAAAAACGCCGCTTATTCGCCTTTTTTAGCGGGAAGATTTTCAGTCATTCGGGAAGGTTAAGCCTCCGACGCCGTTCTCTTCTTTCCGAATAGCAGGGCGATAAATAATCGGCCGTGTTTTGTTTGCTCGCCCGCCCCTTCCTTGATACAATTAGTGCGGGCAAGGAGTCTGGCGATGCGGAAACTCCCTCATACGTTTGCGGATATCCAAGAGCCCCGCTAAAGGGCCGGGAGGAAGACGGCCAGGCATGATCAAAGCGAAGCCTGAAGATTTCATAGTCGAGGAGAGAGCCGACCTTCCTCTCCGCCGGCACGGTGAATTTCGGGTTTATCTCCTCCGGAAAAGCCACTGGAACACACTCGACCTGATCCATCATCTATCCCGCTCTCTAGGATTGCCTCCCAGCCGGTTTTCTTACGGCGGGAAGAAGGATAAACACGGGCTGACCTCTCAATTCATCGCGATTCAGGATACCCGGGATTTCAGCGCCAAAGCAAAGGACTTCAGCCTGGAATCCCGGGGTTTCATGGACCGGCCCATGGGTCCCGACTTGATCCAAAGGAATGCTTTCCGGGTGACGATCCGGGATCTCACCGGGGTCAGATCCCTCGAAACGAACCTCGAAGAAATTCGATTATCCGGTTTCCCCAATTTCTTCGACGACCAGCGCTTCCGGAGCTACGACCCGGAGCGCGGTTTCTTTGCCGAGAAGGTCCTCAAACGGCACTGGAACGGCGCCCTCCAGGTTTTTCTGACGAGCGCCGGCCCCGATGACAGCCGTTCCGAACGGGAGAGAAGATCCGCCCTTTTCAAGAACTGGAAAGACTGGCCACTTCTCCTGACTCTGGCGAGCGGGCCTCTGGAAACGGGCATCTTCGGTTTTCTGAGCCGCCATCCCAACGATGCCGCCCGGGCCCTCCACCAGATTCCGGAAGAAGAGGTGTCGATGCGCTATGCCGCTTATCAATCCCATCTTTGGAACGATCTCCTTGGGCGGCTGATCAAGTTGAAGATTGAAAGCCCGGATGAGGTCCCCGGCCGGGAGGGAGGATATCTGTTCTGGAGGGAACTAAGTCCTGAAACCTTAAGTTCCCTTGGTTCCGTCGAAATCCCTACGGCCGCCCCCAAAATGAGTTTCTCCGACGAACTGAGCCGCTCCCTCTTCGGAGATATTTTGAAAGAGAGAGGGCTGAATCTCGGCGCATTTCGGACCAAAGCGCTCCGCAAGGTCTACTTCCGGTCCTTTCAAAGGAAGGCCTTGATCATCCCTGAAGACCTCCAAATCCACGGCGCAGGTATCGACGAACTCCATCCCGGCAGGATGAAATGGACGGTTTCGTTCGTCCTCCCGCGCGGTTCCTATGGGACGATGCTGGTCAAACGGCTGGTCTTGAAGCCGGGCGATGGATGAGTTAATATGGTGGACTTCGTGAGGAGAGGCCGACGATGAAAGCCCCGTCAATCGAAATGCGTCCATCCGTCTTGATCCGGGAAATGACCCGCATCGAAGACTGTCGCCGGCTCCCGGATATCCAGGTCCTGGTTTGGGGCCATTCGGAAAGAGACCTCACCCCCGCCCATCAGTACCGCATTTCCGCCCGGATGGGGGGAATCCTCCTGGGAGCTTTCGTTCAAAAAGAGCTGGCCGGATTTGTGTATTCCTTCCCCGCCATTTTTAACGGGAGACTCGTTCAGCACTCGCATCACCTGGCCGTCCTTCCGCAGTTTCAGGGGTGCGGGATCGGGAAAGCCCTGAAATGGGCCCAGCGGGATTGGGCGATCAAGCAGGGATACAGCCGCATCACCTGGACATTTGACCCGCTCCAGGCTAAGAACGCCAACCTGAATTTCCATGCTCTCGGCGGCATCTGCCGGACATATCTCCCCAATTTCTATGGGCTGGGGTCGGCACTCAACCTCGGACCGAAGATCCCTACGGACCGGCTGCTCATGGAGTGGCCGATCCGGGAGAAAAGACTCGAGCGGATGCGGCGAGGTTATTTGGACAGAGGCGGACGGCCGGACCTGGCCAGGGCTTTAGAAAAGAAGACGGAAGACCCCGCTTCCCCGCCCGTCAACCCGCGACTGGAACTCCGCGATAAAGACATTCTGGTCGAGGTTCCGTCGAGCCTGAGGGCCTGGCGTGAAAAGAAAAAGCTCGATCTGATCGCAGCCTGGCAGACAGGCTTGCGGCGCGTCCTGACCCGCTATTTCAGCCGGGGCTATTCGGTCGTCGATTTCGTTTTCGGCGACCGCAGCTTTTATGTTCTAGGGCGCCGCACCCGCCGCTAGTGTCCCGTCTCGTAAATCCCTTTCCAAAGTCCTCTGCATTAACGGGACACTTCCAGGGTGGAGTAAAGCTCCCCCCTCGGCGCTTCGCTTTGCTCCGCTGACCCGCTGAGGGGAACGACGCCGTCCCCCTCAAACTCCCCCACGGTGGTGCGTCATCTGGTGATTGTCGCGAGGCCAAGTTGCCTGTGAGACGCACCACTGGGCCGGATTCCCGGCGCGCCCGATTTTATCCCAAGTCAGAGAACCGCGGACGCGGCATCTTTGGGGTTTACTTGCGGCAGCGGCAGCTTTCCGGATAAACGGCCATCTCCTGAACAAGGGCGTCCGGAAAAGCTCCATCCAGATCTCCTCCCTCTCGAAGTGCCCGGAAGACGGAAACCAGGAGCCGGCTGTTTTCCTGCAGGTCATAAGGAACCAGGGATCCGATCAGGTTCCCTGCCGACTCGGTGGTCACGGATAAGACCAGGGCATTACTGCGGCAGGAAAAATCCAGACCCTCTAGGGGGATGATCTTATACCGCCGGTGCTCCCTTGTTTTGAAGAAAACCAGGCGTCGCGGAATATTGTAGACGATGCTCCACTGCGTATCTTCTTGGGCAACGGACTTGAGGATGACAAAGGCATGGTCCAGGAGCGGCCGCTGACCCAGCGACTGGTATTCCTTCAAGGTTGCGGCGGCCCGGACAAACCGCTCCCCCGATTCAGGTCCGGCCGAGACAGTTCTCTCGCCGCCGAACCCCTGATGAAGCTTGAGGTACCGAACCGATTGCTCGTAGGTGTCGTTGCTCAAGACGGCGACGGGCAGGCTGTCTCCGGAATAGGAGACCATTCTCCCTTTGCTGAACTCGACGACTCCCACATTCCCTTTGCGGTCGGCGACCAAATAATGAAGACCCAGAAGCAGCCTGGAGATCCGCACTTCGGCAGCGCGCTTCAACACCTCCTTGACCGTCCTGCAGGTATCGAGATGATACTGGATCCATTGGAACTCGTTGAGGCCCGGCCGGACGTCGAGCGGAGGGTAGTCCGCTCGGACGCTCAGCTCCTCGATGGCCAGACCCTTTTCATTGATCCCGCCGAGAGGGAATTCCCGCCCGAACTGGTTGAAAGTCACGCTTCCATATTTGGAGGTCCAGCGCAGAGGGACAGTGAGCCCGCCGCCGAATGCTTCCTTGATAACGTCTCTTTTGTTGACGCAGAGGAGGCCTTCCCCAACCGGCCAATCGAGGTTCTTGGCGAGAAGGATAGATCCCCCGCCGCGCATGACGAAAGCCGTGCAGGCTCCCTCCGGCCGGGAAGATCCCGCTGCCAGGAGAACCAAGGCCAGAGAAACTAGGGGCGAATAGAGGATGGATCGCCTCACTCACGAGCTCCCGGCAGTTGTCTCTTCGGCTCTCTTGATGACGCAGAGCGCAGCGTCGTCGCCAGGCACCGGACTTCGGCGATACCTCTTTTAAAAGGGCGCATTCTTTACTCGATCATCGGAGCTCTGAATCATTTTGTATCAAATTGCACCGGCTTTGTGCAACTATCCCGAACGAAGCGGCGACAGGAACATTGTCACTTGTCCCGGCGGCCGATCTTCTTTATAATTCCCGGAGTTCCCGGCTATCCGGACTCGATTCCTCAAGGAGGTGGACCCCATGCGGATTGGTGCTCTTTCCCGGTCGATCAAGTTTTTCGCGCTTTTGATGCTGGCCATGGGTCTCGGTGAGTCGGCGGCTTCCGGTCTTCAGGAGGCCGTCCCGGCCGACAGCCGCAACATCCTGCCCGAGCGGGAGCGGGCCCGGATCATGGACGACTGGCTCAAATGGCGGCTGGACAACATCCTGCCGGGCCTGATGCGAAGGGAGGGGATCGACCTCTGGCTCGTCATCGTCAACGAGTCCGACCCCGGGCCCGTCTATTTCACGCTCATGCCGGCGACGACACTCTATGTTGTCCGGACATCCATCCTGATGTTCCACGACAGGGGAAAAGAGCTCGGCGTCGAGAGGCTCTCGGGCGGAAGCTCCGATATCGGAGACTGGTACAAGCGGACTTGGCTGGATAAGAAGAATAAGAAGCAATTTGAAAGCCTGGCCGAGACGATCAAGAAACTCAACCCGAAAAAGATCGGGATCAACACCTCGCCTGTCTGGTACTATGGTGACGACCTGTCCGCCGGCCTGAAAGAGAAGCTGACGGCCGCTCTCGGTCCCGAATACTCGAAGAGGCTGGTCCCGGCCGACCGGCTTTGCGTCGCCTGGCTGGAAACGCGGAGCCCCCAGGAGTTGAGCGTCTACCGTCATATTTGCGGCATCACTCACGACCTCATCCGGGAGTTCTTCTCCAATGCGGTGATCACGCCCGATGTCACCACCACCGCTGACGTTGAATGGTGGTTCCGGCAGCGGGTGAGAGATCTGGGGCTCGATCCCTGGTTCCACCCCGACATCTCGATCCAGAGAAGCAAAACGGAAGCCGCCAAATACCCTGACAAGGACGTCATCCGGAGGGGTGACCTTCTGCACTGCGACATCGGCCTCAAGTATCTCGGGCTCCATACGGATATGCAGTGGTCGGCCTATGTCCTGAAGACGGGTGAAACAGACGCCCCGCCGGGGCTGAGGAACGCCCTGGCCCGGGCCAACCGGCTGGCCGAGATATTCATGAGCGAGTTCAAGGAAGGGCGAAACGGCAACGAAGTCGTCGATCTGGCGATGAAAAAAGGGGAAGCGGAGGGTTTGCGTCCTCTTATCTACACCCATCCGATCGGCACCTACGGCCATGCCGCCGGGCCTCCGATGGACGCCCGCGCTCCCGAAGACGCACCCGAAAACACCCGGATCCGGGGGGAATATCCGCTCTACCTGAATACCGCCCATTCCATTGAATTCAGCGCCACGACCAGTATCCCGGAATGGGATAATCAAGACGTCCGGATCGGCTATGAAGAAGACGCGATGTTCACCTCTGAGGGATGCCGGTTCATCGACGGCCATCAGACGGCCCTTTTATTAATCAAATAAGGAGGGCGGCTCCGTGGGGTCTTCCGCGAAAGACAATATCTCGTTTGTCCTCGTCGGGCCGACCGAGCCCGGCAACATCGGCGCGGCGGCCCGGGCGGTCAAGAACATGGGCTTTCGCAGGCTGGAACTGGTCGCCCCTGTCCCCTACCTGACTGATGAAGCCAGGGCGATGGCCTGCCAGGCCAAAGACGTGCTGGAACGAGCCAAGGTCTACCGGACATTGCGGCCGGCGATCGCCGGCAAGTCCCTGATCGCCGGGACGACCCGGCGCCTGGGCAGCCGGCGCGGGATGATCATGGACGTCCGGCAGGCGGCCCCGCGAATCGTCGAGGCCGCCTCCTCGAATCAAGTGGCCGTCCTCTTCGGGAATGAACACTGCGGCCTGACCAACCGGGAACTCGATGAGTGCGGCCTTGTTCTGACGATCCCCTCCAATCCCGCCTTTCCGTCGCTGAACCTGGCCCAAAGCGTGATGATCGTGGCCTACGAACTGAGCCGAATCGGGGCCCGGGAGAAGGCGCCGCCTCTTGCAGCGAACCGGGAGGTCCAGAGTCTCTTCCGGCGTATCCCCAAAACACTCAGGTCTCTGGGATATAGCCGGGCCGGAGATAAGGATCTCCCGGCAGAGATCGCCCGGCACCTCAAAAAGCTGATCGGCCGGTCCGGGCTGACGGAATGGGAACTGAACATGCTTTTGGGCCTCTGCACGCAAGCTGATAGAAGACTCCAGGAGAAATCCGCTTCCAGCAAGAGCAAGAAAGCCCGGCGTTAACGAGAACCGGCCGGTTTTAGATATTTATCATACCAGGCCAAACGCCGTTCCAGCCGGTCGCGCGCGTAGCTCGGCATCGTGATCCCGTGGAACTGGCCCGGGTAGACTATGAGCTGCGTGTCGATGCCCCGGCTCTTAAGCGCCTGATACATCTGTTCGCTCCCGGCGATCGGGACGTTAAAATCCTTCTCCCCGCACATGAAGAGGGTCGGCGTCTTGATTCGGTCGGCGTGGAGGAATGCCGAGGAAACCTTGATCCATGGTTCCAGACTCTTCCACGGGAGCCCCAGCTCTTTTTCATACTGAAGAATGTACTGGTCGGTGCCGTACATCGTGAGCTGGAGCGAAGACCCCGCCCCGCTCACCCCCGCCTTGAAGCGCTGATCGACGGCGATGGTGGCATCCGTCAAGATGCCGCCATAGCTCCAGCCGCCAAGGCCCAGCCTTTCGGGATCGGCGATACCTAGACGAATGGCCTCGTTTACGGCGCCGATGAGGTCGCTGACCTCCTTATTGCACCAATCGGCATAGATCGCCTTCTGGAAGGCTGATCCCCTCCCCGAGCTTCCCCGGTAGTTCACAGCCAGCACGATGTATCCCTGCGCCGCGAAAAACTCCTGGTCGAAGCTGAACGAGTGCTCGTCCTGGCCGTTCGGCCCGCCGTGGATGAGCAGAAGAAGCGGGTATTTCTGCCCGGCCTTGAAACCGGCCGGCTTGACCAGGAGGCTGTTGACAATCGTCCCGTCCTTGCTCTTGGAAGTGAAATCCTCGGTCGTGGCGAGCTCGACTTCGGATAACCAGGCGTCGTTCTGGCGGCTGAGCCGGCGGAACGCCCCGTTTTCGAGAGCGTAGACTTCGGGGAGTTCGGCGGCCGTCGCCTGGAGGAGGACCGCCTTTCCATTGCTTCCCAGGCTCAGCGAAGAGACTACCCGGCGTCCGCCGGTGATCTTTTCGACATTCCCGCCTGTTGCCGCAACCCGGCCAACGTAGCCCGCCCGGTCGTCCTCTACGAGAAAGAGGAGCGATTGGCTGTCGGCAGACCAAGCCTGGCCCTCCACCGCCCGGTCGAGACTGGGGGTCAACACGCGGGCCGCTCCCCCGGCCGCCGGTATGACGGCGAGTTTATTCAAATGATACGCATAGAACCGGGGCTCATCACCCTGAAGGTAGGCGATCCACTGCCCATCGAGACTCCAGGCCGGGCGGCCGCCGTCCGGCCCGTCGAAGGTCGTCACCGGCCGGATTTCCGCACCGGCCCTGGCTTCGATGATATAGATATTGGTGTCGCCCGAACGGTCGGGATCGGGAGCGCGGTTGCTGACGAAGGCGATTCGCTGGCCGTCCGGAGACCAGACGGGCGACCGCTCGTCATAGGGACCGGAGGTCAGGGCTTCCCCTTTGCGAGATTCCAGGTTAAAAAGCCAGAGGTGTTCATGACGGTTGCCGAGGTACCCTTCGCGATCCTCCTTAAAATGATACCGGTCGATAAGGAGCGGAGGCTTGGTCTTCCGCTTCCAGCCCTCCTTCTTTTCCGGCTCATCGTCCGGGTCCGGATCGCTGACGACGAGGACAAGCCGCCTGCCGTCGGGTGACCAGGAATAGTCGGAGATCCCGCCCTTAATGTCGGTCAGGCATTGAGCCTCGCCGCCGCGGCGGTCGAGGAGCCAAACCTGGGAACCCTTCTTTTTCTGGTCCTCGTCTCCCCGGGAGGCCAGGAACGCGATATAGCGGTTGTCGGGACTCCAGCGCGGCCGGCTCTCGCCCTCCGGGCTTGAGGTCAGCCGGATTTCGTCTCCCCCTTCCCAACCGACCATCCAGAGATCGGTGTCGCGCTTGTCCTTTTCCAGATCAATCGTGCCGACCGTGTACGCGACCCACTTGCCGTCGGGAGAAAGCTGGGGATCGCCGACCGACCTGAGGCGGGCAAAATCATCGATCTTCACCGGCCGCTTGGCCGGCTGTTCGGCCGAAACAACGACTTGACCGAATCCGATGGCCAACACGGCCAGAAGAAACATCCGGCTGTTTTTTTTCATGGACAATGTCCTCCTCTTTTAGTTCGTTTCATTCCCGTTGTCGTTAAATATCGGCGCAGGCGGGCGGGCGGCATTCCTAGACCCGCGCCGCCCGCTCCAGACGTTTCATGATCAGGAACATGAACCCGGCCGAGAGGATGCAGCAGACGACCAGGATTGTCCATACCGCCCAGAGCGGCACTCTCATCCAGAACCAGGCCACGACCCCGACCAGATTGTTGCCGAGGGCCGTCGCGGCGAACCAGCCTCCCTGCATCAGACCTTTGTATTTGGGCGGAGCGACGCGGGAGACGAAGGAAATGCCGATCGGGCTGAGGAAAAGCTCAGCAATCGTTACTAAAAAGTAGGTCGAGATGAGCCAGTAGACGGAGACCTGGGATCCGGCCGGCGCAACGAGGCCGCCGAGGGCGCGCGGGCTGGGAAGCCCGAGCGAGCCCGCCACCAGTATGGAGTAGGCGGCGGCCGTGATTATCATCCCGAAACCGATCTTCCGAGGTGCGGAAGGCTCCCGGCCCCTCCGGTTCAGCCAGCCGAAGAGACCGACGACAAGGGGCGTCAAGGCGACGATGAAAAAGGGATTGAAGTGCTGGAACCGCTGGGGCATGAACGGGTTGACGTCTCCGTAGCCTTGGTAGCGAAGGTAGGCCAGGGTCGCAAAGCCAAAGAATGAAACCCCGCCGAGGGCGCGGGCCATCCGCCCGGACGACCTCTTCAGCAAAAAGACCAGCCCGACAAGGGCCAAATAGATGGGGAGCAGTCCCGTCAGGTCGAACCACAGGTTGGCGGCCCGGCCGACGCTCGGAACCGTGTAGTCACGGGCGAAATAGGTCATGGTGACGGCGCTTTGGTGGAAGGCCATCCAGAAGAAAATGACGACGAAGAAAATGAGCCCGAGGGCGATCAGCCGCTCGCGCGTCTGTTCGCGGGTCAGCTCGATCACCTGGGACTTCAGAGCTTCTGACCTGGCCTTTTGGCGTTCGGTCAGGTCGGCCGCCTTATAGTGCCGGCGAAAGGCCCAGAATATGGTCATCGAGACGATCAGGCTGAGGCAGGCGACGCCGAAGCCGAAGTGGTAGGACCTGCTCAAGACATTGATATAGCCCTCGGAAAATTGTTTCAGTCCCTCCAGGGTTACGCTCGGGTCCTGGGCTCGGGCGATCGACAGATACTCGGCTGCATCGGCCAGCTTCCCCTTCAGAAGATCGTTGGCCAAGGCCGGGATGCGGGCGTCGTAGAAAAGGCCGGCTTTGCCGAGGATCCAGTTCGATACGGCCTCGGAAGCAGAGGGAGCGAACATCGCCCCGACATTGATGCCCATATAAAAAATGTTGAATGCCCGGTCGCGCAAGGCCGCGTACTTGGGGTCATCGTAGAGGTTCCCGACGAGGGCCTGGAGGTTACCCTTGAAGAGCCCCGTTCCCAGGGAGACGACGGCCAGGGCGGCCACGACAAGAGCGAACCCCGTGTTCATGGCCGTCGGCAGGGTGAGCATGACGTAGCCGATGAACATGATGATGATGCCGAGGCTGATCGTCCGGCCGTAGCCGATGAAACGGTCGGCCAGGAACCCGCCGAGCAGGGGAAAGGTGTAGACTCCCACCATGAAGATCGAATACATGAAGCCCGCCGTGGCCGCGGATGTGCCGTACTTCGCCTGCATGAACAAGACAAAAATGCTGATCATGGTGTAGAAGCCGAAGCGCTCCCCCATATTGGCGAAGAAGGCGATGAAAAGCCCCTTGGGATGTCCCTTGAACATCGGTCACCGTCCTAAATCGAAGTGGACCTCATGATCGGTCGCATAATTTTCGCCTACTATAAGTTTCCCGGGATGAGAAGTCAAATCGAGATGGAAGGAGAAAAATCAGGCTTGGTTTTCAGCTTCGACCTGGTCGCGCAGCCGGTCCAGGAAATCGGGGATCGCCGAGATCACCCGGTTCCAGTTTGGAATGAGGGGAGAATAGAGCGGGTCCTCCATGAAGTCCTTCCCGGCGATTTGGAGGGCCTTGGTGAAGGCTTCGACGACGATCGTTTCCTGGTGGGCGTCGAATATGAGCCCGTTGATGGCGGCGTCGTCCCGGTAGCGCTTGATCGAGTCCTTGGCCGTGCGCTGGTAATTGATGAGGAGCGTGCCGAGCGCGCTCGAACTGAGGCTGATTCCTTCGATAGCCAGGTTGCGAAAGACGGACTTGGCGATATCAACAGCCATTTTCATCAGCCCTGTCTTGGGGTCTTCGGCCGATAGAGCCTGGTGCTTGTGCTCATAGGTTTCGCAGAGCTCGGCCTGACAGATCCGCCGCGGCGAGTAGTTGCGATAGACCTCGGCCAAGGTCTCCACCTCGAGCCCCCAGTCGCTGGGGATCCGGTTGATCCGGGCCAGTTCGGTCAGCATGGAAAACTCCCCGGCCAGAGGATAACGAAAGCTGTCCAGGAAGACGAGAAAGGGAAGACAACCCAGGATCTTTTCCAGGCTGCGGATGAGGGGAGTCACGAACAGCCGCGTCACCCGGCCGTGCATCCTGTCGGTTACCCGGGCATAGTATCCTTTGCAGAAGGCATAGTCGATGGTGGGTGAGGCCACCGGGTAACAGAGCCTCGCGACAAGCTCCCGGGAGTGATTGACGATGTCGCAGTCGTGAAGGGCAATGACCTTGCTTTCTTCTCGAGAGAGGACATAGCCGTAGGCGATCCAGGCGGACCGTCCCTTCCCATCTCCTCCGACCTGGAGGTCGTTCTCCGCCAGGAGTTGATAACGCCCGGCCAAAGAGGGACCAGACGCCCAGATGATGCGATGTCTCTGGGGCAGCGAGGAGAAAAATTCTTTGGCCTCTAGGAAATGATCTTTTTCGGCGGTTCGGCCAAGGGTGATGACGATTTCATTGAGGTAAGGAATCTCCCGGAGGTTCTTCATGATGCCCTGGATCGCCGGTGACCCCAGTTCGGCCGGGGTGATGGGAAGAACGAGGGCGATGGGGCGGTGACGGCTGAATTGGACAAGCTCCTGCTCGATGCGTTCAAGGTCGGTGGTCTTGAGCCGGTGAAAAGTGGTGATGACTCCGGTCTGATAAAAGTCCGCCATATCGACCTCCTGATAGGAATTCTTCAGCCGGAAAGGCGGTCCAAAAGCTCGCGGACCGCTGCGGACCAGCCGACGGGCCCCTCCCCCGGCGCAAGAAGGAGGTTGTCCAGCCGGATGGAAGGTTCATACCGTCCTCCCGGCTTTTGGACAAGGACGGGAAAATCGACGTTTTCGAGGAGAGGAAGGTCGTTGAGGCTGTCCCCAAGGCCGATCGTCCGGGGAGCAATCCCATCCATTCGGGCATAGATGTCTTTCAACAGGTTGACCGCCCTCCCTTTGTTATTTTCCCCCGTGAGATGAAAAAAGCGTCCCCGGGTGATGCTCAGCCCAGCGGACGCAGCGATTTTTTTAACGGCTTCCAGGTTTGCCGCCGGATCATCCAGCTGGAACGGCTCGTCGTATTCTCTTTTTTTGGCCCGGACCGCTTCCTCTTGGGAGAGCCCGGTGAGGCGGACCACCTCCTCGACACTCATGTCCGAAAAGCCGCGCAGACGGCCGGGAAAGCCGTCTTTCATCCGGGCAAAAACGGCCAGAATGTCGGCGTAAGGCGTCCCCATCTCCACCGCGAGATAGCCCGAATCAGTTCTCGCCCCCGGAAACGCGGCAGCGAAATATCCCTCGGGAATGAAGACGGCGCCGCCATTTTCAACGACGAAGGGATCCGTGTTGCCGAGAGCGGACCGGATGACTTCGACCTCGGCCCGGGTCTTGCTGGTGCAGATGACCACCGGGATGGCCGATTCCCGAAGCCGGAGAAGAACCGCCCGGGCCGACTCAAAAGAGTAGCTTTGGTGGTCGAGGAGGGTTCCATCGAGGTCGGTAAAGACAAGAATCCGTTCCTTCATTTTCTTGCTATCCAATGATGATCAGCGACAGTCTGAGACAGACTTGCTGTTAAGCCGGCTTCTGCTTTGCTCGAGTCTTTACCATACCAGACTTTTTCTCGCTTTGTCAAAGAAAATATTGAGCGCCGCACCGCGGATGAGCTAGAATGAAAGGGGAAAAGATTAAAGATGCCCTATATCACAGCGCTGCGGCGCTACACCGCGAAGCGGATCGAGGAGATCCGGAACGCCGACATCTTGATAGGCATTCCCTGCTACAACAACGAAAAGACGATCGCCCATGTCATCCAGATGGTCACCCATGGGCTGGATAGACATTACCGGGATTTCCGGAGTGTTGTCTTTATCGCCGACGGCGGCTCGACGGACGACACCCGGGAGACGGCCAAGGAATTCCAGATCAAGCCCTGGCAGGAAAAGATCGTCTCGATCTACCGGGGGCCGGCCGGAAAGGGAACGGCGCTGCGGTCAGTCTTCGAGGCAGCCCGGACGCTTCAGGTCCGAGCCTGTGCCGTCGTCGATGCCGACCTGCGCAGCATCACGTCGGACTGGATCCAATATCTCCTCGACCCCGTGATCAACCGCGGCTTCCAGTTCGTCGCCCCCGTTTACCTACGGCACAAGTACGACGGGACAATCACCAACAACATCGTCTACAACTTGACCCGCGCCCTGTACGGCAAGCGGATCCGCCAGCCGATCGGCGGTGACTTCGCCTTCTCCAAGGATGTGGGAAAGTTCTTCGCCGAGCAGGACGTCTGGGAGACCGACGTGGCCCGCTACGGCATCGACATCTGGATGACAACCACGGCCATCACCCAGAATTTCAAGATCTGCCAATCCAACCTCGGCGTTAAGATCCACGACGCCAAAGACCCGGCGCATCATCTGGGACCTATGTTCCGGCAGGTCCTCTATGTCCTCTTCGCGCTCATGGAGCGTTTCGAGGGCTACTGGAAGAACGTTACCGGAAGCGAACCGGTGGAGACTTTCGGCCACAGGAATTCCATCGAGCCCGAGCCGGTCAGCGTCGACCTGGAGGGGATGATCGACAAATTCAAGGTCGGATACCAGCAGTTCTCTCCTCTTTGGAAGGAGATTCTCAGCCCGGATTCCTTCGCCGATATCCAGAAGGCGAGCGAGCTTGGGGCTTCTGACTTCCATCTTCCGACGGCGACCTGGGTCCGGATCCTCTACGAACTGGCCGCCACATTCCATGCCTGGACTCGCAACCGGTTCAAGATCATCGAGGTCGTCACGCCTCTCTATTACGCCCGGGTGGCGTCCTTCGTCCGGCAGACCTGGGAAATGACATCGGAGGCGGCCGAGAATCTGGTCGAAGAGCAGGCCTTCAGGTTCGAGGAGCTCAAAGAGTATCTGCTAAAAGTTTGGGCCGAGAAACCCCGGATTTGACCGGATGGATATCGTCCTGGCCTCCCAGTCGCCCCGCCGCCGGGAATTGCTCCAAAAAATCGTGCCGGAGTTCCGGGTCGTTCCAAGCGGGCTCGACGAGGATGAGTTCCGGGAGAAAGACCCCCTTCGATTTGCGCTGCGGGCGGCGGAGGCCAAAGCGAGAGAGGTCGCCGGGAAAAACCCCTCCTCGCTGGTCATAGCGGCCGATACGGTCGTCAACCTCAGGGATGAAGTCCTGGGCAAGCCGAAGGACCGCGAGCAAGCGATTGGAATGCTCCACCGGCTCTCCGGCCAGAGGCACCGCGTCATCACGGCGGTGGCCCTGTATAAGAAGGATCAGGAAACGCTCCTCACCGGCTACGAGATCAGCTATGTGACCTTCAAGACACTCGGGGAGGCGGAGATCAGAGAGTACCTCGACAAAAGCGAGTACCTCGATAAAGCGGGGAGTTACGCCGTCCAGGAAGTCGGAGATGCGTTCGTCGCCAAGCTCGAAGGCGACTACGAGAATGTCGTCGGGTTTCCGACGGCCCGGGTGAAAAAGCTGCTGGATGATTTCCGGGACGGCGGCCATGTCGTCTCCATCACCGATATCGCCCTGCCCCACGACTGGGGGGTCGGCAAGATCGGCGAGGTGGTGACATTTGTTCCCGGGGCCGTGCCCGGGGACCGGGTTCGGGTCGTCGTCTCCAAAGCGAAGAAGCGCCTGCGCTACGGGAGGATCGTCGAGTTCGAAGCCCGCTCCCCTTTCCGGGTCGAACCCAGGTGCCCCCACTTCGGGGCGTGCGGCGGCTGTGCCTTCCAGAATCTGGCCTACGCCAAGCAGCTGGAGGTCAAGGAGAACTATCTGCTGCGGACACTGCAGAAGATCGGACGACTTGCCCTGGATGATGTCCAGCGCGAACCCATCTCTCCGTCTCCCGGCGAATACTATTATCGGGGCAAGATGGAATACGCCTTCGGGGGCGAAGACGGCCGTGTTTTCCTCGGCCTCCGCGAAAGGGCGACGCCTTTTGAAAGATACAAGAAAAATACGGTGGCGCTTCACACGTGCCCCATCTTCAGCGAAACGGTTGAAAAGATATTTCCGATTTTGCTCGATTTCGCCGGAGGGAGCGGACTCGACGCTTACGACCCGATGGCCAGATCAGGATACTTTAGGAATCTCGTCCTCAGGGAAGGAAAGAACACCAACGAGATTCTAGCCGTCCTGGTGACCCGGAAAGGGAAAAAGATTGACCTGAATGACACGGTCCGGGAGCTCGGGGAACGCGTTCCTCAGGTCAGGAGTTTCTGGTGGGTCGAGAATGAACGTGTTTCCGACCTGGTCGATTATGCCGGCAAAGTGCATATTGCCGGAGCCCCCTTCATCGAAGAGCGTTTGGGAGAGAGGCGTTTCAGGATCCATCCAGAGACGTTCTTTCAACCCAATCCCCGGGGAGCGGAGGTTCTTTACGGACGGATCGCCGCCGAGGTTCGGGCTCTGGGTGCACGAAAGGTGCTCGGCCTCTACTGTGGCTCCGGCTCGATCGAGCTCTCAGTCTCCGGAGAAACGGAGGAGGTCGTGGGGATCGATTCGGAATCCCCGAACATCGCCGCGGCCAAAGAAAACGCCGCCCTCAACGACATCCGTAACTGCCGCTTCCTTGAAGGGCATGTGGAAAGTGTTCTCAAGGAGGAATCGTTCGCGGCTTTTGACCTTCTCGTCCTGGATCCGCCGCGGGCCGGCATCAGCCCCCAGGGGCTGAAACAGATCATCGAGCTGGGCATCCCGAACATCGTCTATGTTTCTTGTAATCCAGCCGCTTTCGCCCGCGATTTGGGCCTGCTCGGGGAAAAGGGCTATCGGCTCCGGAAACTGGGCAGCTATGATTTTTTCCCCCAAACGCCGCATCTCGAATCACTGGGCGTCTTGGGCAAGTAGCCGGGTGGCGCCGGCGAGGAGGCGCTCACGATATCTATTTAACAGGAACCGGGCGGGCCCCGATCTCTATGGCCGCGACCGAAAGGGCCGGCAGGATCACGGTATCTCCCTCAAATCTGAGCGCCATCGTTTTCACTCTCTCCGGATGATCCCAGCCGTTGGTGACATCGATTTGACGGCGGTCTTGCGTATCCCCGACGAACTCGCCGCCCGTGATTTTCAGTTTAGCCCCGAACGTGCCGAGGTCGAGCCTGAGCTCGGCCGGTTCTTTCCGGGTGTTAACCGCAAAGACACATACTGACGTCCGGTCGCCGGAAACGCAGGCGGTGATGTCCAGACCCCGAGGCGTCGCGGATACCGTCAGGGGCACGGGTTGAGTGTGTTCCGCAAACAACTTCATGACATAAAAGCTCGGGATTCGGAAGAGCCCGGCGGCGTTGGTCTGGATTGTCCCTCCGCAGAAGCTATTGACCAGGTTGGACCGGCAGGCGATTTCGACGATATCGGAGTTCCGGTGGAGGATGTTGAGAAACTGGGCCTCGAAAAGCGCGCAATCCAAGGTGTACAGCTTGCCCCGGCCGAGCCCCCAATTTCCAGCGTTGATATTCCATTCGGTCACGGCCAGTTTCACCGTGTCCCGCTGGGGCGAGTTGCGCATGAGATCCCGCAGGCTTCGGATATTGGACTCCACCCAGGCGAGGTCGGCGGTGTAATAATGCGGGGCGAGGTAGCCGACGAAGTCTCTGATCTTCTCGAAAAGCGGCCCGCTCGGAAATGAGGAGAGGATCACGGCTTGGGGATAAGCTGCTTTGATCGCCCGGCAGAAATCTACGCTTCCCGCAGGCACTTCGGGGTGGTCCACTTCGTTCCCGATCTGCCAGTACTTGACTCCGTAGGGCTCGAGGTGGCCGTTCTGCGCCCTGACCTTGCCCCAGGACGTTTCGGCGGATCCGTTGCAGTATTCGACGAGCTCCCCGGCGCTCTTCGGTCCGTCGGCGAAGCTGACGCAGACGAGAGGATCGCTGCCCACGGCCCGGCAGAATTGGATGAACTCCTCGATGCCGACATC
>CAYGXD010000056.1:0-2022 GCA_964353705.1 uncultured Eubacteriales bacterium | reverse complement strand
GCCGGCCGGCTCTTAGAGGCCGTGAGCTTGGCCGACTGAGAGCCGTTCCAGGGATTCTCTTGACTGTATGTCCAGGTCGCGTCCTTGTCCCAATCCCGGTCGCAGAGGTTAAGGGCGCCGAGATGATAGACCCAGTTGGCCGTCGGGAGGACGCCCTCGAAACCCCTGTCGCCGAGCATCTCGGCCCACATCCCCGGGACGACATCGTCCAGCAGCTCGACAAAGCCCGAATAGAGCATCGGGCTGATGCGGCCGGAATGAAGAGGCTTATTCATGATCATCAGCTCGACAATCTCGTCAGGAAAGGCCAACGCTGATGCGCCAGCCATCGCTAGGACTAAGCCCACCGCCAGGACCATTCTCTTTTGAAGCATGACGCCACCTCTCCGCCTCTGAATCTATAAGAAACCGCACTTTCTTTCAACAGTTCCGCTCTGAGAAAATGGGTTGGTGCCGGGAGGCATTTGTTGAGATTGTCTCTCCTTTTGTATTTATGCCAGCCTTTCTTCAGGGAATGGCCCGAGTTCCCAGCGACTCAGGAGGAAAAGCGACGCCACAAATTCTATATTATCTTTAGACATGGGAAGGCATATAACACCCGCCTCAAACATAATGGCAGGGAAGAGAGCCTAATGTCCCTTGACTTTGCGTTCCCTTGAGGCGTATGGTTTTGTAAAGAGAGCGGGACAAGATCATAATGAGAGCGAGGGGGACTTTTTTAAGGCTATCGCCTCCTGATAAATCCATTCTATAAAGGAGCTTGATATGAAAAGGATGGGGCTGATGATTTTGGCGGTAGGATTGTTTCTTTTTGCTCAGGCCGCCCAGGCCGACTGGACACCGGCCAAAAGGCTGACCTGGACTTCCAGCTATTCGTACGCTCCGGCTATCGTCGTTGATTCGTCCGACTTTCTCCATGTTATTTGGTACGATTTTACTCCCGGAAATTGGGAGATCTATTACAAGAAAAGCACGGACGGGGGCGCCTCCTGGGCAAAAAGCCGAAGGCTGACCTCGAATTCGGGCACCTCCGCGGTCCCGGACATGGCCGTTGATTCCTCCGGCAACCTCCATGTGGTCTGGGTGGATTTAACGCCGGGGAACGCGGAGATCTATTACAAGAAGAGCACGGATGGAGGAGCTTCCTGGACAACAAGCAAACGGCTCACCTGGACCTCGGGAAATTCTTATGCTCCTGCCGTCGCGGCAGGTCCCTCCGGCAATCTCCATGTGGTCTGGTACGATGAGACGCCAGGGAACAATGAGATTTTTTATAAGAAGAGCACGGATGGAGGAGCTTCCTGGACAACCGCAAAAAGGCTTACCTGGACTGCGGACACTACCGCGTTTCCGGACGTGGCCGTTGATCCCTCCGGCAACCCCCATGTGGTCTGGGAGGATAGAACGCCGGGAAACGCAGAGCTTTATTACAGGAAGAGCGCGGATGCGGGGACGAACTGGGCGACGAGCCAACGGCTCACCTGGACCTCGGGCTGGTCCCAGTATCCGTCGATCGTCCTTGATCCCTCCGGTGATCCCCATGTGGTCTGGCACGATTTCACACCCGGAAACGCAGAGATTTACTACAAGAAAAGCACGGATGGGGGGGATTCCTGGGCGAAAAGCCAAAGGCTCACCTGGACTGCGGACACCTCGGATGTTCCAGTCATTGCCGCTGGTTCTTCCAGCCATCTCCACGTGGTCTGGTATGACCAGACCCCCGGGAACTGGGAGCTATATTATATAAGGAGCACGGACGCTGGAGCCACCTGGTCAACCAGCCAAAGGCTGACCTGGAGTTCGGGAATATCCGAAAGTCCTTCCCTTGCCGTAGATTCCTCCGGTAAGCCTCATGTGGTCTGGGATGATGACACGCCGGGGAACGCTGAGATTTTTTACAAAAGGGAAAACTAGAAAGATAGCGCCGGCCAAAAAGCCGAGTCTAAATAGAACCGATTTCTTCACCCTGATCGGGAACGGCGGGCGTGCCGGCTTTTTCGGTGTGTGCTCCTTGAGCTCCTC
>CAYGXD010000055.1:0-20330 GCA_964353705.1 uncultured Eubacteriales bacterium | reverse complement strand
CTTGTCAAGAGGGCCTGCTGTTTTTTTAGCATTTTATGAAGAATATCGTTTTGGGCCTTCCCAATTATGGAACAGCCGTCTGAGAAAAAAAGTTGCTTCCCGCTGAACGGATTTTGAATATCGGCCCAGAAGAGAACTTATATCGCCCGGGCCATGGCTCTCCTTCCGGCGCCCGGCGGCCGGGACTTTCCTACCGGATCAAGAGGATGTGATCGTTCACCGGGTAGAGCCACTCTATGCCCCTAGCGGTGACGATGGCGTCATCCTCGAGCGGAATGCGGACCTTCTTCCCGCCCCATTCCGGCGCGGCCGTGTAGGCGAAAAACTCGACGGCCAGGAGCGTGGTGGGATATATTTCAAAAGCCAGCTGACCTGTCTGGAAGAAAGCGGCCGAGGGGCCGATGCCGTGACCCCAGTCCCCCACGGAATGGCAGCCCGTGATGACTTCGGTCTTCCCGGTCGCGGTCGGCTTATTGAATTCCTTCATGACCGCGAACCCGGCCGCCTCGAGCGCCGTGTTGATCGCCGCTACAGTTTCGGTGCCGCTCCGGCCCGGTTTGATGGCGCCGCGGACCACATCGCGTACAGCCACGGCCCGGTCGAAGGCGTTTTGAATGCCTGGAGGAGCCTGAGTCTCGCCGTCCTTGAGAACATAGGCGATGCGCTTCATGTCCGTGTAGAAGCCCATCAACCCCACTCCCCAGTCGATCATCAGCAGGTCTCCCTGCTGGATGATCCGCGTGTTGGAGGTGGCTTCGATCCCCTCCGGCCCGGTGATGTAGATGCTGGGAAGGCCGAAGGAAGGTTCGAGCCGCCGCGCTTCGAGCTGGTCCTGGAGCCACCAGGCGACATCCTCGAGCATGGTTTTCCCGGGAACGATGACCTCGTTGGAGAGAGCCCGTTCGGCCAGCTCCCTGGATATCCTCCCCGCTTCCGCGAAGACCGCGATCTCGGAAGCCACCCGGTGATAAAGGAAATCGGAAACGAGCTTATCGGCCGAGACGAGACGGGTGTCATAGGACGAGCCAATCTCTTTGACAAGATAGTCATAGCCCGCCCGTGAAAGCCCATCGGCCCGGCCCAGGCGGTCGGACATGTTCACGCCGATTCGTTTGGGTCCCCGCTCGGCGACGAACTTCTTGAGGTCGGAGGCGGGACCAAAGAAGTCGTAAGCGCCGCAGTTTTCGATCTCGTAGCCATCGACCCCGAGGACGGCCCGTTCGATCCGCTCCTTGCCCACATCTGCAAAAATGATGAAACCTATGGAGGAGACATAGCCCTGACCTAAATCGAGGTAAAGGGGGTCGAAGTTGCCTTCCTTCTGGACGGTGATCCACATGTCGATGCCGTTCTCTCTCATCACCTGGGGGAGGACGAGGTCAAACTTGTCGCGCCGGATCTGGTTCCTCATCTCCCAGCGGGCGCGGGCCTCATTGGGTGAAGCAAAGGCAGGAACGATGCAGATTAATCCCAAGATAAAGTATAAGCGCAAAAGCGGACGTCTCATGGGGATCTCCTTTCCATGGAACACACGAATAATCACGCCCGAATTATAGAAGGGTAGACCCGCCAAAGGCAACCGGGATCGATCAGCGGGTCCGTTTTTCAGAGTCCGGCCCCGGCGGGAAAAAGGACGGAACCCGGGTCCCCCGCTGGTCCTCGACCCGGGTTTCCGTGCCGAAAAGGCTATGTCTCGATTCTTCACTGCGCGGTCTCCTTGGCCCGGGCTTCTGCGGACATGCCGTCCAAACGGGCGACTTCTTTAGTCTCCAGCTGCAGTCCCGCGATCAGGGAATTCTGATCGTCGTCGACCGGCGCACCGAAATTTCCGGTCAGTGTTTTCTTATCTTTGCTCATTGGTATCTTCTCGCTTTACTTTTCATTAAAATTGAACTCCAGCTCCCTGATCAATCCCGCCCTTTTCATGATATCCAGGGTTTAATAGACTGTCGACAGGCTGATCGAGGGTTCTTTCTTGCGCGCTTCAGCCAGGATAGCGAACGAACTGGGGTGGCTTTTCTCGCGGGCAAGGATATCGATGATCTGCAGCCGCTGGCGCGTCAGCTTGAGACCCTTCTCTTTCATCCCCTTGATGATCCGTCTCTTGATTTCCTGTGATTCCATGACTTCTAATCCGGAATGATTCCTAATTATAAAAATAGGCATTTCCTTTGTCAAGCTCTTCGTCTCTTGGGATTCGCGGACTCTCTTTTGACCCCAGGCTGAACGAGCCGGCTGAGAGTTCTTTCGAGCAGGGCCGGCTTCTAATCAATTTGATTGCGCCAGGGAGGCGCATTTGACTTCTAAGAGCCGATTCCGGCTCTGACTTGAACCGGGACCGGCTTTCATAATATAGTCAAATCATGAATCGTCCGGAGGTTCGGACGGGAGCGGATAGATAGCCGTGAAGCCCTGGGAAAAAGTCGAAAAAATCCTCCTCGGCGAGGAGAAGAACGTCCGCGACCCGCGGATCTTCCACAAGCTATCGCTTATCGCCTTCTTTGCCTGGGTGGGCCTGGGCGCGGACGGACTGAGCTCAGCGAACTACGGCCCGCCTGAGGCCTTCCTGTCGCTCGGCGACCATCGACACCTGGCCCTCTACCTAGCCATCATGACGGCGCTCACGGTTATTACCATCTCGGCCAGCTATTCCCAGATCATCGAGCTTTTCCCGACGGGAGGCGGCGGATACGTCGTAGCCACCAAGCTGCTTGGTCCTGTCTTCGGCCTCGTCTCGGGCTGTGCGTTGGTCGTCGATTACATGCTGACGATCAGCATCTCGATCTCGAGCGGTGTCGAGGCCATATTGAGCTTCCTGCCGCCGGCCTACTTTTCGTATAAGCTGACCTTCATCCTGCTCATCACGACGGCCCTGATCCTCCTGAATTTGCGGGGTGTCAAAGAATCGGTCGCGACGCTGACGCCCATCTTCGTCCTGTTCTTTATCTCTCATGCGGCGATCATCCTCTACGGGATCTTCTCCCATGTATCGGCGACGCCGACGTTATTTGCCGATACCATCCGGGAGACGCAACAGGGCATTCGGCAGCTCGGATTCGGAGCCATGGCCTTCATCCTCCTGCGGGGGTACAGCATGGGGGCGGGGACGTACACCGGGATTGAGGCCGTCAGCAACGGGCTCCAGATCCTGAGGCCTCCGCAAGTCAAGACGGGCAGGAGGACGATGATCTACATGGCGGCTTCGCTGGCCTTTACGGCGGGAGGGCTGCTGATCTGCTATCTGTTGACCAACGTCCAGCACGTCGCCGGAAAGACCCTGAACGCATCCCTCATCCAAAACCTCATCGGGGGGTGGAAGATCGGCGGATTCCCGCTGGGAGTCTGGCTCCTGGGGATCATCCTGGTATCCGAAGGCGCGATCCTCTTCGTGGCCGCCCAGACAGGCTTCATCGACGGCCCCCGGGTCCTGGGCAATATGGCCATCGACTCGTGGGTGCCCAACCGGTTCATGCATCTCTCCGAGCGCCTCGTCGTCCAGAACGGCATCCTCTTCATGGGGATCGCCTCCATCCTGATCCTCTTCTTCACCCGGGGTTCGGTCCAGGTCCTCATCATCATGTACAGCATCAACGTGTTCATCACCTTTTCTCTCTCCCAGCTCGGCATGTGCCTGCATTGGCTGAAGACGCGGGCGCCGCACCGCGGCAAGAAGCTGACGGTCAATCTCCTGGGCTTGCTGATGTCCCTTTCGATCCTGACCGTTACGGTCGCCATCAAGTTCAAGCAGGGCGGCTGGGTCACGCTGCTCATCACCCTCTCTTTCATCGCCGTCTGCATCCTCGTCCGGAGGCATTACAGCCGGGTGCAAGGCATGATGAAGCGCCTCGACGCCGTCATGACCCAGGTTCAGCAGATGACGGGGAAACACGAGGCCCCGGCCCGGGACGATTCGGCGCCCACGGCCGTTCTCTTCGTGCGGAATTTCGGCGGGCTGGGCATCCACTCCTTCCTCAATATCCACCGGATCTTTCCGAACTACTTCAAGAATTTCGTCTTCTTCTCCATCGGGGTGGTCGATTGGAAGAATTTCAAGGGGGCCGAAGAAGTCAAGAACCTGGAGGGCCACATCGCCGGGGAACTCAAGAAGTACGTCCGCCTGTCCAACAATTTCGGATTCTACGCCGAATCCATCCATTCCATCGAGATCGATACTCTCGCGATCGTCGAAGAGCGCTGCGAGGAGATCCAGCGGAAGTACAACAAGGCCGTCTTCTTCGTCGGCAAGCTCGTCTTCGAGGAAGAGAATGTGTTCACCCGGTTCCTCCACAACCAGACGGCCTTCAGCATCCAGAGGATCCTCCAGTTCCGGGGGATCCCGACCATCGTCCTGCCGATCCGGGTCATGAAGGCCGGAAAGTAATCCCAATAACCGTCTAATGATGCTTAACATGGGCATTAATTCAGATTAAATATAATGTTCCTTATTAATATGATGAGGGCGTTATGAGACATAAGAGCAGCACGCTTCGTCTTCCTGAAGAGGAATACGTGGCGTTCACAACGGCCTGTAATGAAAAGGGCTACGGCAAGACCGGCAAGATCAGGGAATGATCAAAGCGGAAATTGGCGCAAAAGCAAGATCGCTAAGGCCTTGACAATACTCTTGCAGTATAATACTATTGTCATGTGATAGTATCGTTCAGGGATAAAGAGACAGAAAGAATTTGGAACGGAGTCTATTCCAAACGGTTTCCTCCTGAAATTCAAAGATCCGCCAAGCGCAAGTTGTTGATGCTCCACGCAGCGATCAACCTGACTGATCTGCAGGTCCCGCCCGGAAACCGGCTTCATGCCTTATCAGGCTGCCGGAAAGGGCAACACAGCATTTCCATCAATGATCAATGGCGAATCTGCTTTGAATGGAAGGACGGAAATGCTTATCACGCAGAAATCACGGACTACCATTCTTAATAAGGAGAGCGCCATGCGTAAAATGGGCAACATTAATCCCGGGGAGATACTCTTAGAGGAGTTCCTCAAGCCGATGGGAATTACAGCTTATCGTCTCTCCAAGGAGACCAAGATCGACCAGACCCGGATCAGTGAGATTATCCGGGGGAAAAGAAGTATTTCTGTGGATACGGCGCTGCGCTTCGCCAGGTTCTTTGGCAACTCCCCCGAGTTCTGGATCAACCTGCAAAATCATTACGACATCCAAGAGAAAAAGCAGCAAATGCAGTCGGAACTCAAAAGGATTAGGCCGCTCGTTTTGCCTCAGGAGCAGAGTCTATAAAAGCGGCGCTGAAAGGACGGGCGCTCCGCCATTTTCTCCTTTTTTCCATATTCAGTCCCTAATTTGATATATAATTCCGTCCGGAGGAATCAAACGGGTCGAGCCGTTCGGCCGGCGGTCGAGGTTGCGGGTAGGACATCCCCGTGGGCAAGGAAACTGGAGTTTCCAAACTATAGCGGATATGATTTCTAGATGAACGGCGCGGAACGCATTTCGGCGATGTTCAGCGGGCAGCCGGCGGACTGTCTGCCGCTGATGCCCATCACGATGATGTTCGCCGCCGATCAGATCGGGGCACCGTACGGCCGGTACGTCCGGGATCACAAGACGCTGGTCGAAGCGCAGCTCCGGACCGCGGAAAAGTTCGACTTTGACCACGTCTCCTGCATCTCCGATCCCGCCCGCGAGGCGGCCGACTGCGGCACCCCAATCCAGTTCTTCGAAGACCAGCCCCCTGCTCCTGACGAGATCCACTCCCTGCTGGCCGACAAAACAGCGTTGAATAGGCTCAAAGTGCCGGACCCTCTGGGGGGAGGACGGATGCACGACCGGGTGAAGGCGGCTGAAGCTTTCAGAAGGCAAGTCGGCGGCGAAAAGCTCATCGAAGGCTGGGTCGAGGGGCCCTGCGCCGAAGCCGCCGATCTGCGGGGCATCAACCGGCTGATGACGGACTTCTTCGACGATCCCGGGTTCGTTCGCGACCTGTTCGACTTCGCCGTGGAAATGGCCCTGGCCTTCGCCAAGGCTCAGGTGGAGGCGGGCGTGGACTATATCGGAGTGGGCGACGCGGCGGCTTCGCTGGTCGGCCCGCGCCTGTATGAATCGTTCGTCTGGCCTTACGAGAAAAGGCTTGTCGACGGCCTGCATGCTATGGGCACGCGCGTCCGCCTGCACATTTGCGGAAACACCAGGAAGATTCTCGGCGGGATGGCCCGACTGGGATGTGAGCTAACAGACCTGGATTACCCTGTCCCGATGGAGGAAGCCCGGCGCGAGATGGGAGCCAAGCCGCTGCTCGGGGCCAACCTTGACCCTGTCCGGGATGTGCGCGACGGGACGCCGGAATCCATCACGACCGCCCTTGCCGAGTGTTACCGCTTGGCCGGCCCGCGCCTTGTCGTCGAGGCGGGCTGCGAAATCCCCCGGGGCACTCCCGAGGCCAACCTGCACGCCCTGCGGGAATATGCCCGCGGAAATAAGCCTTGAGCTGGGGTTTTTGAAGCCGCCTGCGGTGAGATTTGGAGAAAACCGTTACTTTTTGAGGTCGGACTCGACGAAACGGCGGGCGAGCTCCTCGGAATCGCCGTACTGTATCTGGAGACGGGCGAGAACTTCCTCGAGATCACGACGTACCCCGGCATAAGCCGGATCATCGTAAACATTGAGGAGTTCCCGGGGGTCTTTCTCAAGGTCGTAGAGCTCCCAGGCGTCTATATCATAGTAGAAGTGGATGAGCTTGTAGCGTCCCGTACGGACGCCGTAGTGGCGTTTGACCATGTGGACGGCCGGGTATTCGTAGTAATGGTAATAGATGGCCTTGGGCCACCCGGACACCCTCCGGCCAAGGAGAAGCGGAAGAAATGACTTCCCCTGCATACTTGCCGGCGTTTGTAGCCCGCCGCAGTCGAGGAACGTCGGGCCGAAATCCAGGTTCGTGACCATATCCTTGTTCACCGAGCCGGTGGGGATGGTCCCGGGCAGGCGCATGACGAGCGGCATCCGGAGCGCCTCCTCATACATGAAGCGCTTGTCGAACCAGCCGTGCTCGCCGAGGAAAAACCCCTGGTCCGAGGTGTAGACGACAAGAGTGTTCACCGCGAGGCCGTATCTGTCAAGAGCGTCGATAACCCGGCCCACGCTTTCGTCAACAGCAGCGACACAACCGAGATAGTCCTGAAGGTAGCGTTGATACTTCCAGCGGACAAGCGCATTTCCCGAGAGCCCGGCTTTCTGGAAGGCCTCGCGCTTCGGGCCGAAAGCGGCCTCCCAAGCCTTTTTCTGGGCATCGTTCAGCCCGTCCGGAGCCGGCCCGAGCTTGAGGTCGGATTCGAGCGTCATGTCGTCCCGGATGGTCATCTCCTGTTCCGTCGCGGCCCGGGAGCGCGTCGTATATTTATCGAACAGGGTCGGCGGCTCGGGAAATTGGACCTTATCATAGAGGGCCATATGCCGTTCGGCCGGCTGCCAGTTCCGGTGGGGAGCCTTGTGGTGGAGCATCAGCAGGAAAGGCCGTGGCGAGTCTTTGCGCGCCTCCAAGAAATCCACGGCCAGGTCGGTCAGGATATCCGTGACGTAGCCGGAGCGCCGTTCCAACCGCCCGAACTCGATCAGCTCGGGGTTGTAGTATTCGCCTTGGCCGGGCAGGATATTCCAATAATCGAAACCGGTCGGGTCGCTCCTGAGGTGCCATTTGCCGAGGAGGTTGGTTTCATAGCCCGCTGTCTGAAGGACTTTGGGGAAGATCTCCTGCATCCCGTCGAAGGCCATGGAGTTATCACGGACTCCGTTGACGTGGCCGTACTTTCCGGTGAGGATTGCGGCCCGGCTTGGAGCGCAGATGCCATTGGTACAAAAGCAGTTGTCGAAGCGGACGCCCTCCCGGGCGAGCCGGTCGATGTGGGGGGTTTGGTTAAGGCGGCTCCCGTAGCAGCCGATAGCCTGCGCGGCGTGGTCATCTGCCATGATGAAAACGATGTTGGGCGGGCGGACGGCTTTTTGTGCGGACGGGCTGCATCGGCCGAGGGGGAGGGCCAAAGAGGCAAGGCCGACGGACTTGACGAATTCGCGCCGCTTCATCGGTATGCTCCACGCTTATAGCATGGAGCCACAGAATAGGTCAAATAGAGCGAAGCCTAGAGCCTTGATCTCATCCACATCCTGAGGAGACGGGTCGGCTTCAGCTTCCCTCTGGCCCGGGCCATCCTCAGATAGTTTTTCATTGTCGTCTCCGGCACGTCGGGCTGCTCGGAGGCTGGCTTGCGGACCAAGCTCAATGATCCCGTCGGACAGGTGGAGACGCAGAGTCCGCAGCCGATGCAGCGGCTAAAATCGGCCACCACCTTGCCATCGTCGAGCCGCAGCGCCTCCATCTGGCAGCGGTCCAGACAGATCCCGCAGCCGTCGCACGAATCGGCGCGCCCAGATACCCGGAACGGAGAGGAAATTATTTTGGCGGGCTCCGGGTATTTTTTCATCGTACGCAGGACCCCGCAGCAGCAGCCGCAGCAACAGCAGATGTTGCCGATCTTTTGAGAATTGCTCGGCTGCAGGACCAACCCTTGCCTGTCTGCCTCTTCGAGGATGCGGAGCGCCTCCTCCTGGTCGATCATCCTTCCGAGCCCGTTTCTCAGATAGTAGTCGGTCCCCGAACCAAAAACCAGGCAGGCTTCTTCCAGTTTGTCACAGCCTTCTCCGGCCAGCTTTTTTTCGCGACGGCAGATGCAAGGCGCCACCAGGATTCTCCGATGCGATTTGACCAGCGACTCGGCGCTTTCATAGGACATGACCTTGTGTTCGACCGGGATGCTCTGACCGACGGGAATGGTACGCAACTGAGGGGCTTTTTTCCAGGTTTCGATGTTCAACAACCGCGGGATGTACTCCGCCATGTCCTCGACGAGGCCCCGGTCAAGGGAGTTGACGTGGAATTCCCAGATGCCGATCGCAAACTGCCAGGCCAGATAGCGGGGAGGTCCGTCCTTCGGCTGGATCCGGTAGATCAGCCCCTTCTTTGCCATTTCTTCGAGGCGCCGCGCCGTCTCTTCCTCCGGGAGGCGGATCCTTTTGGCCACATGAGCCGGTTCCTCCGGGAGAAGCGTCAACGCCAGCCACAATTCGGCCTCCTCTGGTGTAAAAAGACGGCGGAGAATGCGTAGCTCAACCCCGCTTTCAGTCGAGGGGAACCCTCCCGGCATATCGTCAAGGTGTTTGGCCAGCTTCTTATAGATATCGTCGACCGGGTTTGAATTCTTTCCTTGATTTCGGGCCATATCTTTTTCCCTCAAGTTTGAGATCTCTGCCGCACACTCTGGAAAAATCATACCTTCGGACAGCCGGCCTAGTCAAGGATAAGGTGCCCGCTCTCCCTGGTCCGGCAGAAACACCCCTCAGGATTGGCCCGAGCGGGGATGACTTTGGTATAATTGGCCAGCCCGAGAGGAGAAACCATGGGAAAAATAAAAACGATTCTTCGCCTCGCCCTCGCCGCCTTCCTCGCCGTCATCCTCTATTCCGGGAACGTCCAGACAAATGGAACGGCTCCCACGGGAACGCAGGACAAATGCACGACCGTCATCGTCGGGAAAAACGCGACCGCCGACGGGTCCGTACTCCTCGGCCACAACGAAGACTGGGGGGAATACCTCATGCCCCTCCGCTGGAATCCATGCGAAAAGCACCCGCCGGGAGAGACTCTGAAACTTCGAGACGGGCAGGTCATCCCCCAGGTTGCCGAAACCCTCGCCTTCATCTGGCCGGCCGCGGAATGCAACGGGATCAACGAACTCCAGGTGGCCATCGCCGACGATACGGGATCCTGCCGGAAGGAGCTTTTCCAGAACGAAAGAGGGATCGACCTCGAGGAATTCTTGCGGCTGGCGCTCCAACGGTCCCGGACCGCCAAAGAGGCCGTTCTTACCATGGGCGGCCTGATCGAAAAATACGGCTATCGGAGCCATAACGGCCTGGACGGCGATATTGTCTGCATAGCCGACCCCAGCGAGGGCTGGTGGATGGAAGTCACGATCGGCGGTCTCTGGGTCGCCCAAAGAGTCCCGGATGACGCCTTTGTGGTTCTGGCGAACAGATTCCGGATAGGAGAAGTCGATCTCAAGGATTCCTCCCTGTTCCTGGCCTGCCCTAACCTCATCGATTACGCCAAACACAAAGGATGGTATGACCCGGCGCAGGGACCTTTCAATTTCCAAAGGGCATACGGCACGACCGATGATGCACGCTCACCCTATAACACCCGAAGGGAATGGCGAGGAAATCGGCTTCTCTCAGGTCGAGAGTTTCGGGAAGCGGAAAATCCCCTGACTGTCGTCCCGGACAAAAAACTGTCTCCACGGGACATCATGGCCCTTCTCCGCGACCATTACGAGGGCACCGAGTACGACCTCTCCAATGGATACGAAAAAGGATCACCTCACCATACCTCGGAACGGACGATTTGCCGGATGGCGACCGACGCCACCAGCGTCGCCCATCTCAGGGGCTGGCTCCCACCGGAGATCGGCGGCGTACTTTGGCTTTCCGTGGGCACCCCTTGCTCCAGTGTCTATATCCCCTACTATCTGGGCGTCCTGGGCTTCCCGAAACCATTCACTGTCCTGTCGGACGCGTACAATCGCGATAGCGCGTTTTGGGTGTTCAACTCCCTGGAGAACCTCGTCGACCGGTATTACGCGGACAAGGGAAAATCCGAAAGCGGCGGAACGAGGGCCATAGATTACGTGGCGGGATTCTGGAAGGACTTCGAGGACAAGGAATTCGCCGTGCAGGCGGCAGTCGAAAAAACGGCCCTCGAACTATACCAAAAAGACAAAGCCCTGGCCCGCTCCTACTTGGATGCGCATTCCAATGCGCTCGGCCTGAGGGCCTTCGTCGACGCCCAAGCGCTTGCCGACACCCTCAGGACGCGATATTACCGCTGAAGCCGTCGAGTCTCCTTGACTCCCTTTAATCCGACGGCTGCATCCGGCTCGATTGACCGGGATTTAGATCACATCTCTTGGCCGGAGGTCCGGCGCGGGTAGTGCGGCGTCTGGAAGATGATCCTAAACTCAGTCCCGTTCTCCCGGAGAATTTCAAACCGGCCGTCGACCTGGTCGATAAGGCTGGAGACGATCTGAAGGCCCAGGGATTCCGTCTTCCGGATGTCAATGCCTTCGGGAAAACCGACTCCGTTATCCTTCACGCTGAGCACATAGCTCCCCTCCGGAAGCGGCCGGAACCCGAGTTCTATCGTCCCGCTCCGCTTCCCCGGAAAGGCATGTTTCATGGCGTTGGAAAGCAATTCATTGGCAATGAGTCCGGTTGGGATCGCCGTTTGAAGGTCAAGATAGACCTCCTCGAGCGCTGTCTCCAGCCTGATCCGGCGGGAGTCCACCTCGTTGAAGTGGAGGAGATGGCTGGCCAGGCTTCTGAGATAGGAGCCGAATTCGATCTTGGAAAGATCCGAGGACTTGTAGAGACTCTCATGAACGAGGGCCATGGTTCGAATCCGGTGCTGACACTCCCTGAACATCTCGACGGCGGCGGGGTCGGAGAGATGTTTCGACTGCAGGCTGAGCAGACTGGAGATAACCTGCATGTTATTTTTGACCCGGTGGTGGATCTCTTGGAGAAGGATTTCCTTTTCCCGGAGGGACGCCTGGAGGCGGTCTTCGGCCTTTCGCCTCTCGGTCACATCGAGGATCGACCCCTGGATGGCCGGCTTTCCCTGGTAGTCGATCCTGCTCCCCAGGACTTCAACGTGGATAAGGGACCCGTCCTTCCTGACGCCTTGGAACTCATAATGGCTGAATTCCTTTTCTCCCGATTCCCGATAATCTATCTCTTGAGCCACCTTTTCCCCGCTCGCCGGGGCGACGAAATCCTGAAAGTTCCTACCGATGATCTCCCCGGGACCTTCGTAACCGAAGATCTCGGCAAACCTCCCGTTACAGAACATGAAGATCCTATCCTGGTGGATGTACTTGCCAACGAGGGTGTAGTCAACCAGCTTCCTGTATTTTTCCTCGCTCTCCCGGAGCGCTCCCTCTGCTTTTCTGCGCACGGCCAGCTCTTTCCGGGCGAGGTCGAGGGACCGCTCGATACTCTCCCGGGACCAGAGCGTCAGATAAGCGGAAACGACCAAGAGGGTGGTGATCGTCCCCCACTGCGAAAGTGTGACCGTCAGGTTTGGTGCCGGCAGGCGGCCGGCAATTTCGGCGATCATCATAATGGATACTGCCAGGATGCAGGCCGCCGTAGCTACAAAAATCGCCCGGCGGTCGAGCAGGAGTCCCGCCGTAACGACAAGGAGAATGTATGCCCCCAATGTCGGGTCGCGGGTTGTCCCCATAAAATAAACCGCCCCTGTGGTCAGGATCAGGAAAAGCAGAAGCGGGCCGTAGCTGGCTTGAGTTATCCGGCCCTGATACATCGGGAAGCGGAGCCAGAGCAAGGCCGCGATGGCGGCAAACTCCAGCCCTAAAATGAAGAGGGGAATATCGCCGCTGATGATGTCCACAGTCAGCATCAGCCCCATGCCGGCGGCATCCAGGAGAAGGACGGCGTTGAGCAGGCGGGCCCGGCGCGTCCTGTCTTCATCCCCCTTGAACACGGGTGGAGCGAAGAATTTTTTCATCCGACTTAGCATGATGGCCTCTTAGCTCGAAATCAGGCGCCGATCTCGCCGAAGATGTTATTCCGGCCCAGAATCCATGTCAAGACGGTCGACAATCAAGATTAAGACCGGCCGATACATTGTCCATCGGATTCGGCCGGGCGGATTCCGGAGCCATCGTCCGGGGTGACCTCGTGAGCGCGAAAATCACCCCCGACATCCTCCCGGCGGAGGATTGAATCAAAGGTCCGCCCGGCGCATGATGAGGGCCGGCAATTCGCACCTCCTCCGGGAAGGAGAGAAAATGGAAAAGATCAAGCTCTTTCTAGTGCGGCATTTCGAACGTGTCCTGGTCCTGATCATCCTGGCCGCCGCCATTCTGGGCACGCTCTTCATGGAGGACAAGACCCTCCTCCTGAACTTCTATTTCCTTCCGGTCGTCGTCGCTTCCTACTTTCTGGGAAAAAGACTCGGGGTTCTCTCGGCCTTTCTCTCCATCCTGGCCATCATCATCTGCGTCATCATGTTCCGCAATCATTTCTTCCCCCCGGATCAGGAGTTCCGGGGGATCTTTCTCCTGTCGTCCTGGGGCGGATTCCTCCTCCTTACCTCGTACGCCGTGGGAAGCCTCTACGAGCAAAAGGAGCGGCGGACGGAGGAGCTGGAGAAAGCCTACGTCGGGATCCTGGAGATCCTTTCGAAGTACATCGAGAGCAAGGACGGGTACACGAAGGGTCATTCCATCCGCGTCTCCGAGTACGCCAAGGACGTCGCCATCGCCATGGAACTCCCCCGCCATATGGTCGAGAATGTCCGCGTCGCCGGGCTCCTCCACGATATCGGCAAGATAGATATCAGCAGCGAAGTCATCCAAAAGGCGGCTTCGCTGACGCCCCAGGAGAAAGACCTTGTCGACAGTCACTCGGAGCGCGGGGGAGTTATCCTGGCGAAAGTCGGTGAGGTCCTTCAGGAAGTTGTCCCGATCGTCGTCGCCCACCACCGCTATTTCGAGAGGGCTGCGGACTCGTCCGGCGAGGCCCTGAAGGAGATCCCCCTGGGCGCCCGGATCGTCGCCGTCGCCGATGCCTTCGATGCGATCACAACGGACCGGCCCTACCGAAAGGGCAAACCGCCGTGGGAGGCCGTCCAGGAAATTGTCGACCAGACCGGCCGCCAGTTCGATCCAGAGGTCGTCGAGGCCTTCCGCCGCGTCATTTCGAGCCAGATCGAACAGATCTAAAGGCGAACGCCCCTCAATCCAACCCGTCTTTAGGGGGTTCAAGCTCGAGGCATTGTTTCTCTATTGTTTTGCTGGTATTCTTTTGTTGCCAACTCTTATATAATTCATAAAACTAATCGGAAATGGAATGCCCCCGCTGCCGCACTGACAACCCCGTCGATAGCTCGTCCTGCGGGGGATGCGGTTCGCGACTCCCGGCGCCCGCTCCGCCTCTGTCGGTCACGCAGACGATTCAGCAATCGATCACGGATCTCGCCCGAGGACGCATGGTCGTGGGGAAATACCGCGTGATCAAAGAGCTGGGCCGCGGCGGCATGGGCGTGGTCCATAAAGCCACGGACGTCAAGCTCAAGCGGACGATCGCCGTGAAATTCTTATCGCCGGACTTGCTCGGAGAGCCGGACCATCCGACGCGTTTCCTCCGCGAGGCCCAGATGGCTTCCGCCCTCAACCACCCTCATATATGCACCATTTATGAAATCGGAGAAGAAGACGGCGTGCCTTTTATCGCCATGGAGTACGTTCCGGGACGGCCGCTAAGCGAAATCACGCATTCTGAATCGCTGCCGGCGAGCCAGGTCGTACGATATGGACTTCAAATCGCCGGAGCGCTGGAGTATGCCCACGGGCAAGGGATCATTCACCGCGATCTCAAGACAGCCAATGTGATGATCACGCCGGAGGGCCAAGTGAAGATCCTGGACTTTGGTTTGGCGAAGCGGCTGGGCAACACAACCTTGGGGGAGACTGCGGATTCCCAGAGATCCATCACCGAGGCCGGATCATTCCTGGGCACGATGCCTTATGCGCCCCCCGAAGTGCTTCGCGGGGAAGCAGCGGATGCCCGGAGCGATATCTGGGCCGCGGGCGTGATGCTATACGAGATGGCCGCAGGCCGACTGCCGTTCGAGGGGCGGACGGGGTTCGAGCTCACCTCGGCCATCTTGCGCGATCCTCCTGCCCCGCTTCCGTCTGGTGTCCCGATCGGGCTTCGGTCGGTCATCCTGAGATGCTTGGAAAAGGATACCAGCAAACGATTCCAGCGGGCGGGCGAGGTCCGGGCGGCTCTTGAAACCCTGGAGACTGACGACATGGCCGGGTCCCCGGCGTCCGCGACCCATGGTCGCCGCGGACGGCGAAAGGCCATCGTAATGAGCGCCATACTGATCGCGGCCCTGGTCATGATATGGGCCTTTTTCCTGAAACATAGCCGTCCGCAAAAAACGGATGAAGTCCCGGCGTCGGTCAGCACGGGCGGCCGACCTTCCTCCGTCCCCGAAGCCAACGAGTATTTCGAAAAAGGAATGATGTTTCTCAAACATCAATTCGACCTCCCGCGGGCCAGGACGATGCTCGAGCGGGCCTTGGATATCGACCCCAAGTTCGCCGAAGCTCGAGCATGGTACGGGTTCACTTTCGTCCTGGAGATCGACAGCGGTTTCTCCAATGACTCCGGCTTTCTTTACCGGGCCGAAGGAGAGTTCCGGCGCGCTCTCGAATACGACCCGAATGTGGGCAGGGCCTACTCAGGCCTCGCGGTTCTCCACTTTTATCAGGGCCGAAAGGAACTCATGTCCCAAGAACTCAAACGGGCGCTCGCTATCGATCCTCACGAAATGGACGCAAAAAACTGGCTGGGCAACTTGCTCGCGGTGAACGGCGATACGGCCTCGGCTAAAACTTTGGTCCGTGAGGTTCTGGAACAGGATCCGCTGTTTTTTCCCGCGCGGATGAACTTGGGCGATATCCTGCGCACAGAGGGGGACTACGCCGCCGCGATCAAAGAAAATGACAAAATCCTGGAGCAGGACCCTAAGAACATCTATGCCGTTCAAAAAGAGGCAAGAGTCTACCTCGACATGAATGATCTCTCTCGCGCGCGTTTGAGCCTGGAGAGCCTCCCCTCAGGCGACCGGCGAAGCTATGATATCGATTTGACGTGGGCGCTTCTCCTGGCCCTGGAAGGAAAGAAAAGCGAAGCCTTGAAGAGGATGGACGAAGAAGCTTTGAAATACGCCGCCTTGGCCGTTCTTTCAACCTTGACGGCGACGGAAGTTTTTGCGGTCCTCGGAGAGTCCCAGAAAGCTCTGGATTGGCTCGAACAGGCGGTCCGCAACGGCGATGAGCGCGGCGACTGGTTCCGTCGCGATCCCTTGCTGGCGTCCTTGCGAGACCTCCCGCGCTTCAGGCAGGTCCTCGAATCCATTGCTTATCGGCGTCAACAGCGGTCTTCGCCAAAAGACCAGAACTTGCCTTAAGAATCGACATTTCCGAGAAGTACGCCGCTATCGCTCAATCGCTGCTATTCCAGCTCCCCTGCCGAGCTGAAAGAATTTGGGATGGAATCTGCCGGCCTTATTCTTTCAGCGAGCCGGGACTACTTGATTTTCCAGAAATCTAATCCTCCGTCGTCTGGATGGAGTTCCGCTTCGGCCGGTTGAATCTCCTGAAGCATCTGTTCGCGCTGGTATAATTCGCCCGGGCCCCTTTGGCCATAGAAGACCCCAACTTTGGCCTTGTCAAAATCGGAGTACCCCGTTTCTGCGTTGTTATCTATAGGCTCCATCCGGACCACGGTATCCCCCTTCCAGGTGGCTCGATACCGCCATTGCCTGAACCCCGGGTTGCCGACCGCGATTTCTTCGGTCCTCACCGGCAGAGGATAAGCCACTTCGATCTTGTCCCCGGCGTGAAGCGGCCCCAGTTCCAGATAGTTTCCGAACGGCTGCGCGGCGCTCGGCAAATCCGCACCGTTTACACGGATTCCCATCTCGGCGGCGCTGGTGAATTCCGGAATACGGACTCTCACGCTGCTGTCCCGGCTTAGGGCGATCCGCAGAAGGCCGCGGTACGGCTGTTCGCAGCGAATCTCCGCTTGGGGCAATTTCTTATCAATATGCAGGTTGACGGACAGGGTTCCGGCCTCAAAACGCGCGGCGTTTTTCCATAATATAAAAAGCCCGTGCAGACCGGAGCCCCCGCAGCAGTTCTGGAGAGCCCGCGTCTTGTTTCGGAGCTCCGGGCCGCCCCAGTGCGCGTTCAGAGTTTCCCGGGCGGCCAGGATATGATTCGGCGAACTCCATCCCGCCCAGGCGCCCAGGATGCGTCCGCCGATGTCGCGATAAGTGAATTGCACCGTGTCCGGGCGCGTGTTGTCCGATCGCAGCCAGGACGCGTCCCGCACCTGGCTCTCCACATAATGGTTCCGCGCCAGGCGCTCCATATCGCCCCAGTACTCAGGATGTCCATGGTTAGCGAGAGTGACGCCGATACCGGCGAAATCCATCAGGGCGCAGGTCTCGCAGGCGATGATATCGCCCTGGCGTCCGATGACTTCAGGCAGAAAACCGAACCTCGTGCCGGTCGTCCTGACGTATCGATAGAGGGCGTCCATCCGGCTGTAGAGAACCGGGTCTTCGGTTGTCAAAGCATAGTCGGCGGCCCCGACCATCGACCTCAGGTTGCCGTGCATATGTCCCGACGGGCCAAAAGTATTGTCCGGAGTGAAGGTGCGGCCTTGGACGAACACGCGGTCGACAAGGAAGCGGGCCGCCTCCAATCCTGCCTCACACCGGAGCAAACGCGCCGCGACCATGAGACTTTTGAT
This sequence comes from uncultured Eubacteriales bacterium, assembly GCA_964353705.1. GTDB lineage: Bacteria > Acidobacteriota > Aminicenantia > Aminicenantales > UBA8522 > UBA8522. The sequence goes on along the minus strand of CAYGXD010000055.1, from coordinate 2,899 downwards.
CGCAAACCCGTCCCCAGGGAAGCGGCCTGAGCGCAGGCCGGCTAACATCCCTTCGGCCATTTTCACGGCGGCTCGCCGCAGGCTATCCTCGCCGCCGTCGACGGCGGCCGTGACGAGAGCATAGAGAGTCAAGGAGGCGTCTCCCCAATCGGCAGCCGCCTTGCTGTAGGAAGTCGCGGGGCGATGTAGAAATCCATCGGAGGGGTCGATTAAGGCTAAGATCTTACGCCGCCAGATTTTTTCGGTGGCCGCTTCCTGACCGGCCATCCGCCGGAGCATCACGGCACCCTGCCACTGCCGGCTCATCACATCGCCGAAGTCCGGCCAGTCGTGGGCGGCCTCGGCAGGGTCTGTCCAAAACACGTTGAAATACGGAAGCCCATCCGCATCGACAAGGCTTTCAAAGTAGTTGCGGGAGTTTGCGGCATAGCCCTCCAGAGAAAAAGAGGTCGGCATGGCTGCGGGTCTTCCTGCGCCTTGTTGGAAACTCAGGCGAATGGGTCCTTTCGGTAAAAGCGGGGCTATGGCACCGGACATGACAGCCGATGAAGCCCCCCTGATGAAATCGCGTCTCGATAGGCTCATGGGAATTCACTCCGGATTCGGATGGTCTAGCTAGACGTTTTTCCTGAGGATTTTCCCCGGAAGCCGGCCGGTGTGTTCACCATGCTCGATGACCACTTGGCCGTTGACGATCACGTATTCCACCCCGACGGGGTATTGGTGGGGATTGGCCCAAGTCGCCCGGTCGGCTATTTTGTCCGGGTTAAAAACGACCATGTCGGCATAGTATCCGGGCTGGAGCAGTCCCCTTTTTTCGAACCCGAACCGGGAGGCCGGGATCGCCGTCATCTTTTTGATCATCTCCTCGAACGGCACGATCTTCTCTTCCCGCACGTATTTTCCCAGCGCGCGGGGGAAAGTGCCGTAGCTCCTCGGATGAGGCTTACCCCTGCTCAGAATTCCGTAGGGGGCGAGGGCGGAGCCGTCGCAGCCTACTCCGACGAGCGGGTGGGCCAGGATCTTCTTCAGGACATCTTCGCTTCCAAAGAAGGCGATCCTGCCGACCATGGCCCTTTCCTCGATAAGGAGGTCCCTGATGAAATCATACGGCTGTTTCCCCATTTCCCGCGCGGCTTCCAGAATATTCTTCCCCTGAAGAGGCTTGTTTTTCTCCAGGAAAACCTCCGATATAAGCACCTTATCCCAGGAGCCCAGGCGGTCCTCAACCGTCGCCAGATGAGCGCGCAGCTTCGCGTCGAGGGCGGGATCCTGAAGCCGCCGGAGGAAATCCTCGGTCTTCCCTTCCAGGGCCCAGAGAGGAAAGTAGCTGCTCAAGCCTGTGGAGCTGGCGATATAGGAATAGCGGTCGCAGAAAATGTCGACTCCCTGTTCCTTAGCCAGGTCGATCTTGGCCAGCGCCGCGTCGACCTTAGTCCAGTTGCGGTACCCGTTGACCTTGAGATGGGCGATTTGCAGACGCGCACCGGAATCTTTGGCCGTGCCGATGGATTCATCCAGGGATTCGAGGATTCCCTCTTCTTCATCCCGCATGTGGGTGGCGTACATCCCGTTATACTTGGCGACGACGCGGCAGAGCTCGGTTAGCTCAGCGGGACGGGCAAAGCACCCGGGAGTGTACATCAGGCCGGAGGAAAGCCCGAAAACGCCGGCCCGCATGTGCTCCTCGACGAGACCTTTCATCTTCTCGAGCTCTTCGGGAGTAGGCGGCCGGTCGTTGAATCCCATCGTCGCGCCTCGTATGGATCCCTGCCCGACGAGGGTCGAATAGTTAAGGGCTATTCCCTTTTCTTCGAGCCGGCCGAAGAACCCGGCCATATCTTTCCAGGTGAGGTCGAGGCCGTAAACGGTTTTCGCGTTTTCCTTTAACTCCTCGAAAATGGAATCGGAAATAGGGAAAACGGACCCGCCGCAGTTTCCGCTCACGAGTGTCGTGATTCCCTGATGGATGACGCTCTCCGCCTTGGGGTTGATGATCAGGCCGACATCCGTATGGTCGTGGACGTCGATGAAGCCGGGAGATACGGCCAGGCCTTTGGCTTCGATGACCAGTTTGCCGCGGCTGCCTTTGAGCTTCCCGACCGTTTGAATCGAATCTCCGGCAAGGCCGATATCTGCCTCGAAGGGACGCCCGCCCTGTCCGTCATAGACCAGGGCATTTGTGATCACGAGGTCATAGGTTTTCTTGGCGGCGCAGCCCTGGAGCAGCGGCCCGCATCCGCCGAGGCCGGCCAAGGCGGCCGCCTTGGCGGTCTGTCTCATAAAATCCCTTCGGTTCATCGGTTTCTTCATGCTCAGTCCTTTCGACCTGAAGCGGAATGCCCCTATTTTTGAGAAAGCGACCGCCATAGTCAAGCGCTCAATGGCGCGGATCCCAACAATACGCGGCCGGACCGGGTGTGGAGCTTAAGGAGAAGAGGCGCGGAATCGCCCGCTGAAAACATAAAAAAGGCGGAATATCCTTCCGGGGCATCCGCCCTTGTTTACGCAGGAAATGTACTCGATTCAAAAATGGTGGCTGTCAGCATCAAGGTGTCCCCGGATACTGTGCCGGTCCCGTTTATGAGCACTTGCGCCTTCAGTGTAAAAGTCGGGCTGCTTCCTGTTTGGATAATGGTCATATCGGCGTTCAAGGCTTCGAGGCAATAAGTCCCCGAAAAATCCCTCACTTTCTTCTGCGCGCCAGCGCTGAAAACAACGGAGAGCAAAAGGAACACGATGACAAAACTCGATATTTTTTTCATTTTAAACCTCCTCCGACCTATTTCAGGCGGATTTTCTTATCGACGCGACAATATAAATCTACGAGTTGAAAGGAATGCCCATCATTGATCGTATCCACCAGTATAATAGTCTGCCCCCCGAAAAACAAACCTCC
>CAYGXD010000054.1:13268-20356 GCA_964353705.1 uncultured Eubacteriales bacterium | reverse complement strand
TTGAGGAGGGCGGCGGCGGCGCCGCGGGGATCGGACTTGCCGCCGGTGACAGTGATGGATCCCATGGTATCGGTCAGGAAGGTGATTCCCTTGTTGGTTCCGACGACTCCAAAAAGAGAATGAGTGCGATCGATGACCGCGGGGGAAACTTCCGCTTTCCAGCGGTCCCCCTCGCGGTTTATCCTCCCTATGAGCTTGAGGGTCCTTCCCTCTTTGTTTGCCCTTCTCAATTGCTCCGGCCGGATCCGGGTGATGCCCTCAACTGTGATATCCCGGAGGGTGAAGTTGAGCCCCAGCACGCAGTTGGCGATGAGCAGGAGCTTCACGGCGGTGTCCCAGCCTTCGACGTCGAGCGCTGGGTTGGGTTCGGCGATTCCCTTATCCTGAGCTTCCTTCAGGGCAACTTTGTAGGAGATCCCTTCCCCCATTTTCGTCAGGATATAATTCGTGGTTCCGTTCAGGATGCCCTCGATGGAAAGGACATCGGCTCCCGCCAAAGAATAGAGCCCGATGTCCAGAGTAGGCAGAGCGGCGGCCGTGGCCGCGCTGAATTTCAGGCCAAGATGATTGTCCCGCGCAAGATTGAGAAGACCTTTGAAATCGACCGCCAGAGGGCCTTTGTTGGCAGTGACTATGTGCCAGCCTGCTTTCAAGGCGGTCCGGATATATCCCAGGCCAGGCTCTCCCGTTTGGATGTTCGATGCGGTGCACTCGACAAAGACACCGGGTCGACCGCTCTCCAAGGCGGCCTTCACCGTGAGGCCGGGCTTCCAATCGGCCCGGGCGGCCATTGGGCCGGTCGTTAAGTCCAGGAGTTGATCTTTGCCGAATCCGGAGCGGAAGGAAAGGCCGCCGTCAGACTTCATGACGGCCTGGAGTCGCAGTTCGAGACCATAACGGGAGCGGAGGGTTTCGGCCTTTTCTTGAAGGAGTGAGAGAAAAGCGCGCCCGACGTTGCCGAACCCCGCCAGCACGAGCGGAACCGGCTTTGACTTCTTGATGATCGCGTCCACTCCCGGGATCAGAATGGCGGAGAGGGTGGGATTCGAACCCACGATCCCGATAACTCAGGATAACGGTTTTCGAGACCGTCGCCTTCAACCACTCGGCCACCTCTCCGCGAATAATGAATATGATCACTGACGGGGGAAAAACGGAGCGGCCTTCGCAACCCGGGCGCGCTGCACCGTCCGGCTCTTCCTCTGCCTCATACGCTGAGAAACAAAGAACTCCTTCAGGACCCGGCCGCATTCTTCCGCCAGGAGGCCGCCCCTGAGCTCCGGCCGGTGGTTCATCCTCCTCAACGGGAACTTCATGATCGAGCGCACGGCGCCTGACTTCAGGTCCCAGGCTCCGAATACCACCCGCTTCAGCCGGGCCTGGACGGCCGCGCCCAGGCACATGGCACAGGGCTCCAGAGTGACATAAAGCTCGCAGTCGTTCAACCGGTAATTGCCTCTCAACCGCCCGGCCTTCCGGATGGCCACGATCTCGGCGTGGGCCGTCGGATCGCACTGTTTGACCGGCCGATTATAACCCCGTCCCAGGACCTTGCCTCCGAAAACGACGACCGCGCCGACCGGGGCCTCTCCCCTGTCGCCGGCTCTTCTGGCCTGGGCCAGCGCCTGGCGCATGTGCTTTTCGTCTTTGGTCATTGGACCGGGCTCACCCGCCCGATTTTACCTGTCTCCCCATGATTTTACAACTTCCCGGGGAAAGTCCCCTCCTCCCCTGGCCAGGCTGAAGAAAAATGGAAAACACCGACCTTCAGAACGTTTCCTTTGCATCCGGGCCCGATATGCCATACACTATCTAAGCTCGGTGATATCAATGGACCGTCTGGAGTGCCTGTTCTGTACTAGGAAATATCCCCTGGATGTCTTTGAGATTTTTTGCCCCTTTTGTCATGAACCGATGCTCGTCTCCTCCACACCACGAAAAAGGACATTTGCGCTTGACCGAAGGCTTTCCCTGGAGAAATACCAAAGCTTCATTCCTTTGGCTCATGTCGACGGGGCCCTTTCCCTGGGTGAGGGGGATACCCCTCTTCTGCCGCTCGAACGAGTCCGGAGGAAGCATCATCTCCCCCCGGTCTACGCCAAGAACGAAACCGTAAATCCCACCCAAAGCTTTAAGGACCGAGGCACGGCCGTGGCCGTCCAGAAGGCCGTCGCTTTGGGAATCAGGACGATCGGAACGGTATCGACCGGCAATATGGCCGGCTCTACGGCTGCCTACGGCGCCAAGGCGGGCCTTAAAACTGTGGTCCTCCTTAAAGAAGATATGCCGCCTGATAAGATCCGGGCTGCGGGTGTCTACGGTCCCATTTTGCTGAAAGTCAGAGGAGACTATGGAGAGCTCTTTGCCCGAAGCCTGGAGATCGGCCGGAAGAGAGGCATCTATTTCATGAACTCAATCGATCCGCTGAGGATAGAGGGATACAAGGTCACCGGGTATGAGATTTTCCATCAGTTCGGAGGCCGCGTCCCCCGTTATTTGTTCGTGCCCGTGAGCTCCGGGGGACATCTCATCGGGTTGATGAGGGCGTTTCGAGACCTTAAGGAGGAGCGCCTTACGGCCGCCGTCCCCGTGTTTGTCGGAGTGCAGGCCAAGGGGTGCTCGCCCATCGCCAAAGCCTATGCCGGGGGCAGGGACCGATGCTCGAGGTTTCGCCGAGCGGAGACGATCGCCCACTCTATCTCCAACCCCGCCCCTCCCGGAGGAAACTTGGCCCTGAAGCTCGTCCGGGAGAATCAGGGAATGGTGATGGCGGTTACAGATGCCGAAATCCTGACGGCTCAGCGTGAGCTGGCGGAATTGGAGGGGATATTCGCCGACCCGGCCTCGGCGACGGTCCTGGCAGCCCTTATCAAGCTCTCGCGGCGGCAAAGATTGGCCCTCAAGGACGAGGTTGTGCTGGTCATCACCGGGAGCGGTCTCAAATCCATGGAAGCCGTTGCCCGCCTGGACGTCCCCGTCCATAAAACCTCGGTTTCCCGGCTGGGAAAAGCGCTTCAGACTGTCGGGGCATGAACGGGTTTCTCAGACCCGGGATCATGTCCCGGATTTTGTTAAAAGGAGGTTCGAGTGAGAGAAGAGTTCAACCCGCTTGATATCAAGCTGCCCAAGATCAAGCCCAGTGTGATCCGGGGGATCATTGTCGCGGTTATTGTCGTCATCCTGCTCGTCGGCTCAGTCTACCAAGTCAGTCCGGAGGAGATCGGTGTCATCCTGCGTTTCGGCAAGTTCGCCCGGACATCAGACCCCGGCCTTCATTTCAAGCTGCCCCTTGGAATCGAGCTGCTGACCCGGGTTCCGGTCCAGCGGCAGCTCAAGCTGGAGTTCGGGTTCCGGACTACGCGCCCCGGCATCCGGTCGGAGTTCAAGGTGACGCCCGAGACGACCAAGGAATCGGTCATGCTTACCGGTGACCTCAACGTCGTCGACGTGGAATGGATCGTCCAATATAAAATCAAGGATGCCTTCAAATTCCTGTTCAGGTTGAGGAATGTCGAGGAGACCTTCCGCGGCATGAACGAGGCGGTGGTGCGCAAGATCGTCGGCGATCACTCTGTGGATGAGGTCATAACCGTAGGAAGGGCCAGGATCGCCGACGAAGCGAAGGTCGAGCTGCAGAGCCTCTGCGACCTCTATGAGAACGGGATCGATGTCAATCAGATCATCCTTCAGGACGTCAACCCGCCCGACCCCGTCAAGCCGTCCTTCAACGAGGTCAACGAATCCCTCCAGGAAAAGGAACGGAAAATCAACGAAGCCTGGTCCGAGTATAACCAGGAAATTCCCAAGGCGTCCGGAGAAGCTGAGCAGGCGATCCGGGGCGCCGAGGGTTATGCCACGGAAAGGGTGAACAGGTCGCGCGGGGACGCGGCTCTCTTTGAGTCCGTATACAAGGAATATGCCAAGGCCCCGGCGGTCACGCGCCGGCGCCTCTATTTAGAAACCCTCAACGATATCCTCCCCAAGATCAGGAAAAAGTTCATCATCGACGAGAAGCAGAAAAATTTCTTACCCCTCCTCAACCTTGGTGAGGAGGTGAAGAAATGAGCGCCTCGACAAAGACCATCGTCCTTATCGCCGTCGGCCTTCTCGTCCTCCTCGTCCTCGTCGACGCCGTCTTCGTCGTCTCCGAGACCAACCAGGTGATCATCACCCAGTTTGGGGAGCCGATCGGAGGGCCGACGAACACTGCGGGACTGCATTTCAAGGCCCCCTTCATCCAGAAGACGAACTATTTTGAAAAGCGCTGGCTGGAATGGGAAGGGTTTCCCAACCAGATACCGACCAAGGATAAAAAGTACATCTGGGTGGAAACCTATGCCCGCTGGCGCATCAGCGACCCCCTCGTCTTCTATCAGAGGGTCAGGGATGAGCGGGGCGGTCACTCGCGATTAGACGACATCGTCGACGGAGAGACGCGCAACGCCATCGCCAAATTTGACCTGATCGAGGTCGTCCGTTCGACCAACCGCGAATTCGAGCTCACGGAAGAATCCGCCATCCTCGAGCTTTCCGAGATGATCACCAAGATCGAAGTGGGCCGGGAGAAAGTCGCCCAGATCATCCTGGAGGCGGCCTCGAAAATCACGCCCCAGTTCGGGGTGGAGCTCCGGGACGTCCGGATTAGGAGGATCAATTATGTCGATGAGGTCCAGCAGAAAGTATTCGACCGGATGATCGCCGAAAGAAAGAGAATCGCCGCCAAGTACAGATCCGAAGGCGATGGGAAAAGCGCCGAGATCCGCGGCCAGAAAGAGAAAGAACTGAAGAGGATCCAGTCGGAAGCCTACAGAAAAGCCCAGGAGATCAAGGGAAAGGCTGATGCCGAGGCCACCCGGATATACGCTCAGGCCTACAGCGTCGACCCGGAGTTTTACCAGTTCTTGAAAACCCTGGAGACGTACCGAACCAGCCTGGACAGCGAGACCTGGCTCCTGCTCTCGACCGACAGCGAATTCCTGAAGTTTTTGAAGGGACCGGAGAAGTAAGCTCGGGTTTGGGACTACCGGGAGCAAAGGATCGTCTTCAGCCGTTCCATGGAGATATTGCTCCCGGATAGAATGAGAGCGACCGTCTTTCCTTTGAGTCTCTCCTTGATCTTGAGCGCCGCCGCGAGCGGCGCGGCTCCGGCCTCTTCGCTGATGCTGCGGACGAGCTGGAGATAGGTCAGGATAGCCGCCGACATCTCTTCTTCCGAGACCAGGATGAAGTCGGCCAGGTGCTTCTGGAGAATTTCCTGGGTGAGTTCGTAGCCCATCTGAGTTTGAAGCCCCTCGGCGGCCGTCTCCATTTTGTCGGTGACGAGGGATTTTGTCTTCCAGGAAAGATAGGCCGCCGGGGCCTTTTCCGCCTGGACTCCGATCACCTGGACGGCGGGCTTGAGCTCGGCTTTGGCCAGGCAGCAGCCGGCGGCCCCACTCCCTCCACCCACCGGAACGATAATCGTGTTCAGTTCCGGGCAGTCTTCGATGATCTCGGCGGCATAGGAGGCGACACCGGCGATCAGATGAGGTTCGTTGGCCGGATGGATAAAGCGGGCGCCCCTTTCCGCGGCCAGGGCGTTGGCGTAGTCTTTGGATTGCTCGAAGATACGGCCGTGAAAAATGATCTCCGGACCGAGGCTTCGGATGGCCGTGACCTTGACCGGGTTGGCGTTCTCGGGCATGACGATGGAGACGGGCACATCGAACAGCCGTCCCGCGGTGGCGATGGATAAAGCGTGGTTTCCCGTGGATGCGGTCACCACTCCCCTCTTCCTCTCTCCCGGCTTGAGGTTGTGCATGAGGTTAATTCCGCCCCTGACCTTGAACGAAACGGTGGGCAGATGGTTCTCGTGTTTTATATAAACCTTGGTGCCGAGAAAATCGTTGAGCTGGGGGTAGCTATAAAGCGGAGTCCGGGGAAGGTAGGTCTGGATGATCTCCCTGGCTTTGAGGATATCCTGGTAGGAAGGCCATTTGTATTTCATCTTGAGAGTTTACCTCCGAGCAACCTAACCAGCGGCTCCCGGTACGGGAACAGCGCCGGAGTCCCCCCTGTGTGGAAGAAAAGAACACGGTCGTCCTTCCGAAAATATCCTTTTTTGACCAAGTCGACCAACGCCGCCATCGCCTTTCCGGTGTAGACCGGGTCGAGGACGATGCCTTCGGTGGTGAAAAGAAGGCGAATCGCTTCGGCTGTTTCCTTGTTGATGATCCCGTAGCCTTCTTTCACATATTCGTCCAGAACGATGATGTCGGATGGGGTGATCTGAAGGTCCAGGGCGAGGGCTTGGCCGGTTTCTTGGCAGATTTTTTGAACGATCGGGACCAGGACTCCTTTCCCTTCGGATACCGAGATCCCGAGGATTTGGATTTTGGCAGGGGCTGCTTTTGCTCCCGCGATCAGTCCCGCCTGAGTCGCCCCGGAGCCGGTGGCATGGATGACGTAGGTGATGCCGGCGCCAGCCGACTTGGCCTGGTCTAACATCTCGAAAAACGCTTCGGCATAGGCGATGGCACCCAGGGGTTTATCCATCGACCATCCCGGCATTGACCCGCCCACCGAGACGACATAAGGTTTGTGTCCGGACTTTATGACCTCATCGGTCACCTCATCAAGGACCTTCCGTACGTACTCTTCACTAACGATTTTCCCTTTTTCCGCCTCCCGGATACGGACGTCGGCCCCCAGGATGTAGTCGAGGAGAAGGTTGCCGTCATATTCCACTACGTGATCGGAGGTCTTGAACAGGAGGAGGATCGGATGCAGGCCGACGCTCCGGGCGGCGGCCGCCGTTTGCATGCACCAGTTGGACTGAACGCTGGCCCAGGTGATGATCGTATCGGCACCCTTGCTCAGGGCGTCGGGAATGATGAATTCGAGCTTGCGCGATTTGTTTCCTCCGAAGGCCAGGCCGGTCAGGTCATCGCGCTTAATCCAGATCTCCGGTCCTCCGAGCTCTTGGGTCAGACGGTCGAGCCGGCGGAGCGGAGTCGGCCGGTGGATCAGGTCTTTTCGGGGGAAGGCCGAGATTTTCTGTTTGATCGTGTCAAGGATAGTTTTAGCCATCTTCTTATCCTGAAAGAAAT
>CAYGXD010000054.1:0-13168 GCA_964353705.1 uncultured Eubacteriales bacterium | reverse complement strand
AGAGGCGGGATCGGGCGGCCTTGAGTTCCGCCGCCTTCGCTTGCATCCAATGGCGCATCCGGTCGCCGTAGAGATAAAAAATCGGGACGACAATCAGGATGAAGATAGTCGAGCTGGTCAAACCACCCACGGTCGAAAGCGCGAGCGATGCCCAGATCTTCCTCTTCCCTACCTCCGCTTGAATGAGAAGCAGGGGAAACATGCCCAAGACCGTTGTTCCCGTTGTCAGGAAGATCGGCCGGACCCTCTCCCGGGAGCCTTTGAGGACGGCTTCGAGCAGGGGCAGGCCCTGCCTGCGCTTGAGGTTGATGTGGTCGACGAGGAGGATAGCGTTATTGACCACGATCCCGCCCAGCAGGATAACTCCAATATAAGCCGATGAGTCGAACGAGTAGTCGGCGATGACGAAAGCGACAAAAACTCCGATGAGCGCCAGCGGCACAGCCAGGATTATGTAGAAAGCCTGGATGATGGATTCATAGAGGGCCGCCAGGATCATGAAAATGATGAACACCGAGAAGATGATGGCGAACTTGAGCTGGGCCTTCTCCTCCTCGGTCAGCCGCCAGGTCTCCTCGAGAGTGGCGGAGAAACCGGGCGGGAGCTTGAGGCCGGCGAAGACGGCCTTCTTATAGTTTTCGGCCGCTTTGGTGGGCCCCCGGAATTCCCACATCAGCGTCTGCTGGAATTGCTGATTCTCCCGGTCGATTGAGCCCGCCACCGGGCGCTCTTCGAGACGGGAGATATCTCCCAGCCGGAGGTGTTCCCCCCGCGGCGTCCGGATAAGGGTGTCCTGGAGCGCCCGGAGGTCCAGCCTCTCCGCCTCGGGAAATTTGATGGAGATGGCGATCTCCTTTCCCTGCGTCCGCCACTTGATGGGCGCGTTGAATTCCCCGCGGATGAGAGTCTGCAAATGATAGTAAAGATACCGGGGGTCGATTTCATATTTTCGCATAGCGCCGCGGTCGACCTTGAGGATGTGCTCGAAGGAGTCGACCCGCCACCAGCCGTAGCGGCTGGAGACGACCTTGGTTTCCTTGATCCGGGGGTTCTGTTTGAGCCTCTGGTCGAGCTCTGAGGTGATCTCCTTCAGCCGCTTCAGGTTATAACCGAAAAACTTGATGTAGGAATCATACATCGTGCCCGTGCCGAAGCTCGAATAGTACCCTTGAGGGTCGAACCCGTAGATGCCGACGCTGATCCCGGCGAACTGGGTGGCCAACTGGATCAGCTCCTCCTTAAGGGCGTAAGGCCGGAACGAGTATTCGATCTCTTCCGGGAAGGTGATCTCGATGAAAGCATTTTCCTCGGAGAGCCGGGAGTTCATCTCCTTCTCGTAATCGCCCTCCATGACCTTGGACTCGAATTTTTTAACCACATCGTCGGTTTTTTCCAGGTCGGTGCCCGGAGGCATCCCGATGCTGACGGCCAGCTTGTCCCGGGAATACCAGCGGAAAAAGTCACCCATGGTCACTTCTTTTTTGAACCAGCGGTAACTCCCGAAAAGCATCAAACCGACGAGGATAATGACCTCCAGAGGATGGCGAAGCAAGAAATTAAGGACCTTTTCGTAGGAACCCCGGATCCTCTCCGGGCGGCCTTCCTTGGCGGCCCGCAGGAGACGCGGGCTGAGCGCCGGAATCAGGGAAAAAGAAACCAACAGCGATATGGTCAGGGCTGAGGCGATGACGATGCCAAGCGGCAGGTAGTAGATTTTGAGCCGCCCCTGGAAAAAGGGAAAGCAGAAAAAGGGAGCAATCGTGGTCAGGGTCGCGGCCAGGACGGCCGTGAAGACCTCTTTAGGGGCCTCGATTGCCGCCTGGATGGCCGGCCGGCCTTTTTCCCGCATCCTCAGGATGTTCTCGAAGACGACGATCGAATTGTCGACAAACAGGCCGAATCCCAGGGCCAGCGCCCCCAGGGTCAGCATGTTGATCGAGATCTTGAAGAAATAGACCAGGTTGAAGGTGACCAGGACGGAAAAGCCGATGGAGCTCAGGATCAGGAGCGACGGCTTGACGCTCTTCAGGATAAGGAAGACCAAGACAAAGATTACGGCCAGGATGATTCCCACCAGCAGGTAGAGTTCGTTCAGGCTCTTGTGGATCTCCTTGCTTTCGTCGTCGACAACCCTGAAGATCAGGTCGCGAGGCACCTCTCTCTTGACCTCTTCGAGCTTCAGTTTAACCTCTCTGGCGACTTTCAGGGTGCTCGTCCCCTTCTCCTTGTGGACGATCAGGCGGATCGTCGGCTGGCCGTTGATCCGGTTGATATACCGGATTTCGCCGAAGGTGCGCTCGATCCGGGCTACATCCCTGAGTTTGACGGCTACACTCCCCTGCTGGGCGATGATCAGGCCGTCGATCTCGGCCAGGCTGCGGAGTGAGCTGGCTATCTTGAACAGGAATTCCTGGTTTCCCTTCTGGATCCTTCCTGCCGGATAGGTCTGGTTCCAGCGGTTCAGAGCCATGAGGACCTGGTAGGGATGGATGTTCAGAGCCTGTGTCTTTTCCCTGTCCAGGATTATCCTGACCTCCGGGTCGGATCCGCCCAGGACTTCGACCCCCGCGACACCCTTCACCGCTCCCAGGCCGTATTCGAGTTTCTCCTTGAGCATCTCCCGCAATTCCTGGAGGGAGTAGTCACCCGATATCGTGCAGTGGAGAAAATCGGCTGTCTGGAAGTCCTCGGGAATGTAGGGGATGATCTGGGGCCGGTTGGCGGCGTAGGGGAGCTCGCTCCGGATCCGGGCAATCCGTTCTACGAGCTCGAGCTGGGCGAACTCCATGTTGGTCGTCGGCTGGAACTCGCAGATGATCGAGGACAGCCCGATCGACGAGGAGGACTGGATCTTCTTGATGCCCTTGACGGTCGAAGCCACTTCCTCGATCGGCGATGTGACCTGGGTCTGGATGATCTCGGGCGGAACGTCGCTCCAGTTCGTCTGGATGGTTATCTGGGGGAAATCCTCTTTGGGGGCCAGCTCGAGCGGGATGTTGAGAAAGGAATAGACTCCGAGAATGGCCACAGACAGGAAGATCATGACCGTGGCGATCGGCCGTTCGACAAAGAATTTCATGGTTGCTTTTTTCCCCGTCTCTCTTCAACGAGTTCATAGATAACGGGGATGAGGATCAATGTTAAGAATGTCGAGAACAGGAGGCCGCCGATGACGGTGATGCCTAGAGGCCTCTGGAGCTCAGCCCCTTCCCCCAGCCCAAGGGCAAGCGGGATGAGTCCGAAAATGGTCGTGATCGAGCTCATCAGGATTGGCCTTTGACGCACTAAGCTTCCTTCGATGACGGCCTCGTGGAGGGGCATCCCGCCGCGGCGGAGCTGATTTGTGAAGTCGATCTTAACGATGGCGTTGTCGCCTACAATGCCGACCAGGACGACGATCCCGATGACAGAAATGACGTTAATCGACTGGCCGGTAAGGAAGAGGAATAGGAAAGCCCCGGCCAGCCCCATGGGGACGGTGAACATGATAAGGAAGGGATGGAGCAGCGACTCAAACTGGGCGGCCATGACCATGTAGACGAGAACAGCCGAGAGAATGAACGCCCAGATGAGGCTACGGAACGACCGGCTCATCTCCTCCTGCTCGCCGCCGAAGTCGACCCGGTAGTTCGGCGGCAGCCTGAGTCCGGCCATTTTTTCCCGGACTCGGGGAAGGACTCGGTTCATCTTCACCCCCCGGAGGTTGGCCGAGATGAGGACTTCCCGTTGTTGGTTTTCCCGGTGGATCTCCTTGGGCCCGACCGCGATTTCATAATCAACGAGCTCCCGAAGCGGTAGGGTCTGGCCTTGATTTACGATCTCCTGGTCAAGGAGGGTTTCGATATTCTGCCTGGTCCCCTCCTCGAGCCGGACCAAGATATCGTATTTTTTTTCAAGCTCACGGAACTGCGTGGCCACTTTGCCCTGCACGGCCTCGACGAGATATGTGCTGATGGCATCCGGCGAGAGAGCGTATTTTTCAAGCCTGTCCTTCCGGATCTTGATCAGGAATTCGGGCTTTCCCTCGGCGAGCGACGAGGTGATGTCCGTGACGCCGTCGATCGTCTCGAGGCCGGCCATGAGGTCCGAGGCCAGACCCTTGAGCGTGTCGAGGTCATCACCCTTGATCTTCATCCCCAGCGTAGACGAGGAGAAAGCCAGGAACTGGGCGATGGTCGTCTGTTCCCGGGCGATCGAAACGCTGAGGTCGGGATAGTTTCGGAGCCAGCCGCGAATTCTCTCGATTGTCGGCTCGAACTCTCGCGCTCGGCCGACATCGACCCGCACCTTGGCCGAGTTGATCGAGACCTCGGGATTAAGGCCCTCCATGCCGGAGATTATCCCGACCTCGGAAAAAAACCTCTTGACCGTGTTCTGACCCTTGAGCCAGCGCTCGAGCGAAGCGACAACTTCCGAGGTCTGCTCAAAAGAGTAGTCGACCGGCGCCTTCAGGCTGACTTCGAAAGAGGAGACCCGGAATTTCGGCATGAGCTCCCTGGGGAGGAAGGCGCCGAGCACTAAGGTCAGAAGAAAAAAAGTGCTAGAGACCAACAGAACTTTTTTCTTATGTTCAAGGCTCCAGACGAGGAAGCGGTGGTAGCGCTCCGTGAACCGGTCGTAGACTGAGTTGAACCCTTTGAAAACCACCCGGAGGATGGGGCGAAAGGGCCAACTCAAATAATGAAGGATGAACTGGATGAGCTGAACCAGAAGGCTCAGCAAGAAGCTCAATCCTTTCATGATCATTCTGGGGACAAAATAGACCAGCCAGCGCAGCCCGATAAGAGGATAGAGGAGGTAGCGCCAGCGTGCTGAGCGCTTCCCTTCGGCTCCGTCTTTCTCTTTGTCCTCTTTTTTTTGAGGCTCGACGGCCACGGGCTTGAATTCGAAGGTTCGCGAGGCCAACATCGGAATGAGTGTGAGCGAGACAACGAGTGAGGCCAGCAGGGAGAAGGTCACGGTCAGGGCCTGGTCACGGAAGAGCTGGCCGGCAACCCCATGGACATAGATAACGGGCAGGAAGACGACCACGGTCGTGAAGATCGTGGCACTTACTGCCATTCCCACTTCCTTGGTGCCGATATAGGCGGCCTCGGAGAGGCTTTTCCCCAGGCTCCGATGACGGAAGATATTCTCGGAGACGACGATGGCGCAGTCGTCGAGCATTCCCACGCCCAACGCCAGCCCGCCGAGCGACATGATGTTGAGGGTGATTTTGCCGAAGAAAAGGAGGTTGAAGGTGGAGATAACCGAGATGGCGATGACGGCGAAGATGATGAAGGATGTCCGGAATTCCTGGAGAAACATGAGCAGAACGAGGAAGGCCAGCAAGCCGCCCTGGATGATCTCGTCTTTGACCGAGGCGATGGCCTCCACGATGTATCGGGCCTGCTCGGAGACCACCGAAAGGCTGACCTTCGGGTAGTCCCTCCGGATCTGGTCGAGAAGTTCTTTGGCTTGGCGGGTCACCTGGACGGTGTTGGCGCCCGACTCTTTTCGGACCAGGATCCCGATGCTTTCCTCTCCGTCAAGGCGCGTCGATCCCTGTCGCTCCTTAATCGAGTCTTCGACCCGGGCGATGTCGCGCAGCCGGATGACTCCCCTGTCCCCGGTCGATTTCAGGCTGATCTCGCCTATCTCGTCCACCGTCTCGAATTCGCCGACCACCCGGAGGGCGTACTTGAACTTTCCCTTCCGGATGTTCCCACCCTGGAGGTTCCGATTGAAGGCGTCGATGCGCTGGGCCACCTCATCGATCGAGAGGCCGAAGAGAGCGAGGCGCCGGGGATCGATCTCAACCTGGATCTCCCGTTCAACTCCGCCGGCGACCTCGGCCGACCCGATCCCCTCGATCTGTTCCAGGCGGGGCTTGATCAGCTCCTCGCAGAACTCCTTGAGCTCGAGGAGCGTTCCTTCCCCCGAGACGGCGATGACCATGATCGGCCTGGTCTTGGGATCGAGGGCGATGATCGTGGGGTTCTCAGCCTCCACGGGCAACTGGAAGCGCACGCTGTCGAGCTTCTCCCGGGCGTGGAGCATGGCGAAGTCCATATCCGTCCCCCAGCTGAACTCCAGGGTCAGGTAAGAGACACCTTCCTTGGACACGGACTCGACCCGGCGTAGCCCGGGTGTGCGGCTGACGGCCGCCTCCAGAGGTTCGGTGATGAGCGTTTCAATCTCCTCGGGCGCAACTCCGCGGTATTCAGTCACAACGGACAGGCGCGGATAGCTGATCTCGGGCAGCAAGTCGACGCTGAGCTGCCGCAGGGAGATGAAACCGAGGAGGATGATGGCGATATAGCACATCAGCGTGGCGACGGGCCGTTCGATGGCAATCTTGGCGAGCTTCATTGGCTTTTTCCTACAATGGACCCAATTTTAGTACGTTTCCGGCCTGGAGTAAATTCCTCCTCTGGGTAGACTCTTCATTTCGAGGTCGCTCCTCCATTCCCACGCCGTCCGACAAAACGAAGGAGGACGGATCTAGCCTTGATATATAGGACTCGAATATCCGCGCGGGTTTATCATTTCCAGATCATATTATAGCGCTTCACCAGCGGGATCCCCTCTTCGCTCTCCTGGACGAGGCAGTACAACTTACCCTTTTTCGCCTGAAAAACCATCTCCCGCTCGGGAAGGATGAACTTGGCAATGTAGCGGCCTTCGGCATCGAAAACATCATGCCAAAGCCAATAATCCCCCTCTTTTTCTTCATAGGCATAGGTGCGGACATACAGCCTGTCCCTGTCGTCGATGATGAAATAGTCCAAGGCAGGAAAATGGTCCGGAACTTCGAACTTGACTCCGGGAGGGATCCCCTGGTCGCCCAAGATCTCTTTTCTCAGGCGGTCCTTTATGGGTGCGGGGATCTTGACGGGGTCATAGGCCCGGTTGAATCTCTTGATGATTTTTCCCTTTCCGTCGACGATGGCAAATTCATATGGATCGCCCTGGGCGATCGTCCAGACCAGGAGATCGTCGCTTCTCGTCTGGAGCGAATAGACACGTGAAAAGGCCTGGATGAGGAGGGGGTCGGGCCGCTTTTCCTCGAAAGACGCGAACGTGGCGAGAGGCGTGAGGTCCGGCCCGAATTTTTTGAGCTCCGAGGTCCACTTGGTCTCCTCGACGGTCCTGGTTTCCGCGTACATGTCGCCCCTTGAGTCAAACCTGAACCGCGCCAGAGCCCAGAATTTCCCGGTGGGGATTTCTTTGACAAGGCTCCCGTCTAAGCCCAGATAGACGAGCTTATTGTTGCCCATGTCGGCGATGACCAGCCGGTTGTCCCTTGTCATTTCCATCCGGTAGGGCCTATCGACTTCGCCCGGCCCCTGCCCTTTCTTCCCGAAAGAGCGCAGAAATTTTCCGTTCTTATCAAAGACCTTTATTTTGGTTTCCTTCGTGTCCAGGGCGTAGATATTTTCTTGGCCATCGACTTGAATGGACCGGAGTCTGGAAAACATCGAATTCGGGTCCGTGTCGTCTTCTCCGATCGTAAGATCGGCCTGAAGGGTGAGAGAACGGGGGCTTCCCGCGGGCGGAGCGGGGTTTTTCGGGTTATAGACAACGGGGATGCCGTTTTCGATTTTGATGACGATCTTATCCTCCGCCGGCCGGACAATTGCCGATAGGAAAATGAAAAAGCACCAAACGGATACCACCATCCCCGTCGGTCTGAGATACCGGTTGTTCATGAGCCCTCCCTTTCTTGGAGGATCAGGAGAATCCGCACCGTTTTCTCAGGGAAATACGGTGGAATCTCCCTATCCGTTTCATGCCTTATACAGCCGGCGAACGTGAATATTCCGTTTTAAAATGCGCGGGCCGACTTCAAGAAGTCGTCTTTATCGCTTCCCGTCCGCTTGAGGCCGCTGACCCGGACATTGCCCTCGGCATCGGACGTTACGACAAAAACAAATTTGTTGGAAAGCAGGATGCGGCCCGCCGACGCCTTGAGCTGAGCCAGGGTCTTACCCGATCCATCGAGAAGCCAGTAGTCCCTTGAGCCTTCTTCCAGGTCCCACGATCCCGAGACTACGATATTCCCTTCCGGGGTAGCGGCGAGCCCGCCGACCAGCGGTTTGAATTTATACAGCGATTGCCTGTACTTCTCTACAACGCTTCCGGACTGGTGCCACCAGCCGGGATTTCTCTCCATGACCGCCTGCTTGCGTTCCTCCCTCCAGCGGTCGAGGTCCTTGTCCCTGACTTTTTCCGGTTCCGGAAGCTTCGTTTGAATGGCCGGAAGACACTTCCCGCTCAGGTCGTACAGTTCGATAGTATTGCTCTGGCCGTCGGAGAAGAGGACTTTATCTCCGTTGAACCGGCACCAAGCGAATGATGGTACAAAGGGAACGGGCGAATCGGCTCCATCCGGACGGTAGGAGATCCTCGTGAGATTTTCGGAGCTCTTGATGTCGGCGATTATCTTGCCTGCGGAGTCCAGTCTAAGCAGTTTGATGGGGCTTTTATAGAGGAAATAGTCTTTTTGCTTGACCGGCTCTCCGAGGACATGGAATTCCGCAAGAAAACCTCCGTCTGCGAGGGCGACGGCATCCGGAATTCCGAAAGACCCGGGAAGGTCGATCTTCAGAACCTTATCCAGTTCCCCGTCGAGTTTGAGAGACGTTATCCAGCGGTGGCCGCGGAAGTACTCGGTGAAAAACAATTTTCCGTCCGTCGTAAACCCAATCGAAACACTATCCCGGCGCTGTATCTCCCCGGGTCCCTGTCCCTCACCTGCCATCTTGCGCAGGAATTGACCTTTGGGCGAAAAGACTTTGATGAAGGCATCCGACTCGTCATAGATGTAGATATTCCCATCCGGTCCTTCCAGAATGCCTCCGGGAGTGCCCAGCTCCCCGCCGCGTCCCGGTGCTCCAAGGAGGACAACCTCCTGGGCGGCCGCCAGCGCGCCGCACATTAACCCGAAAATTATCGCAAGCCCGAATTTCTTCATCATTCGCCTCTAGGTTTTATTGGTCTATACGATAATACGCAAAAAAGAGCTTGTTTGTTAATAGGGAGTGGGAAATGGAGTACGCTAGGGCAGAGATTCCAGGCTGATCATGACCGGCTCGGGCTCTTCGTGATAGACGATGGGCCGGCGGCGGTAGACGACGAGGTTCTGGTAGAGCTGTGAGGCCGCAAGAAGAACCCCGCAGGCAATGAAGTAATTGAGGAAATACCCCGGATTCACGAATAGGAAGCGCTCGAGCGAACTCAGGAACGAAACATATATCAGAAAGCCCACTACATAAGGCAGCCAGTAGACATGAACTTTGGCTTTTCCCGGGACAAAAGTGCAGGCAAACGGGACCTTGAGACAGCGAAAAAAAAGGACTTCCAGAAGAAGAATTGCCGCCGCCAGCCCGAAAAAGCTGTGCAGAAAGGCCTGCCTCCACCCCCAGAGAAAGCCATAGAAGAGGGAGACCAGGCCAAACAGCGGAACCAGGATCTCAAAAAAGACGGCCTTCTTGAGGCCGGAGAAATACTGCCTCCTCGGTGGCCGCTCCGTGATCTGGAAGACCCAATTGGCCTCCAGGGAAGCCGGCACGTTGGTGAGGCTTCGAACCCCGAGCAGGAAAAAGAACGCCAGGACGAGCGGGATGGCGAGAAGCGTCCGGTTGGAGGTGGTCATATGGCTCCGGAGAAGCTGGGTCGTTCCGAGCATGATCAAGGCCAGGGCCGATGAGACCGCCAGGTAATTGAATAATCTCATCTTATGGAGCGGGCTGCGCCAGAGCGTCTGTCCAAAAAAATGAAAGACGGCCCGCTGGGTGGGATTTCGTAAGGCCACGGAATCGAAGCCCCGGGCGACCCAATACTTCAACTTTCTCAGATGATCTCCTCTCCCCCTAACCTCCAGGGATTTCTTAAGATACCGGGTGTAGCTGATCGCGGCGGCTCCGAAAAAAGCCAGGACGCTTGCCAGGACGGCCCACAGAGCCCGGCGGCTTAAGTTCGTGAAGAAGGGGTCCCGGCTGCCCAGCAGATACTCATAGAGCCCGGTAAACCACATCGGCGGAAATATGGTGAGAAACCGGTCCTGTGATTCTCGGAGCGCCGGGAAGTTGGAGAAGGACTGGGGGATGGATACCGACGCCGTCAAGGAGACAATCAGCAGGAATACGATCGAGGTCATGAGGGCGAACCGAAGGAAGAGCGAGACTCTTCGATACAGCCCGTAGCTGAGGAGACTCATCAGCAGACCCTGCAGGAACACACAGAGGAAAAAAAGAAATATATTGGCGGCCGAGCCGGCGACGATATGGGCGGCCATATACCGGAGGATGAAAAGAGGTGAGCCGGATCGGAAGCGGGTTAGAAAATACCCGAAGGAGAAAGACGCCAGCGCATGGGCGGCGACTGAGTAGATCCCGATAAAAAGAAAGAACGAGGCCGACTTGGCCAGGAAGAACGTCCGCACCGCGACCGGAAGAGGCATGAGGTTCAGGAAATCCCTGCGGTCAGGGAAGATGACGTCCCATTCGACAACTGTGATAAAGCCCAGGATGAGCATGAATACCCAGAGGAAATAGCATTTGTCGACCCATGAAGGCCCCTCCTCTTCTAGGAATGGATACTTGAAGAGGATAGCATTGGCGACCTGTAAACCGAGAATACCCAGGAAGGCCATCCCGCCGATGACTTTCTCCTTCATCTGGTCTTCGAAGTCGACGATGTCGTTCTGGAAAAAGCGGTCGAAGAAATGACGGGTGAGGATGGAGAATTGGCCGAGCCCGGCTTTAAGAGAAGTATCGAATCTTCCGGCAAGCCCCATTCTGATTCCCTCAGGATGATTTAATAATCTCGATAACCCGGCGGGCGACGGCGGCCGTGTCCTCCTCGACGACGAGCTGGCTGAATATTTCTTCGAGCGAGGGGACCTTCATCAGGTGGCGCAGGTTATCGACCGAGTCGTTGGCCACGACTATTCCTTTATGGATGATGATCACCCGGGTGCAGAGCTTTTCAGTGACCTCGAGAACATGGGAGGAGTAGAGGATCGTCTTTTTTTCGAGGGCCAGGTGATGGACGATATCCTTGACCACCATGGCCGTCGTCACGTCCAGGCCGGAGAGGGGTTCGTCGAATAGCAGGATGTCGGGGTTATGGAGGAGGGCGGCCGCAATCAGGACTTTCTGCCTCATGCCCTTTGAATAAGAAGAGATCGGCGACATCATGTCCTTGTCGAGGTCGAAAAGGCCCATCAGGTTTTCGATCTTTTCGCCCAGAGGGGTCTCGGGCAGGCGACGGAGCCTTCCCACCATGAGGAGGTACTCCTGGGCGCTCAGGTGGGGGTAGATTTCGGACTGCTCGGGGACGTAGCCGACTCTCGCCTTGTAGCCGGTCATGTCTTTCCTGATGTTCTTGCCGTCGAGCCAGATTTCTCCCTCCGTCGGCTCGAGAAGGCCGGCCAGCATCTTGATCGTGGTCGTTTTTCCCGCGCCGTTGGGGCCCAGATAGCCGAGAATCTCGCCGGGCTCGACGGCGAAGCTCACCTTGTTAACAACCGGGAATATCGAGTATCGCTTAGTGATTCCCCTGAGTTCCAGCATGTCTCGCTCCTGACGTCCGTCCCTCGCCGGCGGTGCAGAACAGGGCGGAATGGCTCACCTATCATACATTGAGCGGACAGAAATATTCCAGGTTACCATTATTTCAAAGGCCAAGGGGTTTCCTTTTTGTTGCCCAAGGCGAGGGGGAGTGGATGAGAAACCCGTATGAGGAGTGAGCGGGCAGGGTTTCTCGACCGGAGGGAGAGAAGAGCGAACGACGAATCGAGCCCGTTTTCCTCGCTGGGGAAAACGGGCGTGGTTTCGAGGCCACTGCCCCGAGCCTCTTTATTGGTTGACTTGGACTCGGGCATCGTGAGCCAGGGTGAAGTGGCCTTCGACGATGACCTGTTCCCCTTCTTTGACTCCGTCAAGGACTTCGGCATAGTCCTTGTTCTCCAGCCCGACCTCGATGTATCGCCACTTGGCCAGGCCCTCCTCGACGACGAAGACCAACTTGCGCCCGCCCCTCACGAGCACGGCTTCCTGAGGTACGAGAAGGCGGTCCTTGTATATGTCGGCCGCGATCTCGACCTCGGCATGCATTCCCGGCTTGATTTCTTCCTGGGGGTTATCGACGGCGATGTGGACAGCGCAGGTCCGGTCCTCGGGATTGATGATCGGGCTGACGGCCTCGACGTGACCTTTGAATGTTTTCCCCTGATAAGCGCTGAAACGGAGGGCGGCCTCGTAGCCGACCTTCATTTTGCCTATTTCGCTTTCCAAGACTCTCGCCTGGACCTTGATTTGACTGATATCGACAAGGGTGAAAAGCTCCCGCCCGGCGGAGATATTCTCCTGGGGCGAGACCTTGATATCGGAGACGATGCCGGCATACGGCGCCCGGATCTTGGTTCTATCGAGCTCCAGCTGGGCGATTTCGGCGTCGATTTCGGCCTGCGTCAAACCTTTGGCGGCCGCCATCACCTCTTCCTGCTTGACGCCGGACTCGATGAGGAGGGTTTCATAGGATCTTTTAGCCTTGTCAAACTCCTCCCGCGATATCATCCCCTGCCCATAAAGTGAGCCGGCCTTGGAGAAGTCCTGCTCGGCCTTCCTGATCCTTTCCGTCGAAGAGGCGTCCATTTCCTTGTTCGGCGTGGCGAATTGTTTGTCCAGCAGCAGGTCGGAGAGATATTTCAGCCGCAAGGCTTCCGATCGTTCCCATTTCAACCGGTATTCCCGGTCTTCGATCTCGACCAAGATCTCCCCCGCGCGCACGTGTTTGCCCTCTGTGACATTGAGGTTCTTGATGGTTCCCGTCACCTCGGTCTTTATGGCGATAATCCGTTCCGTGTACGCCTCACCCGGGGATTCCAGTCGCATCACCAGGTCGCCCCGCTTGACCGGAACGGCCTTGACGGGGAGGGCCGACTCCTCGGCCTTGGCGGCCGGTTGGGCTGTTTCTGCGCCTGTCGCAGCGGCCGGTGTTTTTCCCTTCTTGTTGAAAAAGAGCAGATATGCGGCGGCCCCGATTATGATAAGCGCAAGCACGCCGGCCAAGATCTTTTTGGGGAAAATCATGGTATCTCAGCTCCTTCCGCCTCTCCCGCTAGTGTCCCGTCTCGTAAATTCCTTGTCTAAGTCTTCTGCATAGACGGGACACTTCCAGG
>CAYGXD010000053.1:0-21186 GCA_964353705.1 uncultured Eubacteriales bacterium | reverse complement strand
CCCTGCTTTGCTTCGCAAATCAGCAAACTCGCTTCGGTCGAGAAACCGTGCCCGCTCACTCCTCATACGGGTTTCTCCTCCACTGCCCCTCGCCTTGGTTAATTAAGAAAAAGCTGCTTGCCTCCGAATAACGTTCTCCCCCTTTATCCTTCGCTTTAATGAAGAAGAGAGTTCCAGACTTCTAAAAGGTAGTCAGCGTTTTGGAGTCGCCGGTATAGAAAAGAGAGGTCGAGGCCGGCGGCAGCGTCACTTCGAATTCAGACGCGTTCTGCGCCACCGTCTTGTTCTCGAAAAGGTCGTGGACGACTTCAGCGCGTCGAGGCAGGACGAACGTACGCTTGCCGCCTCCAGCTGTGTGCACACCGAGAAGTTGGCGGGAAGCATGGAGGACGTCTCCGGCATCGCTGTAAATGTGGACACCGGCGAAGCGCGCCACGCCGCGGAGGACCGAGGCCGGAAGGTTGGGCGCAGCCGAATAGACGGATGTCCATTCCGGGAAGGCCTTGACGGCAAACCCGGGTTTGCAGTTGCCCTGGGAATAGACGACCTGGCCCAAGATGCGCGCCTCGCGGTCATCGACATGGAACAGGGGAGCCAGCTTGCTGTTGGTCCCCCAGAAGAGGTCCTGGCTGAGCGCCTGGGTGATGGGGTGGCCAAAATCGGTGATGTGGACGAGCGGACCCCATGGCTGCTCGCCCATCCCGAACCGGAACCCGGTCAGGTCGGTCATGTTCTCAAGCGAGATCTGGTCAGAAATCAGCCCGGGCGCGTAAATCCAGAGCGCGGTCCGCTGGTTGCGCCGGATCTCCTTTTTCAGCGCGGCCCGCCGCTTTTGATCCAGGCGGAAGACGTTCAAGAATATACAAAGTTTGTATGGAGGAAGCTTGCCCTCGAGAAGGTCCTGGAGGAGATAGACGTCGAAGGGCGCGCCGAGCCGGGGCAGGCCCCAGAGCCGCTGCTGGAAGATGAGAGGGACATCGAGGCTGTTCTTGACGGACTGATAGAAGAAGCTCTCGTCGTCGATAAAGACCGCGGCCTCTGAAGCCGGCTCCCGATCGAGGGAGAGGGCGAACGTCCCGAGCTTTTGGAAGGATTTGAGGAGCGGCAAGAAAGCCGGCTCCTTGACGGTGTCCACCTTCCAGGTGGCCCACCAGATGCCTTGACCGCGTGAAACGACGCCGGCGAAGTTGCGCCGCAGGATCGCGACGCTTTCCGGAAGGTTGACCGCCCGGCCGTAGTTCGGGTCCTGGGCGTCGGAATGAGTGCGCGTATCGTCCTCGATGAGGCAGAGCTTGCCGTGGAGCCTGACCGATTCCGAGGGGAGCATGCTCGGCCCGTCGCCGCCGATGCCGCGGAAGCCGTAGCTGTAGGGGCTCACCAGGAAATCTACGTGGGGGGAGCGGACGACCTTGGCCAGGCCGAGATGGCCGGAGCGTTGGGTAGTGGAATAATCGCTGTCCGGCCGCTCCCGGAAGAAACCGCCGTTCCAGGCCAGGTCGAGGAGATAGCCGTAGAAAGCCCCGGCCAGTTTTGTTCCGTTCGTCGCGGCCTTGGCCGTCCGGCAGAAGTCGATCAAACAGTCGGCGCAGAGCTCGGCCAGGCATTCGTAAAAGTCGACGACGTTCTGCTCCTCCTTCGGGTCGCGGAAAGTGTAGCGCTTGGCGTCGAGCTGGGATTCGGCGCCCGGAACCTCGGCGGAATCAAAAGCCACGGCCGGCTCGGCCCAGGCCGAGCGGAGCGACTTGACGCTGTCCTTGTATTTGGCGCGGAGCCAGCCGCGGAAGTGCCGGCGCATCGGCTCGCTGTAGTCGCCGCAGGGCCAGTACATCGAGGATTCGCCTTTCACCCATTCCCCGGTATGGCCCGTGCCGACCTGGTAGGCGAGGACGTGTTCGGAGAGGCCGGTCCGGCGGAAGTGGTCGGCGTAGGCCTGCAGGAATTCCTTGACCTGATCACGCCAGACATTTGAGGCGAAGGACATGCCGTTATGCTTCCCCTCGGAGGTGATTTCACATTCTCCGGGATAAATTTTTTCCCACCAGTCGTCGTGCCCCGTCTCCAGGTAGATGCGGAGGTGGAAGAGAGCCTGCGGATCGGCCTCGAGGACGCGGCCGAAGCGGGCCTCGACGGTCGAAAAATCGAAGGGGTGGGCGGGGTCGGTGGCCGGGCCTATCCATTCGCGGCCTTTGCCGACGTCGAAGGCGTAGATGTGGATCCCGGCGTCGGCGTTTCGCCGGGCCTGCTCGGCGAAGTCCCAGCGGTCGGGTTCGGGGCCGGAGACCCAGTAGATTCCCGGGAAGGATGGTCGGCCGTTGAGGAACAGGGTAGGCGCGCCGTTGTGGATCTGGACCTGGGCAAGGAGGGGGGTATCTTTTGGGTTCTCGGCGCTGGTCGGACGGAGGTTGGCGGCTTTTCCGGTATCATGCTTCAGTGACGACAGGGCCGGCTCATGACCAAAGAGCTTCAGAGACGCAACAGAAAGGGGAAGAACTTCGAGGACCTCGCGACGCTTCATTTTCGCCTCCGGCGGTTTTTTTCTAACTATATCCCAGTCCCGCCAACTAATGAAGCCCTATTATCCCAGAACCAATATTCCTCATGACTCAGTCCAGATAGGTAAAACTCCGGGATTAAGATAACGCAGCTCTTGATCATGGATAGAAAGATCCAGGACAATAATAATCCTTCTCCCTTGAGGGGAGAGGGCCGGGGAGAGGGTGAGCAGCGTTAAATCAACCCCATCTTTTTAAGAGCCTCTTCTCCGCGCGACTTGACCTGGGGCGCTTCTTCGGGCAGGTAGAGGACGACTCCGCCCTTCATCGGCCGGATGACGATCTTCCCGTCCTCGGACAGTCCGTTGGTGAATTCGACCGGGTCCTGGCCGCTGAAGTATTTCTTGAAGGCCTCGTTGAACCCGCTGTAAACGGAGTGGATGCCCTTGTAGGGTTCGCTCCGCAGTTTCTGGATGGCCAGGCGGACGAACTCTTCCGGAGAGATCTTCTTGTTCATGGTTCCTCCTCATGGGCAATCGATTTTCCAAGCTATAAGACGAAACGGAGCCGGCGGAATTCTCAGCCGCCTGCTCGGCCTCAGACCCGCAGCCAGGATGAAAAGGAGAAAAAAGCCGTTTACTTTTCTGAGCGTTTTTTTTAAAATAGAGATGAATCACAGGAGACCAAGATGGACAGCTGCTTCAGTTGCGATTTTTCACCAAGGAAGGTCAAGATGAAGGGCAAGTTCTATATCGAAGGCCATAAGTCCAAAGGGGGCTGGGAAGACGAATCAACCCTCATCCTCCAGGACGATAAGGGCTACGGCACGCTCGAGGAAGCGACCACAAAGGCCAAGGAATTTTTCGAGAAGGAAAAGGAACTCCACCTCGCCGTCATCTACCAGGAAAATAATATGGGGACCAAGGAAGGCGCCAAGATGATCTTCCGCGGCGACGAAGGCGCCCTCGAAGAATCCCTCCTCTTTTATTGATCCCCGGCGAACGGCCGCCTCAGATATTCAAGATCGGCGACAGGGGAGCCGCTGGTTCTTTTTTTTGCCGTTATTTGCCCTTCCTGTAATAAATCTCAGCGTTCCCGGGCGCGAAATCCTCCCATACCAGATGGAGATTGTCGGAGTGATCAATGGTCAAGTCGTGCTCCTCCGAAGTGCCCGCGGTCCAGGTGAGCCTTTGGCCGGGTGTCCAGCTGGCGCCTCCATCCGTGCTCTTTTTGTAATAGAGGTTGTTCTCTCCCGTCGTATAATACGTCCAGACCAAATGGAGATAGCCGGCGGAATCGATTTCAATCGAGGGTTCATAGGACGCGCCCGAATTCCAGGTTAGCCTCTGGCTGGCTGACCAGGTAGCCCCCCCGTTTGGGCTTTTCTTGTAGTAAATCTGGGCGGGCCCGAGTGTGTAATCATGGAAGAACGTATGGAGATTGCCGGAAGTATCTGCGGCCGTGTCCGGAACGTAGGATCCGCCGGCGGTCCAGGTCAGCCTTTGGTTAGCTGACCAGGTGGTCCCTCCAGTGGTGCTTTTCTTATGATAAATCTCAAAGTTCCCGGGTGTGCTATCGTTCCATAGGACATGGAGATTGCCGGAGGGGTCGATGCATAAGGCCGTGTTCGTGGATTCGTCTGTATTGAAGGTCAGCCTTTGGCTGGCTGTCCAGTTGACACCTCCGTCCGGGCTTTTCTTGAAATAAATCTCCGGGTTCCCCGAAGCGAAATAATCCTGCCAAACCAAATAGAGTTTGCCGGACGAGTCAGCCAGGAGAAAGGGTCTTTCCGAATAGCCGGCGGTCCAGGTCAGCCTTTGGCTAACCGACCAGGTAACGCCCCCGTTGGTGCTCCTCTTATAAATAATCTCCCAGTTGTCCGTCGCATAATCAGACCAGACCACATGGACATGGCCGGAGGGATCGACGGCGATAGCCGGCTTCTCGGAACTGGACAATGTCCAGGTGAGCCTTTGGCTTGGAAGCCATGTCGCCCCTCCATCTGTGCTCCTCTTATAGTAGATCTCAAAATTCCCGTTGATAGACTCCTGCCAGACCAGATGCAACTGGCCGGAGGGACCGGCGGCGATGGCCGGATAAAACGAATCGCCCGCGGTCCAGGTGAGCCTTTGGGTCGACGACCAGTCGGCTTGAGCGAGCTGACAGAAAAAAGTCAAAGACATCGCTAGGGGTAGTATCATGAATCGTTTCATCTTATCCTCCATTATTAAAGTCGCTTCTTCGCGTCCTCCACTTCGGGGATCCCGGCGTCGGCGTCCTTCCAGAGCTCGAGAAATTTCCGGTATTGCTCGGCGGCTTTGCCTTTCAGGTCCTTCTGCTCATACAGCTTGGCCAGCCGGTAGTGGAGCACAGGGTGGACGAGAAACCGCGCCCGGCTCGCCGGGTCAAAGGTGACCAGCTTTTCGTACTCAGCAATGGCCCGATCGAGATCGCCTTTCTTTAGGTAAGCCCTGGCCACGACATCCTTAAAAAAAGGAGTGTTGTAACTTAAGGCAGGCATGATATCCTGCATTCCCGGCGGAACAGGCAGCACCGTCTTTTCAAAAAGCGCAATCGCCTGATCCGGAAGGCCTTCGGCCAGCGAGACCTCGGCCTGACAGAGAGCGGCAATGAAAAGCCCCATTTCTTTTTGATCAGAGGTAAAACGAGGCAAAAGGGACATCATCTCGGCCACTCCGGCTTTGGCCGCATTTGTCTTTCCCTCCTCCAACTCTATCAAGCTCAGGACACCCAGGTAGCCGAATTTATAGTAAGCTTCGTTTCTTGTATATTGACGCGCCAAGACGTCAAACCACTCTTTGTTGGATTTCCGGGCGAGCTCAAGTTCACCTCTGGACAAATAAATAATCGCTTCGTGATAGTTGATTAGCGCCTTCTTGGCAACGTCCCCCACCGAATCCAGCATTCCCTCCGCTTCCTTCAGGTTGCCGAGGCCCCTGTTAAAACGGCCCAACCAGCACTGGTAAAATCCTCTGAAGATGTATCCTTCTCCCTTCCATCCCGCGGTCGGCGCCTCGGCGATGAACTTTTCCACCCAGGCCATAGCCTCAGCCGGGCTCTCCTTTAAAGCACAAATGTAGGCAATGCAGTAATTCGAGGTTAGAAAATCCGGTTTTACGGCCAAGGCCTCTTTGTACTTGGCGACGGCTTCGTCCAGTTTGCCCATGATAAAATAAGCTTCTCCCAGAGAGTCGAACGGATTGGCATCGTCAGGATTCAATGAAGCATACTTCTGGAAATGTTCGATCGATTTATCAAAATTCCGGAGAGCGAGATAGAGGTATCCCAGCTCATTATGGGCGTTTCCATAATCAGGATCGAGCTCAAGAGTTTTGTTCTGTTCTTCGACGGCCATCTCATAATCGGCGCGTTCGCGATATATTACGCCGAGCCAATAATGAGCGAGTTTCTCCCGGGGAAATTTCTGAATGATCTCCTGCACGAGTCTAATTCTAGCTTCCATGTCGCGATCGACCATGCCGGCATAGAGTGCTTCTATATAGAGCCTCTCTCTTTCGGTGGCTTTATTGGCCAAAACTTTCGCTTTTGCAGCGGCCTCATGGCCCGCCCGAATATTGCCCAAGGACGCATGCACCACTGCGAGGACGTAATAGGCCATGGCGAATTCAGGGTCCAGCGCAATCGCTTTTTCGAGCGACTTTCTGGCATCTTCATAGTACATTTTAGCGAATTCTTCACTGCCTCTTAGAAAATGCTGATAAGCCTCCATCGAGCTGGTCGTCACCTCGGCGACCTGATATCTTTCGGCTTCGATTTTCTCTCTGGCCGGGCCGATCCCCGCGGAAATATCCCTGCTCAGCTCGTCGATCTGGGTTCTCAGGATGCTGTCGGCTCCCTCGCCGCGGGAGCCGGCGCTCTTGATGAGGCGCCTTGTGCCGACATCCAGGACCTTGACGTCCGTGGCAAACATGTCTCCGGCCTTGACGAAGCTACCCAGGACGATGGCTTCGACGCCCTCTTTGCGGCAGAGCCGAAAGCCGGATTCGCGGTCGATCATTTCGGCATCCTTTTGGCCCATCTGTGATAGAAGGTCCGCCATTCTTTCCCAAGTGACCACATACAGCCCTCCTCTCTGCTCCAGGCTGGTGATGAGAAGGCTGGGGATGGCTTTCCTGAGATAATCAAAGGCCTTGTCGCCGGTCTGGTTTTCAAAGCTGATGACCGCGATGGAATTTTCAATTTTGGGAGAAGGTGAAGCTTCTTTCCTGGGAAGAAATGTCCAGAGGAATATCCCGATGACGGCGACGGCGATCAGGATGACCGCCGGGACGATCAGCCGCTTGGGCTCGAATTGAACCGTGATTCTTTTGGAGGTGAGGGTTTTCCGCCCGGGGACGACGCGCTCGGTCGTGGGTATCCCTTTTTCGATTTTGTCGAGCTCGGCCTCGACTTCAGCGGCCGCCTGGTATCTCTTGGCTTTGTCTTTTTCCAAACATCTGAGGATGAGGCGGTTGAGGTCGTCAGAGATATGAGGGTTGAGCGACTTCGGGCTTTTGGGAGTTTCAGTTTTGTGTTTGATGGCCACACTCAAGGCCGTCTCGCCTTCAAAGGGAACGCGGCCGGTGGCCATTTCGTAAAGGATGATGCCGAGCGAATAGATGTCGGACCTCTGATCAACATCCTTGGCTTCCGTCTGTTCGGGACTCATATACTCCGGGGTCCCGATCATGACACCAGCGCCGGTGATCCCTTTCTCCCGGATCGACCGGGCAATGCCGAAGTCCATGATCTTGGCGTTCCCGCCCCTGTCGATGATGATGTTTTGGGGCTTGAGGTCGCGGTGGACGACACCCAGGCGGTGCGCCTCGGCTAAGCCCTGACAGACCTGCTTCCCGATGCTCAGGACAGTGCCGACCGTGAGCCCAGTGGACATCCGGATCATGGTCTTGAGGTCCTCGCCCGGAACGTACTCCATGGTAATGAAGTGAGCCCCCTCGGCTTCCCCAATATCAAACATGCCGCAGACGTTTTTGTGCCGGATCTTCCGGGCCAGCTTCAATTCATTGTTGAACCGCTCGATGGTCTCGCGATCAGAGGCGATCTCCGGCTTGATGAGTTTGAGCGCGATTTTCTCATGGATCTTATTATCGATGACTTTATAAACTCTGCCCATTCCGCCTTTGCCGAGCTCTTCGATGATCTGATAGCGGCCGGCAAAGGTGGAGCCGGTGTTGAGTTCTTTCAAGGGAGTCTGAAGAGTCTCCGTTTGAAACAGGGAGAATTCCTTGGCCGCCCCAAGTTTCGTTCCGCAGCCTGAACAGAACAGGGATGTCTCGGCGTTTTCGATTTGACACTTCGGACACTTGACGGCCATGGCCGACTCCTCCTTCCGATGATGTCAAAAGCATATCAATGACCGGAGAAAGAGTCAATGAAGGGGCCTGGGCCGATCCCGCCGTCGCTGAGATCCTGGCCAAACTCGGGGCTTTGCTGCGCGATTGAGCAGGGCAAAGGCCGCGTATTCCTTTTCCGGGACATAAGAGCCCCAAGTGAAAGCAACGCCATAAGGCGAAAAGGGGGAGGCCTGTTTTCAGTTGACTATCCTTCCCATTCCTTGATATTCTCTTTCCAGTTGGTGGTGCGTCTCACAAGTAACTTAGGTATATGACAATCATCAAAAGACGCGCCACGGCGGGGGAGTTTGAGGGGGACGGTGTCGTTCCCCTCAGAGGTTCAGCAATGGCTACCAAGTGCCCGAAATGCCAGACTGAGAATGCCGAGACATCCCTGTTCTGTTCGGGCTGCGGGACGAAACTGGAATCGGCCGGAGAATTCTCTCTTTTTGAAACGGAAACGCTCAGGGCTTCCCTCAAAGAACTCAGCACCGGATCGACCTTCGCCGGCCGCTATCAGATCATAGAAGAGTTGGGCAAAGGGGGGATGGGGCGGGTCTATAAGGTCTTCGACACCAAGATCAAAGAAAAGATCGCGCTGAAACTCATAAAACCCGAGGTGGCCACCGATAAGGAGACGATCGAGCGGTTCAGCAATGAGATCCGGCTGGCCCGCAAGATCGGACACCGGAACGTCTGCCGGATGTTCGACCTCGGCGAGGCGGATGGCGCCCATTTCATAACCATGGAGTACATCCCGGGCGAGGACCTGAAGCGGCTTATCCGGACGATGGGCCGGTTGAGCCCGGGGCAGGCGATTTCGATCGCCAAGCAAATCTGCGAGGGATTGGCCGAGGCGCACCGGCAGGGTATTGTCCACCGCGATCTCAAGCCGCAGAACATCATGGTCGACGAAGAGGGGAACGCCCGGATCATGGACTTCGGGATCGCCCGCTCGATGAAAGGGAAGGGGATTACCGGCGAAGGGATGATCATCGGGACGCCGGAATACATGTCGCCCGAGCAGGTGGACGGGAAGGAGGTGGACCGGCGGACGGACATCTATTCACTCGGAATTATCCTGTATGAGATGTTGACTGGCAGGCCGCCATTCGAAGGCGAGACGCCATTTGCGGTCGGCGTCAAGCAGAAGAGCGAGATCCCCAAAGACCCCGCGGCGCTCAATCCGCAGGTTCCCAAAGATTTGAGCGGGCTCATCCTCCGCTGCCTGGAGAAGGACCGGGAGCGACGGCCGGCCGAGGCCGGCGAAGTCCTGGCGGAGCTGGAAAAGACCGCCAAGGGCATTCCCACGGCCGAACGCGCCCTTCCGAAAATCAAATCGGCAACGTCCAGGGAATTCACGGTCACAGTCAAATTCCGCCGCTGGTTCGTCCCCGCTCTGGCCGTCCTGGGGATCGCAGCGGCGGCGTTCATCCTGTGGCGGTCTTTTCTCCACAAGCCGCCGGAAAAGCTCTCGATTGCCGTTCTCCCGTTCGCGGACGAATTGTCCCAGGACAGCCGCCTCGAACTTGGCGACAGCATGGCCGAGGAGATCACCGGCCGGCTGAGGAGTCTGCAAAAATTCCCCGTCAAGTCGAATTCCGCGGTGACCCGGTTTAAAGGCACGGATAAAAGCCTGAAGTCGATCGGAGCGGAGCTCGGCGTCGATTACCTCATCACGGGAAAGATCCGGGCGGCCAAAGAGGAGATTGAGGTCTATGTGGAATTGACGGAGGCCGAAAGCGAGAACCAGGTCTGGGATGAGCATTATCCGGACCGGCTGTCCAACATCATGGGCATTCAGGGCCGGATCGCCGAGAGGATCGCCTCTTCGCTCTTGAAAGCCCTGACTCCCAAGGACCAGGAGATCCTTCGCAAGCAGCCGACGGGGAACGCGGAGGCCTACCGTCTTTACGTCCAAGGCCGTCAGGCCTGGAACAGGCGGGACGAAGCCGGCTATCTCCAAGCCGAGGAGTATTTCCAGCAGGCGATCGCCGCCGACCCCAAGTACGCCAAGGCCTATGCGGGTCTGGCCGATGTCTATTCCATGTTGAAAAAAAATGAAAAAGCCAGGGAGGCCGTTCGGACGGCGCTTGATCTCAATCCGCGGCTCGCCGATGCCCACGCCTCGCTGGGGTTCATCAATCTGGACCTCGAGTTCAATGTCAAAAGCGCCGAGGCCGAATTCAAGCAGGCGCTGGAACTCGATCCGGAATACCCGATCGCCCAATATTGGTATGGTCGTGTGATGAACATGCGCGGCCGTTTTGATGAAGCGATCGTCCACCTCAAGCGGTCCATCGAATTGGACCCGACCGTGCCGACGACCTATGAAAACCTGGGGGCCTCCTATTATTTTTCCGGCCGATATGATGAGGCGGTCGTCGAGCTAAAAAAGGCGCTTGAAATGGATTCGGCGGCGGGAAGCTGCAAGATCGTACTGTTCGCGACATTTTTCGTTGCCTCAAGATATCAAGACTTGTTCGACGCCATAAAAGCCTACGGAGAAAGCGAATCACTGATCGGACAGTACTTCGCCAATCTGGTCTATCTACGAATGGGAGAAAAGAAAAAAGCCCGCGAATACATCGTCAAGAACGAAACGGTCCTCGGCACTGTTTTTCCGTCTTTCGTGAGCTCCTTTTATTGCCATTTGGGAGACCTTGACAAGGGGATGGATTGGGCCGAGAAGGCTATCGAAGCTCGCGATTTCTATATTCTTTATGCCTATGTTCAGCCCTTACGAAAGCCTTTCCGCTCGGATCCTCGCGAGAAAGCGTTGTGGAAAAGGCTTGGCCTCGTGGACTGAATCGGGGGCGTTTGCCTTTTGCCGGCACCCGTTATCTGACTGAAGTTTATTCAGGGTCGAGGATTAGATCGCCGACTGCGGGTCGGGCAAATACTGGCCTGCTTGTTTTTTGTATCTCCGGCCTTCCTGGTAGAGGTCAAAATCCGCTTTCCCCATCCTCAGTTTTTTCCTCTTGCCCTCTTCGGTCCTGAAAACCACGATATATCTATACCGGGAGAGGGCGGGGGTCATGTCTTCTTTCTTCTTTTCGACGGTCCCGGACCATTCCTTCGGGATCTCCCATTTCTTTTTCAATTGGAATAATAAAACCAGATCAAAGAGGTCGAAAATGATATCCAGCATCTCTCCTCCTCAATCGCTCCTATCGCAGTTTTTTCCCAACCCGGATCTTGTCCTTGGCCCAATAGACGTAAAAAAGATCCCCTTCTTTTTATATTTCTTTAGTTGCCCTTTATATAATAGATCTCATAGTTTCCGGGTGTATCATCGTACCAGACCACATGGAGATTTCCCGAGGAATCAGCGGCGATGTCCGGCAATGTCGAATAGCCCGGAGTCCAGCTGAGCCTTTTGGTTGTTGACCAGGTGGATCCCCCATCCGTAGTCTTTTTGTAATAGATTTCATGGTTTCCGGGCGTGCTGTCATCCCAGACGATATGAAGATTGCCTGAAGAATCAACGACCATCTTCGGAAATGTCGAATAGCCCGGAGTCCAGGTGAGCCTCGTGGCTGTTGACCAAGTGGCTCCCCCATCCTTGCTCTTCTTGCCATAAATCTCAGAGTTCCCGGGTATATACTCATGCCAGGCCACGTAGAGATAGCCGGAAGCATCTACGGCAATGTCCGGGTACTGGGAATCGATGGAAGTCCAGGTTAACCTTTTGTCAGCTGACCAGCTGCCTCCCCCATCCGTGCTCTTGGCGTAATAAATCTCCCAGTTCCCGGGCGTTTTATCATATGAGACCACATGGGGATTGTCTGAAGAATCAATGGTGATGGCGAGTTCCCAGGAATCGCCCGAAGTCCAAGTGAGCCTCTTGCTTCCTGACCAGGTGGCTCCCCCATCCGCGCTCTTTTTGTAATAAACCTCAAAGTTCCCGGGCGTCTTGTCCTCCCAGGCCACGTGCGGATTGCCGGATGAATCAACGGCAATGGCCAGATACACTGAATCGCCCGAAGTCCAGGTGAGCCTTTTACTTGTCAACCAGGTGCTGCCCCCATCCGTGCTCTTCATATAATAGATCTCATAGTTCCCACCTATACCTCTCTGCCAGACTACATGGGGATTTCCCACAGAATCAACGGCAATATCCGGAACTCCGGAACCCCCTGACCAGGTGAGCCTCTTGCCTGTTGACCAGGTGGCTCCCCCATCCGTACTCTTCTTATAATAAATCTCAAAGCCGCCGGATGCTTTATCATACCAGACCACATGGAGATTTCCGGAAGAACCGGCGGCGATGGCCGGATTCCAGGATTCGGTAGAAGTCCAAGTAAGCCTTTTGGCCGTCGTCCAGCCGGCGTGGGCTGTCTGAGCGAAAAGGAAAAACCCGAGCGTTGCCAAAAACAGAACGGTCTTTTTCATGGCACTCTCCTCCCTAGAACGAATCGGCATCACCCTTCTGGAAGCGGATCGCCCTCTGCCTTCTCTACTTAACGTACTTTTTGTAATAGACCTCGAAGTTTCCCGGCGTGCTATCCGACCAGACCGCGTGGAGGTTGTCCAGAGTGTCAACGGCCAAGGCGGCGTCTGAGGATTGGCCCGAGTTCCAGGTGAGCCTCCGGCCCGGCGACCAAAAGGCGCCCCCATTCGTGCTTTGACTATGATAGATCTCCCAGTTCCCGGGCGTGCCATCCATCCAGACCACATGATGATAACCGGAGGAATCAACGGCGATGGCTGCATAGGAAGAAGCTCCTGATGTAAATGAAGCCCTTGTTTTTGCCGTCCAGGCATCTCCTCCGTTCGTGCTTTTCTTGTAGTAGATTTCCCTGTTACCGGGTGCATCATCGTCCCAAACGACATGGATGTCGCCGGAGGATCTCATGGCCATGGCCGGAGACCAGGTATCGCCCGCATTCCAGGTGAGCCGTTTGTTGGTCGTCCACGTCTCTCCGTTATCCGTGCTCTTCTTGTAGAAGACCTCCGCGTTCTCTTCCGTTTCTTCTTTCCAGACGACATGGAGATAGCCCGAGGAATCGGCGGCGATCCTGGGATAAGAAGAAGATCCCGCTGTCCAAGTGAGCCTCTTGTTAGCCAACCAGTTGTCTCCGGCATCGGTGCTTTTTTTGTAGAATATTTCCCAACCCCCGGCTGTTTCTTCATTCCAGACGACATGGAGATGGCCGAAGGAATCGGCGGCGATCTGCGGACGATGGGAAGCTCCCGCCGTCCAGGTCAGCCTCTGGCTTGCCGACCAGGAAGCCCCTCCGTCCTTGCTCATCTTGAAATACAGATCGTCGTTCCCCGGCGTGTCATCATACCAGACGATATAGATATAGCCGTACGCATTGACGGCCATTGCCGCCATATATGCGTCACCCGACATCCAGGTCAGTCTTTTGCTAGGAGCCCAGGTGGCTCCGTTATCGGTGCTCTTCTTGAGATAGAGATTACTGTTTCCCGCCGCGTCATCATTATAGACCACATAGAGATAGCTGGGCGGGTAAGCCCCGATGGCCGAAGCCCAGGACGAGCCGGCATTCCAGGTGAGCCTTTTCGTCGCCGTCCAGTCGGCCTGGGCCGCTTGAGCGAAAAAGAAAAATCCCAGAGCCAAAATGATTTGCCCCATCCGCTTCATTTCACCCTCCTTCATGGAATGAGTTAATACAGCACAGAGCTGTTTGCTCTCAGGCTTCTTAGAATGAGATTTCGGATCCTTGATGGCCATTGCTGACCCTTTTTACCAGGCGTGGTCAAAGGTTATCAGGGAATGGGGGAGCGAGTCAACTGAAAACAAGCAACTCTCAATTCACCAAGTGCACTGGAAGCGGCAAAAAGCGGCAGGGAAGCCGCGGCTGCTTGGCTTTTGATATTTGCGGCCGTTTCGGATAGTATTGCGTCCGAAGGAAAACGGCCATTCTCGGATATCACCACATTCGGGAGGGAATCATGCGCAGCGGACTCAAGCTTTCCCCCTTTCTTATAGCATTCTTGTTGATATTTTCAGGCTTGTTTCTCTATTCGACCGAACCCGCGCGGCAACAAAAATTCGTCAAAGTCAAACTCGGTCCGAATGTCAACTGCTCTGTCCGCGACGGCTTCCCGGTGATCAGCCCGGACGGCAAGACCCTTTATTTCATGCGGGAAAACTATGTGGGAGAGGATGTCCAGGCGCTGTTTGATGGAATGACCAAGGAGGCGAGCCAGCTCACCGAAAAAGAGTTGAAAGAGTTCATGGACAAGTTGGCCAAGATCCCCAAGGATCAGGTCGATGCCCGGGCGCAGCAGACGGTCTGGTGGTCGGAGCGTCAAAGCGACGGTTCCTGGGGTCCCGCCAGGCTTATGCCGTCTCCGGTCAACAGCGATGCTAATGTCATCATCTGCAGTGTCCTTCCCGACAACAATGCGCTCTTCCTGGCCAGACCTCTGGGAGCGCTGGCCCAGGTTCTTCAAGGAGACGATGTCGCGGCGCTGACCCATAGAACCAAAGACGGTTGGTCCGAACCGGAATACCTGAAGATCAAAGGTTTCCGGCACGCCCTGCCCCGCTATGGGGCGGCCCTATCCCCCGGCAACAAAGTCCTTCTCCTGGCCATCGGGAATGAAGAAAGCGTGGGCGGGCTCGATATCTACGTCAGCTTTCTCGAGTCCGACGGCCGCTGGTCAAAGCCCAGAGATCTCGGCCCGGCCGTGAATTCGAAGGAAAATGACTACGGGATGTCCATCGCTCCCGACGATGCGACCGTTTATTTCGCCAGCAACCGCCCGGGAGGTTACGGTGAATCCGACATCTACATGATCCGGCGCCTGGACGACACCTGGTTGAAATGGTCGGCACCCAAGAACCTCGGGCCCGACATCAATAACGACAAAAGCCAGGAGAGTTTGAGTGTCGATGCCAGCGGCAATTTCGCTTTTATCGCCGAAGGCCCCCTGACCCAGGAAGACATTTATGAATTTGCCATGCCGCTGGAATTTCGGCCGACGCCGGTCGCCTTTATCCGTGGTGTCGTCCAGGACCCGGAGAAAAAGCCTCTGGCAGCTTCGATCAGTTATGAACGCCTGCGCGACGGAGCGGAAATGGGAATGGCGCTCTCCCACCCCTCTTCGGGAAAGTACCAGATCGCCCTACCGCTCGGGGAGAACTATGGATTCCTGGCCGGGGCTTCGGGCTACGCCTCCGTCTCTGAAAACATCGACTTGACAAAAGCGACGCAAGGAGAGATTTTCGAACGGGACTTGACTCTCATCCCGCTCCGGCTCCAGACTCCGATCCGGCTCAACAACATCTTCTTTGAATCCGACAAAGCCGTTATCCTTCCGGAATCCAGGCGGGAACTCAAGCGTCTGGCCGGCCTCCTTCGGCAGTACGAAAAAATGGAGATCGAGATCGACGGCCACACAGATTCCCAAAACAGCGAGGATTACAATCAAAAGCTCTCCGAAGCCCGGGCGGCCGCGGTCCTCAATTATCTCGCCAAAGAAGAAGGCATTGCGGCCTCGCGGCTGACGGCCAAGGGCTACGGAGAATCGCGCCCGGTCGCGGGCAACGATACGAAGGAAGGGCGGCAGATCAACCGCCGGGTCGAGTTCCTGATCGTCAAGATGTGAAGCAGGCGACGGTCCGGGGCGGACGTCCGCTTCACGGCCTTATGTGCGTCTTGGAGAAAAGGAGGCCTTGAGATGATGCCACGAAAACACCTGCTGTTCGTCCTCGGAGGGATATGTCTGGCGGCCGTCTGGGCGCGGCCTGGTTTTCAAAAAAAATCGCTTCTCGCCTACGCGGAGTCCGAAACCATCCTCACCGGCGAGAGCGCTCGGGTGACGGGCTATGCCGACGCGGGGAAAAAGATCGTCGTCACACCCACGGGGCCCAAGCCGCCCCATGCCGCGGAGACCACGGCCGAGGTCAACCGCGCCTTTTCTGTGGAGATCGGGCCCTTTGAAGAGTCAGGGGGCTACACTTTAACGGTCATAGCGGAAGGGGAGGGTGGCGTCGACAGGGAGCGGGCTGTCGTCTATGTGCAGGTCGTCGACCCCCCGCCGGACATGGATGAATCTTTCGAGACGGTCTATGGGCAGGCCCTGACCGCCGCCGTGGACGCCTCGGACGAGGCTCTGGCCGCCGTCCAAGCCGGCCTCGACGGGATCCCCGGAGATGATCCCAATATCAAAAAAGCCAAGGATGACGTCGATACCGTCCGGGAAAAAATCCCCGAGATACGCCGCGGGATCCGCCAGTTCGTCCAGGCCGAGTCGATGTTTGAGCAGACGCTTCAGAGCGAGCCCAACCTGGACAGGGAGGTGATGGGGGAATACCAGCAGTTCCTGTCCTCGTCCGCGCAGTCGCTCCGCCAGCAGTCCGAACAGTTGATCGCCCTCGGCCGGGAAGCTTCGGGCGGCCAGACGGATGCCTGCGTCGGAGTGGCTCTCGCCGCTCAGGCCCTCAGCGCCCAAAAGACCCTGACGGAACTCATGCAGTCGGGCATCAAGGACTACCTGACCGATTGGGCGAAATCGGCCGACATCGACGCCGCCAAAGCCCTTCCTTCCTGGCTTCCTATCATAAAAGGAAAATTCCTGAAAGGCCTCAAGTCCATATTCGAGGGCACCCCTGAGCAGCAGATTTTGAATCGGACCGGCGCGCCTGAAGCGGAAGGGCCCGTTTCCCGATGGGACATGCTGAAGCTCCTATTCAACACGGCCAAGGGTTTCGCCGAAGGCGGACCCTGGGGAGCCGCCAAGGCAGCTATCGACGACGCCGTCGATATCGCAATCGATGCCTATACGAAGTCCTATTGCCTGTCTTTCAAGGGCAAGATCTCGGGACACACCCATGTCGAGGCCCTCGACAACGGAAGTCCGATGTACGGACTCGACAACGACTGGGAAGGAGACGCCCAGATCATGTGCGCCAAGCCTTCCGGCAAAGAACCCGTCTCTTTCCGAGGCATGCTCACGGGAAGGGCAAAGAATTTTAAAATCGTGAACAAGCTGCGCTCGCTCTATGAGGGCAAGCCGGGGAACTTCCAATATCTCACCGGAGATCCTTCGGCGGCGCAAAAGCTGGGAGCCATATTCGTCGTGCCTCTCGAAGGAACTGTCGGGGGCGGCAAGATGGCCATCAAGGGGAAGAAGGGGGGAGTCGATTTTGACGGCCGGGTCATCGCCAAGCTGGCCGTGGTGATCATCCCGACCGGCTCGCCGGTCCCGATCGTTCAAAAGTACGACACGCCTTTTCAGCCGGGCTGGTGGCATTTGACCCGCGCCCTGGGCGAAGGGGGAATGACCACCCTTGAGATCACGATGGAGGGAGAGAAGCGCGTGGTCAAGAAGGAGTGGACGCGGCAGCTCTCGAGCGCCGGCGCGCGCGGCGATTTCAGCATCAAGGTCGATCTATGCGCCGGCTGCGAAGACGATTGAGGGGCATAAAAGTCTAAGCCAACAATTTCTTTAAGTCCTCGTATCATAATGAGAGAGGTATAGGAGATGAATTCATTAAAGAAATGGCCGCATCACAAGCCGCTCGCCAGCAAATTATCCACTATTCTTATCGGATCTCTATGCTTTGTTTTCTTAGGGGCCGGCGCTCAAGCTCCTGAGCCGCAAGAGATCAAGGCCGGCTTGGAGGTCGTCGCGCCGGAAGACGTGGGCTGGTCGTCCGCGAAACTGGAGGAGGCCAAAGCCTTCGCGGAAAAAATCAATTCGGCCGCTGTCTTGGTGCTCTATGACGGAAAGGTTTTTGTCTCCTGGGGAAACGTGGCCGGGAAATATAAAATCCACTCCATCCGGAAGCCCCTTCTAGGCGCCCTGTACGGCATCTACTGGGGCCGCGGAAAGATCAACCTCGAGGCAACACTCGAACAATGGAACATCGATGACATCCCTCCCTCGCTCACAAAGGAAGAGAAGATGGCCACCATAAACGACCTTCTCAAGTCCCGTTCAGGAGTCTACCACGACGCAGCCGCTGAATCGGCGGACATGACGGCGGCGCGTCCTTTGAGGGGAAGCCACTCCCATGATACTTTCTTCTATTACAACAATTGGGATTTTAACGTCCTAGGCACCATCTTCGAAAAGGTTACGGGGGCCAAAATATTCGAGGCCTTCAAAAAAGAGATCGCCGACCCTATCGGGATGGAAGACTTCAGTCTGGACGACTGCCAATATTCCTATGAGGAGAAAAAATCCAAGCACCCCGCTTATAACTTCCGGATGTCCGCCCGGGATATGGCCCGCTTCGGCCTGCTGTACCTGAGAAAAGGGAATTGGAATGGCCGGCAGATCATTCCCCAAGAGTGGATCGAGAAAAGCACGACGGCTTACTCCATGATTAATGAGGAAATGGGATTGGGCTACGGTTATCTGTGGAATGTCGTCAAGCCGGGAGGCGGCTTCTCAAATATGCTGTTTGAAGGCAAGGGCGCCTTCTATCATACCGGCGTCGGCGTCCATACCCTGGCCGTCTTACCCGAGCACAAAGCCGTTTATATCTATCGTTATGACACGGATGGGGAGTACAAAGATCCAGGCGACGCGACCATCCAATTGGTTTCCATGATCATGAATGCCCGGCTGTCGAAGTAGCTAGTGCTGAACCAATATCGCAGGGTCTTGATTAGACGCTTTTCCTGGGATTGCCTGATTCTATTCCAATCCCACCCTCTTGATTAGTGCCCGGAATCGCGGGTCTGGTCGAACATCGTCAAAACCAGGACCAATTTTGAGCCAAGTCAAATAAAACGAACGTTCAGCGTAGGCCTTTTCCATCCATTTCCAGCCTTCCTCGAGCTCGTCCAGTTGAAAATATATTCCGGCCATATCAATCTCGGACGGTTGAGGTTGTTTTAGCAGGTTGGCCAACAATCGCCGCGCCTCTTCTTTCTGGTTCGCCAATGCATAAGCCCTAGCGATCCAATATGGATCCTCTGATTTTTTAGCTTCGCTTAAGGCTTCCTCGATCATCCCCTTGCGGCCATAATTCCAACTGAGGTAAAGGTGCGCAGGAGCAAAGTCAGGGTCCATCTCCAGGGTCTTCTTGCATTGATCGATTCCCTTATCATATTCTCCGGTAAAATAAGAAAATAATCCTCCAACGGCGTTTATCACGAGGGATAATGGATCCAACTCCTGGGCCCGCTTTATCTCTTTGAGACCTTCATCAAACCGTCCCATATATGTCAAGAACTCGCCGTACCACTGATGAGTGGTCGCATAATTCGGGCTGAGTTCAATGGCTTTCCGGTACTCTTTCTCCGCTTCTTCCCAACGCCATTCAAATCCAAAAATGACGGTCGCCAAGGAGTTGTGGGCTTCGCCAAGCGAATTGTCTATTTCCAGGGCTTTCCTTGCGGCTTCCCTGGCTTTCGGGAAGCCCTCCTTTGCCGGGATAACGCGCCAGAGGACCATAGTGATATAAGAATCGGCCAGTCCGACATAAGCTAAAGCATAGGCAGAGTCCTTTTCTATCGCCTGTTCAAAGTACTCGATGGACTTCCTCATCCCCTCCGCTGTCCTCTTATCCCAGTAGAAACGCCCTTTAAGATAGGCCTGATACGCCTCGGTGTCGGCTGTATAGATTTTGACAAGAGGCGCTTCCTTTTCTCCCAGCAGTGTTAACTTTAGAGCTTTGACAATTTCCCGCGCTATTTCGTCTTCGATGGCGAAAACATCCTCCATTTGACGGTCATACTGAGCGGACCAGACTTGGGAGCTATCATCCACCTTGATGATCTTGGGCGTTATCCGGAGCCGATTCCCAATGACTTGAACACTGGCCTCCAACAGGTTCTCCACGCCGAGCTGCCGCCCGATTTCGGTGATGCTGAGGTTTTTCCCTTTAAACGAGA
Organism: uncultured Eubacteriales bacterium; assembly: GCA_964353705.1. Lineage (GTDB taxonomy): Bacteria > Acidobacteriota > Aminicenantia > Aminicenantales > UBA8522 > UBA8522. The sequence goes on along the minus strand of CAYGXD010000053.1, from coordinate 1,494 downwards.
ACGAGGAGGCCCTGGCCGGAACCCAGAGGTCCTTGATGTCGATTAAAGAATTGATGAGCGTTTCAGCGATCCCGTCGCATAAAGATGCCTGGTCTTTGGCGGGGCTCAAATCCTCAAAAGGAAGCACAGCGATGGAATGCTTGGATAATTGAGCCGGAATGGCCGCTTTTTGCGGAATAAGCAACCTGATTGCGAGCCCTGCAGCAATGACCAAAGCGGCTAAGATTAGACCGGGGATGAGGAGTTTCTTCAGGCTGAATTTGACCGTGATTTCTTTTGAGGTGAAGGGTTTTCTTCCGGTCATTGCCCGTTCTACGGTGGGAATGCCCTTCTCGATCTTTTCGAGATCCGAATGGAGATCCTCCGCGGTTTGATATCTTTTTTCTTTATCCTTCTCCAGGCATTTCAGAACCACTCGGCTGAGGCCTTCAGGGATTTGGGCATTGACCAGTTTGGGATCTCGAGGCATCTCCGTCTTCTGCTTGACCGCTATCGCCAGAGGAGTATCGCCTTCAAAAGGCACTCTCCCTGTCACCATTTCATAAAGGATCACACCCAGGGAGTAGATATCCGAGCGTGGGTCGGCCTCCTTGCCTTCCACCTGTTCTGGACTCATGTATTCAGGCGTTCCGATCATCACCCCGGCCCCGGTGATGCCTTTCCCCTTGAGCGACCGGGCTATGCCGAAGTCCATGATCCGGGCATTTCCCTCTTTATCGATCATGATATTGGACGGCTTGAGATCCCGGTGGACGACTCCCAGCCTATGAGCTTCGGCCAATCCCTCGCAGACCTGCTTGCCTATGGCAATGGCTGTCCCCACGGTCAACTGCCGTGACCGTCGGATGAAGCTCTTGAGGTCTTCGCCAGTTACATACTCCATCGTAATGAAATGAGTCCCCCCATCCTGCATGAGCTCGAACATCCGCCCGATATTCCGGTGACCGATCTTCCTGGCCAGCTTCAGCTCATTGCTGAACCTTTCCAGGGTTTCTTTATCTAAAGCCACCTCAGGCTTGATGAGTTTCAGGGCCACCTCTTCGTTAAGCTTCTTGTCCAGGACTCTGTAGACTTTGCCCATTCCCCCCTTACCGAGCTCTTCAATAATTTGGTAGCGGCCGGCAAAGCTCGAGCCCGTGCTGAGCTCTTTGAGGGGAGCCTGAAGGGTTTCCGTTTGGAGGAGCGAGAATTCTTTAGCCGCCGCCAATTTCGCTCCGCAGCCCGAGCAGAAAAGGGAAGTCTCGGGATTCTCAGCCTGACATTTCGGGCACTTGGTGGCCATAGCTGACCCCATTTATTTAGTGTGCATAAAGACTAACAAAGAGAGTCCGATGATGTCAATCGAATTCGGCCCGGACCTCCAAAGCCAAAACCGACCTAATTTTAGGCAAGCGCAGGCTGATTCTTACTTGATAATTTCTAAGGGTATGATATTAAACATATAGCAAAGGAGTCCGAGGACGTCGCGAAAACATTTCCCTGCCATAATCGCCG
>CAYGXD010000052.1:0-21207 GCA_964353705.1 uncultured Eubacteriales bacterium | reverse complement strand
AACAGAACCTGCGGATCAAGTCGTTTTATGGGACCTCGGAGAATGCCGTGCGGACCCAGATTTGGGTGGCCATTACGGTTTACGTCCTCGTCGCCATTATCAAGAAGAAATCGGACCAGCCGATCCCGCTCTATACTTTTTTGCAGGTTTTGAGCATTATGGCGTTCGAGAAAACTCCGTTGAATCAGCTGCTTACGGAAAAGTACGATCATGAATCGATGGCCGACGACCCTAACCAATTGCTTTTGTTCAACTTATAACTGGACACCACTGATCTCGAGCGTTATATAATATGGAGGAGGGATTCCCGCTCAAAGCCTAGCAAAGGGGGATAGTTTCCGCTGATGTGAGGATAAGTGATAAAAACAAGAAGACCGGCTGCCCTTCTGCTCTGTTTGCTATTCTCGGCGCTTTTTGTCTCTGCTGAAGGGAAAAGATCCTTCATATCGCGATTTAGCCTGAAAATCACGGCTGGGATAGGTTCTGCATTGCCGATCGGTGATGTTAATGACTGCCTATGCTCATTTAATGACAATGAGGTCTTTGAGGCCCACCGGGAAGCCAACACAGGCCAAGTCGTGGGAGAAATAAGGACTCTCGACACCCGATTTTTCCATCAAGAACTGGAACTCCGCTTCGAGCTTACTCCGAGGATTAGCTTTGGGATTGCTACTTCGCTTCCGATTCATAAGCGGAATGAAAGCTCGCTCACCTATACAATCCTGGGATGGGCGGGGCCTCAGGTGATGACCTGGACATTTAAGCCGGAGATAAAGGTCTCGAGCCCCATTCGGTTGAGCGCATATTACATCTTGCCCTTCTTTCGTAGGTTTAGCGTTTCGATCGGAGGAGGATTAGGATTCTATCCGGCTAAAGTCTCACATTTCCTAAGACTTGATGAGACTATCCCCATAGGAGTATCAGAGTGGTACACATGGGACCAAGAAGCGAAGCGGAATCTTGCCCTTGGTGTTCATGGGAACGCTGTCCTCAAATATTTTCTAAATGATCGTTTGGCTTTGGTGACCGAATTCCAATACAGGCATATCAAAATAGCTGGTTTCAAGGGAACATGGAAACATGAAAACTATTCCGGCGAGAAATACGAAAAAAACGGAATTCTTTATTTTTTCACCGAGTGGGATTATTTCATCGGAACCAGAGTAGCTAATATAGAAATTTTTGAGACTCCGCCTGAGGGGGGGGTGCGCTGGATTAAAGACCTAAGAAGAGCTGCTCTGGACTTGAGCGGCTATTCAATAAGATTTGGAATAAATGTTGGACTCTTCTAAAAGGGGGTGATGACAATGCGCTAAACCTTGATTCGAGTGACTGGGCTATGGAAGGATTTCGGGAGAGCTACATAGGCAAAAGGGCTTTAAGGGGGTAATGAAATGAAAAAGTACGTTGTGTCAATGTCTTTGATTTCGTTTATCTTTTTGTTTTTAATCTTTTTTGGCGGGCAATACCCAGGGCATGCTCAAGTGGAGCCTACAATTCAAGATGAATACGTCCCCAACGAGGTGCTTGTTAAATTCAAGGAGGGAACAGGAAGGGGCCTGATTCAATATGGCATTGAAGCGGTCCAAGGCAGAATAAAGACCTATTTGAAAAGAGAGATATCTACTTATGATTGGGATGCACAGACTCCTGCGTTGAGGTCATTTCTTGCAGATCCTAACCTCCTCCATATCAAAGTTCCAGAATCTATGGGCACTGAGCAAGCGATCTATCTTCTCAGTCTAAATCCCGATGTCGAATACGCGGAGAAAAACTATATCGGACATGCACTGGCTACAATTCCCAATGACACGCATTTTTCTAAGCTCTGGGGAATGCGCAATGCCGGCCAGACGGGCGGGACATCAGATGCTGATATTGACGCACCTGAGGCATGGGATATCCATACGGGAAGCGCGAGCATCGTTGTCGCGGTGATAGATTCCGGAATCGATTATAATCACGTCGACCTGCAGGCAAATATCTGGACAAATCCTGGGGAGACGGGCGGCGGAAAAGAGACAAACGGACAAGATGATGACGGTAATGGCTACATCGATGACTGGCACGGCTGGAACTTCGTCGATGGAAATAATAATCCTATGGATCTTTATAGCCCTTACTACCACGGTACCCATGTGGCTGGGACAATTGGAGCGAAAGGCAACAATGGAACGGGTGTAGTCGGAGTTTGTTGGAATGTTAAGCTGATGGCGCTAAGGTGGATAGATATCGATGGGTCTGGTACTACTGCGGATGCAATTAGCGCGATTGATTATTCAACATATAATGGCGCTCATATGTCCAACAATAGCTGGCATCTCCCGGATACCGGGTCCTTGCTTGCAGCGGTTAATCGGGCTCGAACCAATGGGAAGCTGTTCATTGCGGCTGCGGGAAACGACAATAAAAACAACGACACTTCTCCTACCTATCCGGCAAGCTACGATCTCGATAATGTCGTTTCCGTTCTCGCTACGGATCATAATGATCTTAGGTCTCCCTTCTCAAGTTATGGATTGTATTCAGTGGATGTCGGAGCTCCGGGTGGAATGGATCCCTATCCGTCTCAAGCAACGCGCAACATCTATAGCGCAAAATGGGATAACGCTTATCAGTACCAGAGCGGCACCTCTATGGCCGCGCCCCATACAGCCGGGTTGCTTGCCCTGATAAAGGCCCATCGTCCCAGCTTGAACTGGTGGCAGGTCAAGACCATCCTCATGAAGGGCGTAGATCCAAAGAGCTCTCTTTCCGGAAAGTGCGTCACTCAGGGAAGAATCAATGCCTACAAGGCCCTTACCACTGCCACACCCAATCTGCCGGCTGCACCCAGCAATCTAAACGCTCAAGCTGTCGGCTGTGATGTGAAACTCACTTGGACAGATAATTCGGGTAATGAGAGTGGCTTTCGCATCTATAGGAAAACGGGCTATGTCTTCATTGAGATAGGATCTACGGGTCCCAATGTCACGACGTTTTGGGATTACGATCTGCCATCGGGTACCTATTATTACTACGTAAGGGCATACAATGCGGCCGGCGATTCTCAAAAGACGCCCAACAAATCGATAAAACTTACTGGCTGCTGATGCCTCAAAAGCGGACTGATGAAGGGGGCTGCCCAGCCAAAAAGAGATGATCGACTTGCCCGGGGGAGATCGTCTTGACCAAAAAATAGAGCCGCGATTCACCGGGAGACCGCGAGTTTTTCCAGGCGTGCGAGCTCCGCTCGGGCCTTCCGGATATTGACTTCGCTTTCGCCTTGGGGGTTTTCCAGGTAACGGCGAAGGTAATTGACCGCTTCTGCCGGATTTCCGCTCTTTTCATAGGCCACAGCCAGGTTGAAATAGCCCACCGGAGTCGGCAGGATGACTACAGCCTGTTTGAGGTAAGAAATGGCCCGGCCGTATTCCCCGAGATAGGAATAGGCGATGCCGACATATTGATAAAATCCCTGCTCTTCGGGAAAATCGGCGATCAATGTCTCGTAGATTTTGATGGCTTCATTAAACTTGCCGCTTGAAGCCAGGTTTCCCGCATAGTTCGTTCTCAAGTACCGGCTTTCCGGTTCGACCGCCAGGCCGCGTTCATAATATGTCCGGGCCTCTTCCGTCCGGCCCGCCTGATCCAGTGTGGTGGCACAGACGGTCAGGGCATCCATGTTCCGAGGGTCCAAAACCAGGACTTTCTCCATCGTCTCCAAGGCCTCCCGGGATTTCCCCATGACCAGATATGTGTGTCCCATCCGGACCAGGAGGATCCCGGAATCCGGGACGCAGGCGATGCCTTGGTTCAGGGTTTCGATGACCTGATCGAACTTATTCTGCATCGCCTGGAGAATCGCCAGATTGACGTAGGCGGCGGGAGAATCGGGGATTTCCTTCAGAATCTGGCCGTAGACACTTTCAGCTTCCGGATATTGTTGCTCATACTCAAAGGCCTGCGCCTGCTGGATCAGCTTGAGGACGTCAATTTTGTCTTTCGGATCAGGAAGAACCGAGCCCGGCTTGGCCGGAGCGAAATTCACATAACCCAGGGACCTGAGTTTTTCCAGGTCTTCGGCCCTGGTGTCCGCCGGCTCCCCCGAGGCCTGGCCGCCGGAACCCAGATGGAGAAGTTCATTTTCCAACTTCGTCTTGAGCGCGGCGGCTTTGTCCACCCTCACGCTATACAGATTTTTATTTTCTAAGGGATCGGTCTTAAGGTCATAGAGCTCCGGCCGCGGGGCCTCGATAAACTTCCAGGGTCCTGAAATGATTCCGACGAGCTCTGACCAGCCGAAGCTTTCCCGGGGATAAAACGTTTCGATCAAGCTGTCGAGGTCTTTCCCGGCCTTTCCCTTGAGCCGGGGGACCAGGCTCTGTCCCGGCATGCCCGCGGCATCGTCTTTGAGGCCGATGAGCTCCAGGATGGTCGGAGCCACGTCGACCAGCCGGACCTGGTTTTCGCTGACTCGAGGACGCGGGAAAATACTGCGGTTATGGAAAATGAGCGGCACCCGGAGCTCTTCTTCGTAAAGGAAGATCCCGTGGCCGGTCTCCACTTTGTCGCCCAACCCTTCCCCGTGGTCCCCGGCGGCGATGATGATAGTCTTCTCCAAAATTCCCTTCGTTCGGAGCCGTTCCAGGATGGCGCCCACGTAATGGTCCATGTAGGCGATTTCGCCGTCGTAAAGACGGCCGCTGAATTCTTCTCTATAGGGTTGAGGCGGGTCATACGGCAGATGCGGGTCGTAGTAATGAACCCAGGCGAAAAACCGGTTGCTTCCGTTGTTCTCCAGCCATCGGGAAAAGCGGTCAAAAGTCTCCTCGGCGCGCCGCTCCGCATTCGTGCTTTTGAGCGTCGCCTGAGATTGAAACGTATCGTCGTAAACATCGAAGCCCCGGTCGAGGCCGAACCGGGAATCGACCGAAAATGACGACACAAAGGCCGCCGTCGCGCAGCCGCGCCCCTTCAGGATTTCGGCCAGGCTCCTTATTCCTTCAGGCAGAACATGACCGTTGTTGCGCACTCCGTGCGTTACGGGATAAAGGCCGGATAAGATCGATACATGAGAAGGCAGGGTCATGGGTGCGGGACAATAAACCCGGGCAAACCGGGTTCCCTCCTGGGCCAGCCTGTCCAGATTCGGAGTTTTGGCCGGAGAAAAGCCATAACATCCCAGATGATCAGCCCGGGTTGTGTCGAGGGTGACAAGCAGAATATTAAGGGCGGAAGCATCCGGAAGATGAGCCCGTCCTCTCTGCGGTCTGATCGCCAGGAAATAGGTCAGGAGGGCGAGGGCCGCAGCGGTTCCAGAAAGGCACCAGATCACTTTGGGATGGACACCCGGCTTCCATCCCTGAAGCGATCGCCCGGCCTTCTTTTTTTCAGCCGCAACGGATTCCTGCCGGGCTCGATCCGGTGCCGGCTTCTTTTGCGTTCGGCGCTTTTTTCGGCTCATCAATTTTCAGGCGGCATTATGGCCCGGTCGGACCCCCTGTCCGGTTCGAGTGCGCTTTAATAAAGCGGTCCATCCCAGGCAAAGGCAAAACTCTTCTGTCCGCCGAAATGAGAGTATAGAATTCCCCCCTGAAGTGTCAAGAAAAGAGCCCGCCCTTCAGAAGAAGGGCGGGCTCTCGTGACTGTCTGCGCTTCGGGGTCTTGATCAGAAGGAGAACTTGAATCCCAATCGAGCGGAGAAGGGAGAGAACCGGGTCTCCCACTTGTTGTACCCGGTGCTCACGTCGTTCGAGTCCGCGACTATCTGCTGCCACTGGGCGGCCAAGGTTCCGTCGAGGATCTCTTCGTCAGAGGCATAGATGCCGTCCAGGTTGTAATCGCGGTTGATGCTCTGGATCGTACTGGTATTCAGGAGGTTGTTGAATTGGAGGTTGATGGAGGCTCGGTACTTATCGCCGAACTTGAGGGTGTACTCGAGGAATAGATCGGCCCAGAACGTGAACGGCAGCCGGCCCAGGTCCCCACGATTGTTGACTAACATCCACCTGTCGTTGAGAAAAACCCGCGTAGTCACGGGGAATCCGCTCCGGCCGTAGGCGATCGCGCCCACGGTCAGGCCGAACGGGAATGTATAGGAACCGTAGGCCTTGATGAAGTGGGTCCTGTCCTGAGGCAGCGGTCCATCGAGAACCTTCCCTTTGGCGTCATACGCAAGGAACCAATCGTCGTAGTACAGCTCGACGTTCGGGCCGACGCGGGCAACACCCGCATAGTCATATCCGACTTCATCCGAGCTGGCCAGGCCGGAATAATTCCCCTCGATCCGACTCAGAGTATAGTTGATGCCGCCCTGCCAGTTGTTGCTGAAGCGCTTTTCCAAGGAGATGTTCAGGCCGTAATAATCCCGTGTCGCTTTCGGGCACGGCCATTGGTTGTCATCAAACTTTCCACCCTGGGAAACCGGCAGGGACCAGCCGAAGCCGGGGTTGCAGATGTAAAACGTCTCCACCCAGTTCAAGGTGCCGGTTACTGGATCGGTCTCCTGGCTCCACACGCCGACGTCTTCGATGGTGCGGATGAGGTGCTTGTTGACGAAGCGGACGGATAGAGAAAGGTCCTCCCTCAGCCTCTGCTCGGCGCCGACGGAGATCTCCCGCTGCGCGGTCGGCTTCAGGTTCGGGTCGACCCGGCCGAAGGAAGGCGGCAGGAAATCGAGGCTTCCGATGTACGTCCCGCCGGCGGCCTGGCTGGCGGCGTCGTCGAACGCGCCGCTGGCCGCGATGGCCGTCCAATCCAGCGTGTTGAGGGAGTAATAATCCTGCACGCGCTTCCAGCCGCCGAAGGTGAGCTCGGCCATGTAGAGCTTCATGACATCGTAGTAGATACCGTAGCTGGCGAAGACCTTGGTTCTGGAATTCCCGAAGACGTCATAGATTATGCCCAACCTGGGGGCCAGCGCATCACCCAAGTCGAATTTGACGGGTTCGGTCGTGTAATTCGCGTAGCTCGTATCGGTGGTCATGGAGGGGATGACTTGGCCCTCGGCCCGGAGACCGAAATTGATGGTCAACCTGTTCTTGATCGTCCAGGAATCCTGGGCGAAAAGCGAAAAGTTGTTGGCCTGGATGTTCCAGAAGCCACCGTTAATGGGCTGGGTGAAGGAACCCCGGATGTAATAGTAGCCGTATTGGCCGTAATTGGGAGTGCCCGGGTCGGCATCGACACCGATAGGATCACCCAAAGCATAGGTGGTGCGTCCGAAGCCCATATAGACCCTGGGGTGGAGGGTCGTTTGGTCGTAGTTCTCGTGAAGATAGGTATACCCGATTCCCGCCTTCAGAGCGTGCTCCCCATTCCAGTTGAGGAAGTAGGAGACGTCCAGGTTGTTGCTGATCTTTTCTTTCAAGTCATTCTTCAACTCGCGGAAGGTCCCCGCAGAGGTCCACCACCTGGAATGAACGAGATCCGGATTGGCCACATAAAAGGGGTCATCCTCGTAGCCCGTGTTTCCATAATTGAAGTAGTAGGTCGTGCTGTCCGGGGGAATAATTTGCTGATCGGTCGTGCTCCAGGAGTGCCAGCCGCCCCGGTAGCTGATGAGCAGGTCATTGCTAACGGTATAATCCGCCGTCAGCGCGGCGGTCCAGTTAGGATAGTTGTATCCATCCTTCCCCCATTCATAAGCCGAATCGTCATAGCCGAGCATGCTGGGAAGGGCTCCCCGGTATTTATAGAAATTGTTCAGGTAGCTCGCGGACAGCCGGAGCCCTTTCAAGGGGGCGGCCGAGAGCTTGAGGGAACCATTGTAATTGTGGTTCGTGTTCGTGAAGGTGGAGAACGGCCCCTCCCGGTAGTTGAAATCCCTCAGCGCCGTCGTCTTATAGTACTGGGGGTTAATAGAGCCGAAGAACCACAGCTTGTCCTTGATGATATAGCCGCCCAGGCTGAAAACTCCTTCTATCCGATAGTAGCTGTCCCTGTCCTTCCCGCCGTTGAAATATAGGTCGTCGTCGTTTGCGTATTCCCAGACGGTGTAATCGTCCAGGTTCTGCCTGAGGTAGTCCCTGGAATGTCCCAGCATCAATTGGCTGTTGTTCTCATAGTAGGCCATGATGTCGCCGTGGAGCTCGTTGCCGCCGGACCGGGTGATGACTTGGATGACGCCACCCATCGAGCCGCCGAATTCAGCGTTGTAGCCCGAGGCCGTGACCTTGACCTCGTCGAGGAGCTCGAGAACGACACTCTGGCCCTCGGTCCCATAATGGAAATCCGTCACATCCGCGCCGTCCGCATAAAACACGTTCTCGGCGCCTGACGCGCCGTCGACCGAAGTACCCGCAACGGTATCCTCATTCGTAACGCCCGGCATAGTGCTGATGAGAGAATTGAAGTTTCTTCCCCGAGGAAGGACCATGAATATTTCCTTGGTCATGAGTTGGCCCTTGGTCGTGCTCTTGACGTCGATCAGGGGGGCCTGGCCAACGACCGTGACTTCCTCTTCGACCGCGGCCTGCTCCAGCGTGACATCCAGGACCAATGTCTGGGTCATCTCCAGAAAGATGTCCTTTCGGACCAGTTTCTTGAACCCGCTAAGCGAGAACGTTATGTCATAAGTCCCCGTCGGAAGGGCCATTAAGCGGTAGGTTCCGGTGACATCGGTGACCGTAGAGGCTTTCCCGACGAGCTTGGGGCTGGTCGCCTCGACGGTCACGCCGGGAAGAGGCCCTCCCTGAACATCGAGAACCTTTCCCAGGATCTTCCCTTCCGCCGTGACCTGGGCGAGAGCGGTTCCCGTGGTCAACAGCCCCATGATCAGCAAGAGGAGAAAGAAGTTCTTTTTCATTTGCCTTGACTCCGCTTTTTCCAAACGCGTGAATCCACACCCTGGGGTGAGGCGGTTATCGCTTCACCCCGGCCTTTGACTCCGAAAAGTGATTTCCTTCAGTCATTCACCCTCCTGGAAGACTTTTTGATGGGAGTTTCCAGGGCTTTTCAGCTCCTGCCGAGATAATGCCGGTTCCGACCGCGACGAAGAGGAATAGATAAAAAAAGGCGGGTGGAAAAATGAGCCTATTCACTTGATAACCCCTCCGGAATTTATGTGTCTAGGCCGGTTTCAAACTCCGAGGATAAAAGTAACTCTCCCCGCTGCCCTTTGTCAAGTCGATTGCGCGGCGTGTTCCAGACTTGGGCTATTATCTGCAAGCGTTCGGCTCGCGTATGTTTACAGGGACAACCTAAGGATGAGCCGCTATCAGGTTTTATGGCGGGAGCCGGAAAAGACATTGTCCAGCCAGGCCCGCGAGAACTTGACCTTTTGGGTCGCGGTCTCGCCGTATTTCTTGTATTTGCTGCCGCGGGAGACGAGCGTCTCGTGGAGGATCCTGCCCTTGAGCTCCTTCTTGATCTCCCGCGGGACCTTTCGCGTGTCGAAGAAGGTGCAGGAAAAAAGGTCGAAGTAGGCTTTCCGGCTTTTCGTGAAGACGTGGAGAGCGATGTGGCTCTCGGCGATCATGGTCAGGCCGGATACAACTTGTTGCCCGTCGACGCGGCTCGTGATCACGTAGGGTCTGATGATGGGCGTCATGCCGACCTTTGACGGAAGACCGTCGAAGTAATGGAAGATCCCGTCCAAAGTATCAGGGCCGGCGTAATCCTCGACATCGAAAAGAAGGTGGGGGCCGAAATCCTTCCGGGTATCGATGGCCGGCCGGGAGATTCTTTCGCCGGCCGTCCGGTTGACGTAGTTTTTGGACTTTTTCTCCGCCGGGAAGACATCGTCGATGAGTGCTTGCAGCCTGCCCTGGTCGAACTCCCAAGGATAGAGGAAGTCGATGAAGAAGGCGCCCCGGTAGGAGAAGGTGTGAAGGGTGAAGTGGCCGCCGGCCAGGAAGACGAAGGCGCTGATCCCGCAGTCCTCCGGGACGACGCCGTTGTAGTAGGGCAGGACGAAAGGCGGCATGACGGTCTTGACGCCGAGCTTGATCGGTATCTCTTCCAGAAATTCGTGGACGAGCATGATGTCGTCCAGACGTGACCGGTAGCCGTTGTAGGCGTCATACAGGAAGTGATACATTGTTTCCGCCCTTATTCTAGGAAATCCAGTTCAGCGACACAATAGGAGCCAGGAAGTTCTCTCATAAATTGTACTCAAATTGAGAACACTATAGCGGTCTCGCTAAGCCGACCCCGCGCCTCACATCGTCCAGGGGCGGCGCATTGGCCGGCCCAGTCTCTTCTCGGCTTCCCTGTCATCGAGGATGCGCTCTTTCTCGGGGTCCCAGCTGATCTTCCTGCCCAGGCGGATAGCGATATCTGAAAGGTGGCTGATCGTGTCGGAGCGGATGGCCGACTCGAGCGGGTTGACCGTGGGCCTCCGTGTCTTCATGCACTCGACGAAGTTCCGGCCCTGGCTCGAGCTCCGGATGACCGGTTTCTCGTCCTCCCGGATCTTCGCCGTCTGGAGTTCCCTGGGGCTGGCGTAGAGAGCCCCGCGGCTGACGCTGATCCAGCCGCTTTCCCCCCAGAAAGTCGTGCCGTGGTCCATGAAAGGGCGCTTCTTTGGGTCGTCCATCAGCCCCTCGACCCCCTTGGCGATCCGGTCGCACATGAAACGCATCGTCACGCCGTTCGCGTACCGGCACTTGACGTCCCAGTTTTCGACCGTATCGAACAGGCCTTCGGCCGGGATCTCGCCAATGCCTTCGTAGGACACCGGGCTCGTGTGGTCCATGTCGAGGCCCCATTGGGCGATGTCCAGGGGATGCGCTCCCCAGCCGGCGATGAACCCCAAGGCGTAATCGTAGATATGGTAGGCGCCCCATTCCGTGCAGCGCGTTTTGGTATAGGGCTTCAGCGGGGCCGGGCCGATCCACATCTCGTAGTTGAGATCGGCCGGAAGGGGGGCAGGTTGCGTGTCCAGATGATAGGTCTTGTAGACCTCCGCGTACCAGTCCGGGGATTTCATGTCCGAACACCAGGCATCGACATGCCTGATCTTCCCGATGTAGCCGTTGCGGGCGAGCTCGACCGCCCGGGTGAATTCGCCGGAGGAGCGCTGCTGCGTCCCGTACTGAAAAATAACCTTGTTCGCGGCGGCCGCCTGGCGCAGCTTCCAGATCCAGGCCAGGGCGACCCCTAGGGGCTTTTCGACGTACATGTCTTTTTTTGCCTTGGCGGCATAATAAGCCAGCGGGACGTGCCAGTGGTCCGGCGTGCTGATGACAACACCGTCGATGTCCTTTCGTGCCAGGACTTCGCGCCAGTCGGCCATCGGCTCACAGAAATTTCCGCCGTAGTATTCATTGACCTTGGAGGCGAAATCCGTCCGTCGGCCGGCGAAGCAATCACAGGCGGCGACGAGACGCACGTCGTCCTGGGTCATCACGAAGTCCTGCCAGACATTGCCTGATCCACGTCCGCCGACTCCGATCGCGGCCAGATTGACCCGGTTGCTCGGCGCGGTCCGGCCGAAGACGAAAGAAGGGACGATGGCCGGCGCCGCGAAGGCAATGGCGGTGGATTTCAGAAAATCCCGGCGGCTGATCTTTGTCTTACTCATAGCTCCCGCTCCTCATTTCGATTTAGGCGTTTGGTGTGAGAACATCTCTTGCTCGGCCTGGAGGCGTCCGGCGTCCCACCGCCCTCCGTGAACAAGGACCTGGTAACGCAGCGCGAGCCGTTCGCCGGGCCGGAGGGTCATCGGCTTGTAGCAAAGAATCGCCGGGCTGAAGAAGTTCATCTCCGACGAGCGGATGACGTACCAGGGTGTCGGGGTCCGGGGATTGGCCGGGTGATCCGAGATCGCGATGCCGGCCGCCTGCCCGTCAACGAGAGCCGAATAGTCAACCGCCGCGTGCCGGCCGCGATACCGGTCATCGGGCATCTCGATGATGGGCCCATCGGTCGTCGTGACCTGGCGCTCATCCAGGTTGCCGGCAAGGCGAAGCGATAGGCCGGAGTATCCGCCCCAGACCTGGCCGTCCGGTTCGCCGGGCAGGGGAGTCCGGTCGAGAAGGACGGCCGTGGCCGCCTCGAAAATGCCGGTCCAGTCGATGGCATAGACACCATCCGGGCTCGGCGACGACACTTCGATCGTCCTCTCCTCGGTCATGACCGGGAGATCCTCTCCGGCGGGCCGGTACGTCAGGGCTAACTCGATGCGGGCCGAGCCGTCCGGGGCGGCTTCAAGCTTGATGACCTTCCAGGAAGTCTCGCCCGTGGGCCGGCCCGTTTTGGAATCTATCTCCCAGTAATTGACCTTGTTGATAAACTTCCAGCTGAACCAGAGTCCGTGATGCCAGGGATGGTCCGGCGGCTTATCCCAGGTCAGAGTCTTCCCCTCCGGGCTGTTCAAGGGGTGGAAATAGGGAGTGTCAAGGGTTGGCCCAAAGTTGAACCGCCACACCAGGCCCGCCGGCCCGACGAGAGCCAGGGAAACGTTTTCCGCCTTTTCCCAGCGCCGCTTCACGGGAACGATTCCGACCGTTTCCATCACCCGGCCCGTGGCGGTCCATTCGACGGCGCGCCTGAGCAGGGCCTGAAAGCCCGGATTGTCCATGGCCTCGGCGTCGTGTCCGAGCATGATCGCCAGGCTTCGGCCGTCTCCGAAGCGGCCGGCGATGACCGCCGGCTCCCATTGTCCCGTTCCTTCTTGTTCCAGGGCCGAATACGATGAGGCAAGCACCTCCGCTCCTTCCGTGATTCCCGGTCTGTTCCAAAGTTCGTCGAAGATGGCAAAAGGCTTTAGCCCCGCGGTGACCGGATGATTGGGGTTGTCGATGCGGACGGGGAACTCGTGCCGCGGACCATGTTTGGTCTGATTGGCCTTCCATGTCGCCAGCGCCACCTGTCCGTATTCCTTCCATTCGCTGAACGAGGCGCTGCCGGCATGGACGACGACGTGGCCTTTGCCGCGGCGCACGAATTCGAGGTAAGCCTGACGCGTCTCCGGCGGCCAGCCTGAGGTTTTCGGATCGAGACCGAAAGCGTTCCAATTGCTCAGGATGACGTCATAGGGTTCAAGGGATTGCGCCGAAAGCCGGCCGGGGGTCTCCGTGATGTCGACGGCAAACCGGCCTCCGTCTTTCAGGATGGCCTTGAGCTTCGGGGTTGTCGATCGCCAATCGTGGTTGTTTTGGCCGCTCAGGATGAGCACGCGGGCAGGCGTGGCATCGGCAAGAGAGTTGAATCCTTTTGGCAGGCCGATGAGAAGGGCCAGAATGGCCGGGACGAGCATTCCGGCTTTTGTCGAGGACCATATTCTCCGGGCCATTTGGCCGCGCCCTCAAGGCATCTTGATAATCCAGGCTCCCAGCCTGTGGGCACCTCCATCAGGGGCTGAGATTCGATACAAGTCTGCGTTCATATTAACACTCCATCACGAGGGAAGTCCAGGCAGTCAATTTTCATTGACTATTTTGCCGGATGCTTATATCTTGTTTTCAGATCATTCCTTTGGTTGAAATGGAGGAATAATATGCGCCGCATTTCCAGGACGATTCTCATTGTAGCGTGCCTTGCCGCCGGATTATCCGGACAGGCCGCATCGATACGCCCCGACGCCCTGCCTGTCCTTCCGCGCGTGGATATCACCGTCCTCGTGGAAAACATGGCTGGAAACCCGTCCGTTCTCGGCGAGTGGGGGCTGGCCTTTCTTATCGAGACGGGCAAGCATCGCATCCTCTTCGACACCGGGAGCGGCCAGACTCTCTTTGGGAACGGGAAGGCTCTAGGCGTCGACCTCAGCAAAATCGATGCCATCGTGATCAGTCATTCCCATTCCGACCATACGGGGGGACTCGAGAAAACGCTGGAGACGTGCGGTCCGGTTGACTTTTTTATCCACCCCGATGCCTTCGCCACGCGGTACTGGAAAGAAGGCACGACGGTGAGCGCGGAAGCCATGCCGGTCTCGCGCGACCAGCTTCGCAGCCGCGTCCGGTCCCTTCACGAGACGAAAAAGCCGGCGGCCGTCGGCGGCGAAATAATGATCACGGGCGAGGTCCCCCGGGTGACGGCTTATGAGGACACGGGGGTGGGCGGATTCGTCTTCCTCGACCGGGAGATGAAAACCCCCGACTCCATCCTCGACGACCAGGCCTTGTTCTTCCGCATCCCCGAGGGTGTGGTCGTGCTACTCGGGTGTGCCCATGCGGGGGTGGTCAACACTCTCCAATATGTGAGCAGGCTGACCGGCGAGAACAAAATTTACGCGGTCATGGGCGGGTCCCATCTGCTCAGCGCCTCGGCCGACCGCCTGCAGAAGACGGCCGATGTGTTCCGTCAGTTTGATCTCCAAAAGATCATGCTTTGCCATTGCACCGGAGTGAACGCCTATACCGAATTCGCCAAGGCTTTTCCGGGACGATCGAGCTGGCCGGCCGCTGGATACCGCGTACGCTTCGGCGGAAAATAATCCAGCCGGATAAGCCGGGCTCCGCGATTGGTGACCGTCGTTGACAGAATTTAGGATCATGAACTAGTATTTCTGTGTAATAAAAATTCCCCCGGTTTCATCTAGAGGAGGCAGAATCCGTGAGGAAATATTTCGCCCTGTTTTTTGTCCTGATTTTGTTGGCGCCCGCCGGGTTCGCCCAACAGCCCTCTTTGGCCTCGAACCCCGACGTGCTTTCCCAAATCCAGCTCCTGGAGAAATGGATCCAGGCCCAGATGGAGTACCGCGGCTTGCCCGGTCTTTGCCTCGGCATCGTCTATGACCAGAACCTGATCTGGGCCAAGGGATACGGCCTGGCCGACCTGGAGAAAAAGACGCCCGCCCTGACCACGAGCATCTACCGCATCGCCTCCATCACGAAGCTCTTAACGACGACCGCCCTCATGCAGCTCCGGGATCAGGGCAAGCTGAGGCTTGACGACCCCGTCTCCAAGTACCTCCCCTGGTTCGTCATTAAGGATAGATTCCCTGGCGCCCCGCCGATCACGATCGAGCATCTCGTCACGCATACCTCCGGCCTGCCCCGCGAATCGGCTTTCCCCTACTGGACCGACCACAAGTTTCCGACGCGCGAAGAGCTGATCGATGCCCTCAAGAGGCAGGAGACGATCTTTCCGTCGGAAACCCGGTGGAAATATTCGAACCTGGCCATGGCCTTGGCGGGGGAGGTCGTGATGGCCGTTTCCGGCGAACCGTACGACCCCTACATCCGGAAGCATATCCTCGAGCCCCTCGGGATGAAGGACACGAGCGTTTATCTATCGGATGAACACAAGACAAGACTGGTCACGGGCTACGGCCGCAGGCTCCCGGACGGATCAAGAAGGATCCAGCCGTTTACCGACTCAAAGGGCATTGCGCCGGCGGCCAACATCTCCTCCACCGTCGAAGACCTGGCCAAATTCATCTCGCTCCAGTTCCGCCTGGAGGGAAAACCCGGAGGAAGTCAGATTCTCAAGGGCACGACTCTCCGGGAAATGCAGCGCGTCCATTGGCTCCAGCCGAGCTGGAAAAGCGGCCAGGGGCTGGGTTTCGCGGTCGACCGGATGGGAGAGCGGACGATCGTCGGCCACGGCGGCTGGGTCGGAGGATACAGGACCCAGATCGGCTTTTGTCCGGATGAGAAAATCGGCGTCATCGTCCTGACCAACGCCGATGATGGGGAGCCCGGTTTCTTCCTTGAGCAAGTGTTCAACATTGTGGCCCCCGCCATCCTCAAGGACGCCCAGCCTCCTTCCAAGCCGGCGAAGCCGGATCCATCCTGGAATATCTACCTCGGTCGATACGAGGACCCGGCGAACTTTGACACGGAGATCATGATTGTCGATGGGAAGCTCGTAATGTACGGCTTTAATTATCCGCCGGAGTCAAATCCTAAAGGTTCGTTGACGGAACTGACACCCGAAGGGAAGCACACCTTCCGCATGACCGGAGAGAACGGCGACGGCGAGTTGGTTGTTTTCGAACTCGGCACCGACGGAAAGGTAGTTCGCGTCAAGGCCGGAGAGAATTATATCTATCCCAAGGGAAAGGCCGGACAAAAGAATACAGTAGGAATTTAAAGTGGCCCTCGATCCTATCACCGTTATCAGCCTTTGCGTTTTGACAATAAATCCCCCTAAGGGATATGATGGAGACAATCAAACCGGCTAAATCGGCTTGGTATCGTTTCTCTAGAAAGCGTTCCAGGCCGCGGAGACGAGGGGAGGGAATATGAGATTGCGTGCTAGCCCATTTTGGGTTGGAGTCGGCGTCATTTGGGCTCTCCTTGCCTTGGGGTACTCTTCCTCAAAGAATACTCGGGCTGCTGAACGGGGTCAGGGCACTACGGCCAAGGCCGAAACAGTCTATGCGGAAAGCCCGCCGGCCTGGTATGACGCGGCCCATAACGCCGCGCAGATCTCGAGCGACGGCAAATGGGCACTCTATCATCATTCCTTTGGGCGCGCCGTCAAGCTGATCAACCTCGAGACTGGTCGTGAAGAACCGGAGCGGCTCGCCGGAGGCATGGACCGAGTTTTCAATGCCGCTTTTTATATGGGCAACCAACTGGCCCGCTTTGGTGAGCGGGCCGGTCAGAAGGGCTGGTTCCTTCCCGGCCCTGACGGCCTTCGGCTTTCCTCCCTGCCTCCGGACGCCAGGCCTCAATGGTTGCCGGATGGCTCTGCCGTGGTCTATTTCAGGAGCGGGCAAGCAGATAAGGGCCTTTTCGTAGGCGATGCGCAACGCCAGAAGCCGTTCCCTGTCGAAGGAAGCATCACGGGTCTTGTCTGGTCACCTGACGGCCGGCTGATCTACGCTCTGGCCTGGCACGAAGACGGCTTGACAGCACTTGTGCGCATCCATCGGGAGACGGCGACGACGGAGACTCTGACCAAAGATCTGGATACATCCTCCTGGCTGAGCGAACTCTGTATCTCACCCGATGGGCGGAATCTTTTTATGGCTCTGGCCGGCTCGGCCGCACCGGCTGCGGAACGACGTCACCAGCCCAACGCCGACCGCGATCTGGACATCTATGAGTTGGACCTCTCCTCGGGTGCTCGCCGTGCCGTTGTCGAGGCGCCTGGGGACGATTTTGCGCCGAGCGTGGCCAACGGCTTCCTCTATTGGATGCACAATGATATTCATGATTCGGTGGTTGCGGTTCCCTCATCCGGCGGCCCGGCCCGGGTCGTCGAGGATTGGGCGGAGATCCCATATTGGAGTCCTGACGGGAAACAGATTACCTTCACCTTCGGCCCCTGGCGCTTGGCCGATTGGGCGTTGAACCTGGATGCCGGCGTTGTAACCGTGGATTCCCAGGCTCGACCCCGATCGAAAATGAAGCCGATCGTCACCGGTTACCACGAAGACTTCACGCCCGCCTGGTCTCCCGACGGTAAGTGGATCGCTTATCATTCCCATCGTTCAAAGACACCCGTTTCGTCATACGAAGCCGCGGGGAGCACCGACGATCTTTATCTGCGTCGAGTGTCGGGGGGGCCAAGCGAGGAAATCAGACTGACCAATTTTGGATGGGAAGACGGCGTCGCCGACTGGTCTCCGGACGGCCGACGCCTTGTCTTCGACTCCTGGGAGCGGGGCGGCCCACAGGGCGTCTCCAAGCCCTGGATCGTGACGATCGATGAGGCGACGGGAAAACCGGTACGAGTAGAGCGGCTGCCTCTGCCCGATCCCATCAAGAATGCCACATGGGAATCATGGTCACCAAAAGGTGACGAGATTGCCTTTGAAGAACATGCCGAGGACAACCGCCGCATCCTCTGGGTTGTCAGCCTCGATGGGAAGCGCGCGGAGAAGCTCGCCGAATATACGAGCGGCACGTCCGGCGGCCTCGATTGGACGCCCGACGGAAGAACCATCGTCTACGGCGCGCTGGCCGGCGAGCGGATGCAGATTTTCGCCGTTCCGCGTTCCGGCGGCCCGCCCCGGCAACTGACCAACGACCCCGCCAACCTGATGCATCCGCAGGTTTCTCCGGACGGCCGCTGGATCGCCTGCACGCGCATGTCCCAGTCGAAGGAGATCCGGCGGCTGAAGTTCTAAGTCGGCCGGCGGCACAGGTTGACAAGCCTCGGGGAACAGCTATATTAATGAAAGCGAAAGAAATCCACGGTGCAAGACCCCCAGAGAAAGTCCAGGAAAAAAGAGATTCTCATCATCCTCCTCTTCAGCCTGCTTCTGAATGTCTTGGGGATTTGGTTTGGACTTCCCAGTTATACCGGATGGGGCTACGATGAGCTTCTCCCCCGTGACGTTCAAGAGGGGATAGCCCGACGGTTTTCCTCTGATTGGTTCCACAAATATCCGCCGCTCCACTATTATCTGCTCGCCCTTGTGGAGGCCCCAATTGTATTCTATGCCAAAATTCGCGGGTTGCTCGTCGATGGACTTTCGGTCTATTCGACTTTAATTTTCGCGGGACGATTTTTGGCTCTTATTATGGCCGTCGGCCTCGTCTTCCTTGTCTATAAGTGCGGACTGGAAATCCTTGACCCGAGGGCGGCGCTCCTGGCCGCCGGGATCTCCTCCCTCCTCATTCCTCTGGTGTACTATTCCAAAGTGGCCAACGTGGACGTTCCCTTTACATTCTGGTTTGTGGGCTCGCTGTTTTTTTTCCTGCGCCTCCTCAAGACCCGACGGAAGAAGTACTATCTCCTTTTCGCCGTCACTGCGGTCCTGGCTGTCTGTACCAAAGACCAGGCCTACGGTCTGTACATTCTTCCGCCTCTGGTCGTGCTCTGGGGGGACTGGAAAACGCAGAAAAAGGCGGCTCCGAACCTGACCGTTTTTCGTTTTTTGGGGAGCCAGATTTATCTTTCTGCCTTGGCTTTGGCCGTCATCACTTTTCTGCTGGTGCACAATCTGGCTTTTAACTTTCAGGGTTTTATCCATCACGTCAAATTGTGCACGGGCCCCCTCAGCCTGGAAACCAGGATGGCTTCCCCCACCCTATCCGGACATATCTATCTGTTGGGTCGAGCCTGGAGCCTGATCCGATTTTCCCTGGGATGGCCGCTCTTCCTTGTTTGCCTGGCGGGCCTGGTCAAAGCATTGCTGGCGAAGCCGAAAAATGTCTTATTGCTTTCGCTTCTCGCCTTCGCCGTGTCCTACGAGATCTTCTTCATCCATATGGTCCTGTATAATTTTTGCCGGTATTATCTTCCCTCTCTCATCATCTTCTCCCTTTTTGGAGGTCAATTTCTGGCCTTCGTCCTGCAGGCCCGCTTTAAATTCTCGGCGATCTTGCGAATCGTCGTGGCGGCCACCTTCGCTTATTCCATTTTATATGCTGTTTCCCTTGATGTGTTCATGATCAAAGACAGCCGCTATGCCACCGAAAAATGGATGAGGAAAAATATTCCCAAAGAAGCAACGATCGGGCTGGCCGACTGGAGAGCCTATTTGCCCCGAGTGGAGGGCTATCGACGGCTCCCGCTTCCGCGAAGTCTGGCCAAGTTTCAGGCGCTCTCTCAAAAACCGGATTTTATCATTGCCAGAACGGAATCCAGCCGGAGATTTCGGCTCCCCTTAGGAGGAGATCAGCTTTTCCGAAAAATTTCCCGGGGGGAAGCCGGGTACGGCATCGTTTTTCGTCACCAAACGTCTCTCCGCTGGCTCCCTTTGAAACAGGATGAAGTCCAGGGAGAAATCAACAGCATTAATCCAGAAATAGTGATCTATAAAAAGGTGCCCCGCTCTTCTCCTAGGGGAGCCGAGAATGAAAGGTGAGCGAATATTCCCAGTGTCGACCTTGCTCGCGGATCTGGCGGCGTGCTTGATAATCGCCTCATGCGTGCGCGAGAGTCTTCCACCTTCAGATCAGATGGTCAGCCTCGGATCGCATCGCCTCGAGATGCATCTCGAGGGGAAAGGGGCTCCCACTGTCGTCATTGATGCCGGTATCACGGACCAGCTGGACAAGCTGAGACCGTTGCAGAAGCGCCTTGCCCAGGTTACCCAAGTCATCACTTATAATCGCGCCGGATACGGGCGGAGCGAGCCGGGCCCGCTGCCCCGGCACGGCGGCCGCGAAGCGGAGGAATTAAAGTCCCTGCTTGAGAAGGCGTCTTTACCGGGGCCGTATGTGCTTGTCGGCCATTCACTTGGGGCTCTGAACATGCAGGTTTTCGCCTCCAAGTACCCTGATGATGTGGCCGGGATGGTTCTGCTGGACCCGCCCCCGCTCTCATTCCTACTAGGACAGGAATACAAAGATCTCAGGGTTATGGCCGAACAGATGACCGCGGAATGGCAAGCCATCGCCGATTCCACTGCCAAATCAACTGATGCCCGGGAGCGCGCGAAGTCCTCTTTCTTCCAAATGATTGCGTCGGAACATCGTGAGATGTTCCGTGAGACTGCCAAGATGGTTGGCTCGGTTTCGACGTTTGGCGATATGCCTCTCAAGGTGCTCGCCGCGGGTAAGCCTAACCCTGCGTTCGGAGAGGTGGCCGAGGAGTACCAGAAGTATTGGGTCGGGCAAAGCCGCGCCCTGGCCGACAGGTCCACAAACGGCAAGTTCATACTTGCGGAAGGGGCCACACACTATCTATATTTAGATGTCCCGGAACTCGTAGTCCAAAATATCCTCTCCCTGGTCGACGAGGTGCGGGCAAAGACGTCAAGCGGAGTTGAAATCACTCCGGCTGAGACCGCGTCGATCATCGCTAAATGCGCCGAGGCCATGGGCGGAGCGACTAAGATAGGGGACATCCGGACGCTTCGGGCGGAAGTCGTTTATCCTGACCACGACGCCACGGCCGTTCTCCACGAAATCCGCCGCCCGAACTAGATCCGCACCGAAAGGCCGGGCAAGTACGTCGCCATTTTCGACGGCCGCCTCGGCGCCATGCTGGAATACGACCCGGCCAAGCCCGGCCAGCCTCCCGTCCCTCAGGATTTCCCCGCCGAGGCGGCGCGCGGTTTCGAGACCGACCTGGTCTGGTTCTTCCCGAGCTTTTTCGATTTTCCGACCGAATATGCTGGGGTCGTAGAATCAAATGGAGCGAAATGCCATAAGTTAATCACAACGCTGCCTCTTGGAACAAGGGCCGAATACTTGGTCGATGCCCGGACCTATATGGTTAAGACGATCGCCGTCGACGAGACCTTCGAGGGAAAGACTTTTCACATGGAGCGGGAATGGCTGGACCTTAAACCGGCGCAGGGAATCCCTTATCCCAGCCGGATGACCTACATGGGGCGGGGCGGCAAGCCGGCCACAACCGAAATCAGGAAGATCGAATTCAATCCCGTCTTGAGCGAAGACCGGTTCAAGATTCCCGCCGGAGCCAAGTGAT
>CAYGXD010000051.1:6066-21356 GCA_964353705.1 uncultured Eubacteriales bacterium | reverse complement strand
GACGCCGTCCCCCTCAAACTCCCCCGCGGTGGCGCGTCTTCCGATGATTATGACATACCCAAGTTATTTGTGAGACGCACCACTAGTGTCCCATCACCTAATAAGCATAGGTGGAGGGACAGATGGTCTTGTACTCGCAGTAGAAACAGCTGTGGAAATCGGGCCGGGCCGGGAAGTCCCGGTTTCGGATACCCTGTTCGGCTTCTTTAATCCTCTCCCAGGCCCGTCCCAACTCTTTCTCCCCTTTTTTCGCCCGGCCGATGAGGTCCGATTCCAGAAAATGGAGCCGGGTTTCACGGAGTGGGG
Source organism: uncultured Eubacteriales bacterium (assembly GCA_964353705.1). GTDB lineage: Bacteria > Acidobacteriota > Aminicenantia > Aminicenantales > UBA8522 > UBA8522. The sequence continues at coordinate 21,050 of CAYGXD010000051.1, read as the reverse complement.
TGTCCTGGGTGCGGCAGAAAGATAGGGCGTAGAGGTCCATCTGCAGGCTTTCGGCCGTTCTCTTGTCCGCCTCTTTCTGGTCCTTCACCTCCGTGGCCTTGAAATCGATGATCACGGCCTCTCCTTTCCGGATATCGATCCTGTCCCAGCGGCCGATGAACTTGATTTTTTCCTGCTGCCACTTGAAGCTTTTTTCGAGGAAGGAGGGGGTCTGCCCGGACTCTTCCTCGCGGCGACAGAAGCGGCGCAGGGCCTCCCGGCCGGCTTTTTTTCGCAGCTCCTCATGCTCCCGGCTCAGGAAGCCTTCATTGACCCAAAGGTTTTCATATTCTTTAAGGAGATCTTTTTCCCCCGCTTTCTCCCCGCCCAGCCTCTTCCTCAGGAACGAATGGATGGCGGTGTGCAGGACCCGGCCGAAGACAAGGGAGTGATGCGGGAGCACGGGAACGCGCAGGAGATGGCGGAACTTGTATTTGAGGGGGCACGTCACGTAGTCCTCGACTTGAAAATAGCTCAGCGTGATGACGTCCTTGACCGTGAATTGCGGGGGAATCCTGTCCTCGGTCGATGGCCTGCCGTACCGTTTGATCTCTTCTATGGCCGAGGTGCGGAGGACCTCCTCGGGAAACCTGGGGATGTCCAGGGCTTCCAGGACAAAGGGGCTGACTTTTTTCTGGCGCTTGAGCCCGTAGTCTTTCGCCCAGGTCAGGAAGAGGTGCCTCTTGGCCCGGGTCATCCCGACATAGAAGAGCCGGCGTTCTTCCTGGACATAGCTCTCCTCCGGCGGGAGTTTTTCCTTCAAGATCTGGTCGGGAAACGGGATTTTTTCGCGGCGCTCCCGCCCGGGGAAACGGTCGGCGATCAGGCTCACCATGAAGACTGCGTCAAACTCCAGGCCTTTGGCCTTGTGGACGGTCAGGACATTGACGGCCTCCTCCTCGACCTCGGCCTCGGCCGTGGCCGGGTTGTCCCCGACTTCCCGGAGAAGGTCAAGGTGACGGGAGAATCCCTGGATGGAATCGTCCTTGACCAGCTCGGAGAAACTCCGGATCTTCTCGAAGAACAGCCGGATGTTCTTGATCTTGAGCTCGGCCTCAAGACTCTCCGCTTCCACCAGGCTCTTGATATAACCTGTCTTTTCGAGGAAGGCGAACACCACTTGGCCGGCGTTTTGGGTGTTCGACAGGTCGATGAAATGGACAAGGTCCTCGTAAATTCGCTTGGCGCGTTCCGCGGACTCAGGGGAGATCTCAAGGATAAGCGCCCCGTCGGCTATCGACCGGAAGACGCCGTGGAGTGAGAGGTTCCTCCGCTGGGCATAATTCGAGACCACCGAAAGGTCATACAGCTCCATCCTGTAGATTTCGGACCGCGCGAGAAAAAAGAGGCTCCGGCCGTCCTCAAAATCAGTCAGGGCCCTGATAAAGGATACGATGTTCTTGACTTCCTCTTGAGCATAGAGGCCGCGGCTGCCGGAGAACCGGAAAGGAACCTGATTCATGTTCAGGGCTCTGAGGAACGGGTCGGCGTCGGCGTTGCGCCGGACCAGGATGGCCATTTCGCCAAGTTCAGTGCCTTCTTTCCATTTCTCGCGGATGATCTCGGCAACGCGGTCCGCCTCATGGGAGAGGGTGTCAAACTGAAGAAGATGGATACTTTTGCCCGCCTCGGCAAAAGAGGAGACCAGCTTTTTATCGACCTTGGCCTGGAATTCAAGTCGATTGGGATTGTTCTGCTGGATGAGAGTATAGGCCGAATCCAGGATAGGCTGCAGGGACCGGTAGTTGCTCGTCAGCACGATCCTCTTGGGCTTGAGGTAGACTTTCTCGAAATTGAGGATATTGCTGAGCGAGGCGCCCCGGAAGCGGAATATGCTTTGATCGTCGTCTCCCACCACGGTCAGATTGCGGTGGCGGACGGCCAGCAGCTTCAGCAGCTCGAACTGAATGTAATTCGTGTCCTGGAATTCATCGACGAGGATATATTTATATTTTTCCTGGAATTCCCTGAGGACGGAAGGCCTTTTCCTGAAAAGTCCGACCACGAGCTTGACCTGGTCCTCGAAATCGATTTTCCCTTCCTTCTTGAGGAGCTCCTCATAGGCCTGGTAGACCCGGGCCATCTCCAAGTGCTTGAGGGCCAGCTCTCTGCCGGCCTCGTCAGCCGCCTTTCCGGCCACCTTCTGCGCATACCTAAGATACCCCTCCGGGCTGATTTCCTCCTGTTTAAGCCTCTTCACCGCATCCAGCAATTCCTGAATGTGGCGGGTGGGAGAGCCGAGCGGACGGTAGTAGCGGAGGGGTAGGCGGAAGAGGTTTCCCTGAAAAAAGATGGCCTGTTCGACATCGTCCAGCAGCCTGAAATCGGGGGGATACCCGAGATCCAGGGAGTAGTTCCGCAACACTTTCTCCCCGAACGAATTAAAGGTGCTGATGTCCACAAAGGAGTAGCCGTAGGGGATGAGCCGGTCGACCCGCTCTTCCATCTCATTGGCCGCCTTCTCGGTGAAGGTCAGCGCCAGGATCTCTTCCGGCTTGGCCATTTTCGAGGCGATGAGGTAAGCGATCCGGTGGGTTATGACCCTGGTCTTTCCGGTTCCCGCCCCGGCGATGATGAGGAGCGGCCCCCGGCCGTGCCTGACGGCCCTTTTCTGGTCAGGGTTGAGGCCCTTCAGGAGTTCCGGCGTTTTTTGAAGCGGCGGCCTCAACGCTTTTCTTCTTTTTTCTTGACGATGACCTTCTCATCAGGTTTGATCAGCCAGAGCTTCTCCCGGGCCTCCTTCTCCACCGCCAGGGGATCATTCCGGAGCGCTTCGATCTCCTTCAGGAGTTCGCTTTTTCTGGTCTCGAGGCTGCGGATCTCCTGACGCAAGGCCTCGTAGCGGTTTTTGGCGCGGTAGATCTCGATGAGCCCTTTCCTGCCGAAGAGCGAGGAGATCAGGATGACCAGGAAAAAAAAGGCCACCGCCGCCAGCGCCAATTTTTTTCGGACCGAGGCCGTCCTTCGCTCCTCGAGGGCCATCAGTCAAGCTCCTTGATCCCAAGGCTGAGAAGCTTCTCCAGTTCGACCTTGGACTCAGCCTCCGCATAGCAGCGGATGAGAGGCTCGGTCCCGGACAAACGGAGGAGAAGCCAATCGTCATCGTCGAAATCCAGTTTGATCCCGTCGACCCGCTCGACCGCTTGGACGCGCCTTCCGCCAAAATGGTCGGGAGGAGCGATGGTCAGGTCTTTCAAGGCCCGTTCGCTCTTCGGATGGAGGGGAACGCTTTTTTGACCGCTGTATTTCTTCCCATACGTCCGAAAGAAATCCCGGCGTAGATCGGTCAGGCTCTTGCCGCAGACGGCGATCATCTCCGCCACAAGAAGACCGGCAAAGATGCCGTCCTTTTCGGGAAGATGCGACTTCACGGCGATACAGGCGCTTTCCTCTCCCCCGAATATGATCTGCCTGCGGAGGAAGAGGTCGGCCATATACTTGAAGCCCACCGGGGTTTTGAACAGCGGCAGGCCATAGCGCCTGGCGATGCGGTCGATCAGATGGGTGGTGGACACCGAGCGGGCGACACCTCCCCGCCACCCTTTCACCCGGACGAGATAATCGAGCAGCAAGGCAAGAATGATGTTCTGGCTGATGAAGTGTCCGTTCTGATCAAGGATTCCAAAGCGGTCCCCGTCGGCGTCCGTCGCGACGCCCAGGTGGCACTTCTTGTCCCGGATCAGCCGGCCGAGCTCCCTGAGGTTCTGCTCGCTGCAGGAGGGAGTGATGCCGCCGAAGTAGGGATCGATATAGCCATGGATCTCCTCGACCTGGATTCCGTTGTCCTCCAGGATCTCGTCCAGATATTCGCGGCTCGTACCATAGAGCAGATCGACGCCGATCCGGAGCCGGGATTTCTGAATGGAGGCGAAATCGATCTTCTTCTGGATAAATTCCAGGTAGTCACTCTGCAGGTCGATCTTTTGCACAAACTCCAGCCGCGGGTAATAAGGGGTAAAGACCGGGGCCTTCGAAAGACGCCGGACCTCTTCCTCGACCTTATCGGTCTCGGAAGGGAGGGCGGGAGCGCCGGTCTCGAGGTTGAGCTTTAATCCGTTGTATTCAGGGGGATTGAATGAAGCGGTGAAGTTGATCCCCGCCTGGGCCTTGCGCTTGATGATCTGGAGGGCCTGGGCCTGGGCCGGGGCGTCCCGGTCGGCCAGCCAGACCCGGATCTGGTTATGGGAGAGGATCTTTGTCGCCTCATTGGCGAACCGCTCCGAGAGAAAGCGGGTGTCGTAGTTGACGATGACATTAATGGTCCGGCCGGGGAACCGCTGCTTCAGATAGTTGGCCACCGCCTGGACGACGACCCGGACATTGGCGAAGGTGAATTCCTCCCCCATCACCGCACGCCAGCCCGAAGTCCCGAATTTGATCATCGCTGTTCCGGGCCAAAATTAGCACAAGAACAGACGGAAAAGCAAATCGGCCGGTGGTGCGTCTCAGTCCTTTTTCTTCTGGGCTTCTCCGGTCATCGGCACGAACCGGACGCCCGATATCTCTTTGGTCCTGATCCCGTCCGCCGTTTTTGTCACGAGGGTCAGGACCTGATATTGTTGGGCGCCTCCCAACGGGATGATGAGACGGCCGCCTTCTTTGAGCTGTCCGATGAGGAGGGGCGGAAGACGAGGGGAGGCGCAGGTGACGATGATTCCATCGAAGGGGGCCTCCTCGGGCCAGCCGAAAAACCCGTCCCCGCTCTTCACCCGGATATCCTCGTAGCCGAGCCCGCGAAGGGTCCGGGCGGCCTGCTCGGCCAACCGGGGGTTGATATCGATCGAAAATACCCGGACCTTGAGCTCGGCGAGAACGGCCGCCTGGTAGCCCGATCCGGTCCCGATTTCCAGGACTTTTTCGCCGCCTTCCAGGCCAAGGCATTGGGTCATCAGGGCGACGATGTAGGGCTGGGAAATGGTCTGACCATCCTCGATCGGCAAAGGGTAATCCGCGTAAGACTGGTCTCTATAAGAGGACGCCACAAACAGATGCCGCGGCACCCGTCCCATGGCTTCAAGGACGCGCCGGTCGGAAATATCCCGCGCGGCCAGCTGCTCGGCCACCATCTGCCTCCTCTGCCGGGCATAGACATCCGGCTCCTGGCCGGTCAAGAAAAACTGATTTGAAACAAAGGCGGCCAGAAAGGCGATAGATAAGTGTGACCAACAGATACGCATGAAACCCTCTGATCTTTAATTCATTGTCCCTCAATCCCGGCGAGAAATCAACGGCCCCTCAGCCCAAGGAACCATTGTCATTCCCGTGATAAGCAGATTGGGGATGGATGAGCGACCTCTCAGGTTCAGCCTTCCCGAGGTGATTTTCAAGGGAAGCCGAACTGCCGGCCGCGAGGACTGTTCTGAGCACGTGGAATTCAAACGGAGAAGAAATAATAGGCAAAGGACAAACACTCAAGGCTCAAATCAAACGTGCGCAGTTCCGCAGCGCCGAGAAAAGTGCCTCGGGAACGGCGTTAAGAACCTGAGCGAGAGCGTTGACATTCCCAAGCTGCTCATCTTTATTGATGAGCCGGGACGGCGATTTTTCACCCTTTATCTCCTCTCTAAAGGTGATTGACGCTCCTTAAAAGCTATGGGATTCTTGGGGGCGACGGAAACCCCGAGGCCAGGAGCTTTTTTTGTTGACAAAGGTTTTTTTTTCTGATAATGACATGGGTAACCTGGTTAGGTCTGAGCACGCTGAGCCTTGGATGGAGAAGAGAGCAGTATATCCCGGATTCTTCGATCCCATCACGAATGGCCATGTCGATATCATCCTCAGAGGACTGAGGCTATTCGACAAAATTATCGTCGCGGTTCTAAAAAATCCCAAAAAGGAGGCCCTGTTCTCGACTAAAGATAGGGTGGCCATGATCCAGGAGATTTTTATTCATCAGGCCGACATCGAGGTCAAGGCTTTTGACGGGCTCCTTGTCGATTTCGTCAGACGCCATAAGGCCAAGATCGTGATCAGGGGATTGCGGGCTGTTTCCGACTTCGAGTACGAGCTTCAGATGGCCCTTATGAACCGCCAACTTGACCCCGAGATTGAGACACTTTACATGATGCCGAGCGTCAATTATTCCTTCTTGAACTCCGGTGTGGTCAAGGAGGTGTTCTCGCTGGGTGGCTCCATAAAGGGACTGGTTCCCGAGATCGTGGAAAAAAAGCTCCGGGAAAAACTGAAACAGGGGAAGCTATCGGTTGGAAAATTACCTCAATAAAGGTAGGCGCAAACATGCTGGGTTTTAACCAAGACAAAGGGATCGTCGGATTGGACATCGGCTCTCACGCTATCAAGGCCGTCGAGCTCACCTCTAAGAGGAGGAGGGACCGGGACGTCTTCGAGGTCGTCCGGATGGGGTATGAGCTCCTCCCCCATGACGCCATCGTCGAGGGGACGATCATCGATTCCACCGCCGTCGTCGAGACCATCAAGCTGATTTTCGACGAAAGCAAGTTCAAGAACCGGAACATCGCCATTTCTATATCGGGCAACTCGGTGATCATCAAGAAGATCGCCCTGCCGGCCATGGACAAGGAGGAGCTGGCCGAGTCCATCGTCTGGGAGGCCAAGCACAACATCCCCTATCCCTACGAAGAAACCAACGTGGATTACGCCATCCTCAGGCCGCCCCGAGGCTCGGAGGAGCGGAACCTGGACATCCTCCTGGTCGCGGCCAAGAAGGACAAGATCGCCAACTACAGCAACGTGGTGAACCAGGCCCGCAAGAACCTCGTCGCCATCGACGTCGATGTCTTCGCCCTCCAGAACTCCCTGGAAATCAACTACCCGGAGGAGTTCAAGTCCAAGATCATCGCCGTCGTCAACCTCGGGGCCAACATCACCAATGTCGCCGTCGTCGAACGGGGAACGTCTCAGCTCGTCCGCGACCTGTCGCTCGGCGGCTTCTTTTTCATCGAGAATATCCGCAAGGAGTTGAACCTCAGCTTCGACGAGGCCGAGAAGCTGCTGAAGGGCATCCCGGCAAAGAACGTCGCTCCTGAAAAGGTCGACGAGCTGGTCGGATTCAACATCAAGGACCTGCTCGATGAAATCGACAAGACGTTTTCTTTCTACGAGGCGGGGGAAAAGAAAGAAAAAAAGATCGAGAACATCTATGTGAGCGGCGGTCTGGCCCAGCTCAAGAACATCACCCAATCCTTTGAGCAGAAGTTCGGGATCAAGACGGAGATTTTCAATCCCTTCCGGAACGTTTCCTTCAATGAGAAGAAACTCGACCCTGCTTATCCGCAGGAGATGGCCCCGCTCTTCGGCGTGGCCGTCGGAATCGCCACCCGGAAAATGGAAAAATAACATGATCCGAATCAACCTCCTCAAGCCGGAAAGCAAAGAGTTTAGAGAAGGGCCCGCTGACGCCGGGCCGGAGATCAGAGCCAAAAAGGCCTTCCCCTTCAGCACGATCTTCGCCGTGGCCATCATCGCCGCCCTGGCCGCTGGCTTCTTCCTTCAAAAAAGGATGATCAGCCAGGAAAGGGACCGTCTCCAGGCGGCTCAGGCGGAAAAGAAAAAGCTCGAGTACGTCATCGCCAAGCTGGCCGAGCTCGAGAAGCAGAAGGCTGTCTTCGAACGCAAGATCGGCCTGATCACCCAGCTGCGGGCTCAAAAGGACAGCGCCGTCACCATCCTGGACGAACTCAGCAAGAAGCTCCCGGACTGGGTTTGGCTGACAGATCTTTCATCTCAAGGTCAGATGATTCAGATCAAGGGCAATGCGCTATCCAACAACCTCATAGCCGACTACATCTACAACCTGGAGAGCAGCCCCCACTTTGCCAACGTCAACCTCATTTCCTCGACCCAGAAATCGGGGGGGGGCACCCAGTTCCTCGAGTTCTCGCTGACCCTGTCCTATGTCCTGCCCGAGGGCGCACTGCCACCGCCCCAGAAACCGGCCGCCAAGCCGACAGCCAAGCAAAAGCCAAGGTGATCGCCATGAAAAACTTGCCCTGGTACGGTTACATCATCCTCGCGGTGGTCATTCTCGGAGCCGCCTTTCTCTTCTACTTCAAGCCTCAACAGGCCGAGCTCAACCGGATTAAGGCGGAAAGGCTGAAGGTGGAGAGCGAGGTCCAAGGCCTTCAGCAAAAGAAGCTTCAGCTGGACAGGATCGAGGCCGAGCTGGCCACACTTACCCAAACCTTGAAGGAGCTTGAAGTGATCATCCCTCTCCGGAAAGAGACGGATGTCATCCTCCGGCGGGTTCAGCAAATGGCTTTCGATTCCCGGCTGGACCTTGTCAAGTTCACACCCCGGGGAGAGATCAACCGGGAATTCTATTCGGAATGGCCGATCCCGATGGAGATCCGAGGGAGCTATCATAACCTGGCTTCCTTCTTCGACCGGCTGAGCAAGTTCGCCCGGATTTTCAACATCGAAAACTTCACCATCAAGTCCCTGGGCACTCAGACCGATGAAATGACCATCTCTTCCACCTTCACCGCCAAGACCTACGTCTTCATGGAGGAACAAGCGGCGCCGGCAGCCAAACCGCAGCCCCAGAGGAGGACACCATGAAACGCACCGCCATGATACTCTTATGTCTGGGCCTCCTGCTCGGAGGGGGGGGCCTCCTCTTCTCGCAGGAAGAACAGGAGCCGGAAAGAGAAACCCTCATCGACCTGCAGACTAACCAGCCCACCTACGACGTGTCAGGCCGGAGGGACCCCTTCAAGAACCTCCTGGGCGGAAAAGAACTCAAGGAAAAAGCTCTCGTTGGAGGAACGCCTCAGCTCTTTATCGATGATATCAGCCTGATCGGAGTCGTCAAGTATAAAAAGAGGTTTACGGCCGTCCTCAGCGGCCCCCAGGGTTTTCCCTACTATTTCGAGGTCGGAGACAAGCTGTCGGACGGGTTCATCCTGTCGATTACCGATAGCCAGGTCATCTTTCGCAAGACCAACGAGCGTGGCATCCCCTTGACCAAACCTAAGGATATTATCAAAGAAATAAACCCGGAGGAGCGTTAAAACATGAAAAGGAAACCTTTTTGGCTGCTCTTCACTGCCCTGAGCGTATTGATCATCTTCGTAAGCCTGGGGTACGATGCTTCCTCGGCGGCCACCATAAATAAGATCACAACTCAGCAGGGAAAGCTGAACACCCGGATCGTTGTGGAGACCGATGGCGCCCTGACCCTGGCCCGGACCTACTACGAGGCCAAGGCGATCGTGCTCGAGCTCGACCAGGTCAACTTCACGGCCCAGCCGCCCGTCGAGATGGGAGATGATCAGCTTGTGACGGCCATCCGGATGGAAAAAACAGGAGCCGCGCAGGCCCGGCTCCAAATCCAGGTTCGAGAGCCCGTCCCCTACACGGTGACTCAAGATCTGAACCGGATGGTCATAGAGCTCAATGGGATCCAGCGGGGACCGGGAGAATACCAAGTGGAGCCCGAGCTTCAGCAGCGGCTCGACCAGAACCCCGGTTCGAGCATCTTCATGAACAAGCTGAGTTGGGAGGAGAGAGACGGAGAGGTTCAATTTCGGGCGAAACTCAGCGGCGGGGCGGTCTCTCAGGTCTTTACTCTGGAAAATCCGCTCCGGCTTGTCGTGGACGTCTATAACGCCGTTTATGAAGAACCCGCCACCACTCTTCCGGTCGACAAGTACGGGCTGAAAAAGGTCCGGGTCGCGCAGTTCCAGCTCAGCAACCCCCGCTCCATCACCAGAATGGTATTCGACCTGAACGAGCCCATATACTATGACCTTCGGTCCGACCAGGACAACATTACGGTTTCATTCTTCGGGGAGCAGAGCCCCTTGCTTAGCGCGTCCGGCCAAACGATGCAGAGCAAACCCGTTCCCCCTTCTCCGCCGCCGGCCATCAGCATCCCGCAAACAGCAGAGCCCCCAAAGGCGGAGGACAGGATTGTTGTTCCGGCCGTCCCGGACAAGGGCAAGAACGGAAAGAACGGCAAGGCTGTCCAGGAGAAGACCTCCTCCCCTGCGCCGGAGGATTTGCCCCTCGTCCAGGAGCAGGAGCAGAGATACGAGCCCAAGGTCTTATCGCAAAGGGAGGTCAAATATACGGGTGAGATCATCACCCTCAAATTCAAGGATGCCGACCTCCGTGATGTCATCCTCTATCTCGGCGACTTCGCCAAGCTGAACGTCGTTTTCGATCCCGAGGTCAGAGGTGTCGTCACCTGCAATCTTGAGGATGTCCCCTGGGACCAGTCACTCGATATCCTGCTCAGGAACAACAAGCTGGGCAAAGTCCTGGAGGGCAACGTCCTCCGCATCGCCCCGGTCAGCGTGCTGACCCGGGAGGACGAAGACCAGAGAAAGCTGAGGGAGAGCAAGGAGATGGCCGGCCCTCTGGTCGTCAAGACAATCACCCTGTCCTACTCCAAGGCCAGAGACGTCATGGCGCTCCTTAGCTCAAAAAAGAGCCAAAGGGGCGAGATCACGATCGACGACCGGACGAATACGCTGATCATCGCCGATGTCAGGGAAACCCTGGATTTGCTTGAAAAGCTGATTTCGGTCCTGGATACACCGACCCCGCAGGTTTCCATCGAGGCCAGGATCGTCGAAGCCACCTCGACCTTCATCCGGAATCTAGGCGTTCAGTGGGGCTGGCGCGGCATCGCCGATCCGTTCTACGGGAACCAGACAAGCCTCGCGTTCCCTAACAAGATTTTCGCGGACGGCAGCCAGATCCCCCAGGGCATCGTCACCAAGGGGACCGGCGGTCCTCTCGGGGGTTACGGCATCAACCTGCCGGCGCCCGCCTTCAACACTGCGGTCGGCTTCTCCTTCGCCAACATCCTGGACACTTTCCGGCTGGATGTTTACCTCACCGCCCTGGAGACCGCGGGAGAGGGCCGGATCATCTCCAGTCCCAAGGTGACGACCCAGAACAACCAGCAGGCAGAGATCATCCAGGGCCGGCAGATCCCGGTCCAAACCGTGGCCAATTTTACGGTGACGACACGGTATGTCAACGCCGCCCTGGAACTCAAGGCCACGCCCCAGATCACGGCCGAAGGGACGATCATCATGACGATCGAGATCCAGAACAACGCCGCCGATTTCGCCAACCTGGTCAACGGCATCCCGCCGATCACAACCCAGAGTGCCAGGACGACGGTCATGATCCCCGACGGCGGGACCACGGTTATCGGAGGCATCTACCGGACCGAGGATTCGATCACGCGGGACCGGGTCCCGTATCTGTACCAGATACCCATCCTGGGCAACCTCTTTAAATCGTTTGCCCGGACAAAACAGAATCGGGAGTTGCTCATCTTCATCACTCCCCGAATCATTAAATAAGGGGTGCAACCATGAACAACATGAAGAAAGCATTGCGCATAGCGGTCATCCTTTCGGCCTTCCTGGTGCTTTATTCCTGCAATTCTATCGAAGACGATTCCCAGTCGGCCAGCATGCTCATCGTCGAAAACCTGCTGGGCAGGGACGCCAGCGGGAAGCCCGGTAACTTCCTGCAGTCCGACGTCCTCCTGTCGACGGGGACAATCGTCGCCGACACGGCCACGGCCACTCTCCGGGCCGCCACCCTGGACCCTGATCCGATTTTGGGCACGTCTCCGTACAACGACCTCGTCTTAACCCGCTACCTCGTGAGCTACACCCGGACCGACGGCCGGAACGTCCCCGGAGTCGACGTCCCCTACCCCTTTGAAGGGTCCTTATCCACGGTCATCAAGGCCGGTTCTACATCGACGATCTCCTTCATCATCGTGCGAGAGGTCGCCAAGATAGAGCCTCCGCTTGTCCAGCTTGTCGATATCGGAGCGGAACAGGTCCTGGCCTGCACGGCCAGGATCGAGTTCTACGGCCACGACAACGTCAACAAGACGGTCAAAGCCACGGGCTACCTGACGATCTATTTCGCCAACTACGCGGACTCGGCCACTTGATGGGAGTCCATGGTGAGAAAGCGAGTGAGTTCCGTGACGATAAACGGGAAAAGGTGATTAACATGAAAAGAAATAAAAAGGTCTTCTTGATCGCGGTCTCTTTGGCCTTGTCCTTTTTCGCTCTCTATTCCTGCAAGAGCAGCACGGTCACCGAACCTTCTCCCACGGGCCCTTCTTCGGTCGCGGTCATTCTCGACTTGGGCGCCAATCCCAACGTGATGTTTGCGGGTCTCTATGACAGGGAGACGGCCTCGATAACCGCCACGCTAAAAAAATACGACGGGATTCCCCTGACCGGCTATAATATCCTGTTCGAGATCGACTCCGCCCGCGGCGCCCTTGGCTATTTCGAAGACAAGATGAATACCCTGACGGCAACGACAGACGCGAACGGGACTGTCAAGCTCACTTACTACGGTCCGCTCTCCAACGAACTTAACCGGAACATGACCGTTTACATCAGTGCGATGGTTGCCTGGGAGGGGTCCCAGTTTATTTCTGACTCTACCCCCATCGATATTTTTCGGCACGAGGAATAACCGGCGGGCTTGACGCCCGGCGCCGGGCGCAACAGGGTGAGGCTTCGGCTTTTCGGCCGGCGGCTTGCTTCTTAATCAAAAAGGAAAACGGTCTTTTTAACCCGGACCTCCGGCAGGGTATGATTCAGGACCTTCATCATCGTCTCCGTTCTCCGCGCCCTTAGAGTCACCTGGACGCGGCGCAGTCCCCTCAGCATGGCTACCGGAGCCAAGGCAGGCCCGTAAACTCGGATGCTTTTTCCCGCCGTTTTGATCTGATTGGCAAATATTCTCGCTGCGGCGGCCAGCCGGCGTAGATCCCCTCCGCTGAAGAAGACCTCGGCCAGGCAGGAAAACGGCGGATAATCGAGGAGCCGACGGAACTTGATTTCCTGTTCGAAGAAAGCCGGGTAATCCCCCCGGGCGGCCTCGCGGATGCTGTAATGGTCGGGAGCGGACGTCTGAATAACCAATCGGGCGTCCTCTCCCTCCCGAAGGAAGCGGAGGGCGCTCGTGATGAACAGAAAAGCCTTCTGTCCGGACCGGAAATCGGCCAGTTGAAGGACCATCTCCGGATGGAGGACCCCCACAAGAGGTGCCGGAGAAAGGCCGGTTTGGCGGACGAGGGCCTGCGTTCCGACCAGTATGTCGATCTCTTTTCTTTCAAATCCTCTGAGCAGGGCTTCCCTTTTTTCTTTCCGGGCGGCTTCCTCGGCGGCAAAGACCTCGACCCGGCGTCCAGGGAACAATCGTTTCAGTTCCTCGGAAACGGCCTCAATTCCGGCGCTGGGCTTGACGATCAGACGGCCTCCGCACTGCGGACAGCTCAGAACTGCCGGGACGGCGCGGCGGCAGGCATGGCAGACGAGCTTCCCTTCCGTTTTGTGGTAAACCAGGGACAGGTCGCAGCGGTCACAGCGCGGCACCTGCCCGCACCGGTTGCAGACAAGATGGGAGGAATAGCCGCGGCGGTTATAAAACAGGACAGCCCGCTCTCCCTTTTCGAGGCTTTGCTGGATGGCCTTCGTCAACCGGTTGTCGATCAAGCCCGAGGCCCGATGGAAATCGAACACAAGGGCGTTCGTTTTGGCCGGTTCACGCCCAAGGTCGACCAGGAAGCCGCCTTTCCGGGCTGAGTGGAAGGACTCGACCGTCGGCGCGGCGCTCCCCAGGACCAAAACGGCTTGTTCCTCTTCGGCCCTGATTCTCGCCGCTTTCCGCACATCGAACGCCAGCCCCTCTTGCTGCGAATACGTATCATCCTGTTCTTCGTCTACGATGATCAGGCGGACATCAGGAAGCGGCGCGAAGAGGGCCGAACGCGGGCCGATGACCGCCATGGCCCGCCCATCCCTGATCTTCTGCCATTCAAGTTCCCGCTGTCTGTCCGTCATTGCGCTGTGGAGGATCGCCAGCCCGTCTCCAAGCCTCTTCTTGTATTGCTCGATCAGGACCTGCGTCAGCGCGATCTCGGGGACGAGATGGAGGACTCGGCCCGACTCGGCCACGGCTCTCCGGATGAGATGAAAGTAGACCGCCTCCCGCCGGGCCGCCGGGCCGAACAGGAGGAACGGTGAAAATGCGCCCTTTGCCATCATCTCCAGGATAGCCCCGGCGGCACGATGGAGGCTTTCGTCCAGAGTAAAGTCCAACTCGAGCTGAGCCGGCCCCGGGGGAGGATTTGTCTGCGCCCTCCGACTCACTACCTTCAATTCTTTTTCGGCCGTGATGAACTCTTTTTTCCGCATCCGGGCCAGGAGGGCGGCCAGGTTTTTGACCCGGACCGTTTTCCCCAGAAACACGGGCGAATGCGCCCGGGTCGAGATCAAGGCCGCGACCTGTCTTTCCTCGTCGGCCAGGGTCCCCTGGGCCAGAGCCTCTTGCCCTTTCGGCGTCAGGCGGACCACGACCCGTGTTTTAAGCAGCAGTGAGGGCGGCGCAGCGGCCTGAAGGATCTCACCCCAGGCGGTGAACGAGGACCGGCTCAATTTCCGCGTGAAAGAAAGGAGCTTGGGTGTCAGGAACGGTTTTTCATCCAACACCTCGGCCACGGGCTTGAGTCTCAAGGGGAGCCGCGGTTTGTTCTTCTTGAGGCCGACTACAAACCCCGTCAGCCGGCGCTCCCCCAGCGGGACGAGGACCCGCGAGCCCACCGCCGCCCTGTCTTCGAGCTCGGCAGGGACGGAATACGTATACGGGCGGTCGACGGGAAGAGGCAGGATAACGTCCGCGTACAACGTCATTTTCGGCTCAGGACATCCATGACCTTCTGCATGTCCTGCCAGACGAGCCTCTTTATCTCCTTGTTCCCTTCGTTCCGGATGAGATAGGAGGGATGGAAAGTAGGCATAACGAGGATCTTCCCGAATTCGATAAAATTCCCGCGCAAGCCGGATATCGCGGCTGCTGAGGGATGGAAGAAATCCGTAGCCGATTTTCCCAGCGACACGATCACCCGGGGGGCGATGCACTCGATCTGGGCCAGGAGGTAGGGCCGGCATTTCTCGATCTCTTCCCGG
>CAYGXD010000051.1:0-5966 GCA_964353705.1 uncultured Eubacteriales bacterium | reverse complement strand
CTCCAGGTCGGGCTTCCGGCCGGGCCGAAGTCCGTCCTTAGCCTCCGGGGCAAAGACAAAATCCGCCCCGATTTCGGAGAGGAACCGGAGCTCCATCTCCAGGCCCTGGCGAAGCCGGCTATTTTTTTCCGCCAAGCAAAGCCTCGACGCGGTCCATGACGAGACGGCTGATCTCCCGCTTGCTTGCCGGCGGTGATTCGAATACGACCCCTTTCTTATCGATGATCACCACCTGATTGAAATCGGAATCGAATCCGATTCCCTCCCTGGAGACATCGTTGGCAACAATCAGATCGAGCTTTTTCTCCCGGAGCTTCCTTGTGGCACTGGCCGTGACGTCCGCGGTCTCGGCCGCAAACCCGACGATGACCTTCTTGGCCCGGCCGCCGGCACGGCCCAAAGTCACCAGTATATCTTCCGTGGGCAGGAGATTCAGGGCGGGCGGGGATTCCCTTTTCTTGATCTTCTGAGGCGATGGCTCGGCCGGCCGGAAATCGGCCACCGCGGCCGCCATGATCAGGATGTCGGCCCGGGGAAGATTCTTTTTCACCTCCCGGGACATGTCCGCCGCCGTCTCGACGGGACGGAACTCGACGCCGAAGGGAGGGAGAAGCGAGGTCGGCCCTGAGACAAGGATAACCCGCGCTCCGCGGCGCCGGGCCTCTCCGGCCAGAGCAAAGCCCATCTTCCCCGATGAACGGTTGGAAAGGAAGCGGACCGGATCGATGGGCTCGCGCGTCGGGCCGGCTGTGACAAGGACCGTCCGGGACTTCAAGCTCTCGCCCTTCTGGAGGAGCGCCAGACCGTGCTCCACGATCTTTTCGGGGGCGACAAGGCGGCCCCACCCTTCGTCCTTGCAGGCCAGATATCCCTTCTCGGGAAGGACGAATTCGACCCCGGCTGCCTGGAGTTTGAGGATATTGGCCTGGGTCTGGGGATGGAGGTACATAGCCTCGTTCATCGCCGGCGCAATAACCACCGGGCAACGCACGGCCAGGTAAAAGGTGGACAGGAAATCATCGGCGACGCCGGCGGCCAGCTTGGCGATGATGTTGGCCGTGGCCGGGGCGATGACCAAGAGGGAAATCTCGTCCGCCCAGGCAATGTGGCTGATCCGGTCGGCGTATTCATCCCCGAAGAGATCGACGGCGGCCCTATTTCCGGAAAGGGCGCTGAACAGGCGCGGCGAGATGAGCTTGGCGGCGTTTGGCGTCATGATGACCTGGACGTCGAGACCTTTCTTCTGGAACCCGCGAAGGACTTCGCAGGCCTTGTAGATGCTGATGGAGGAAGTGACCCCCAAGGCGACCTTTTTCATGGCTGTTTTCATCCTTTGCCCCGGAAGCTTTTCAGGATGGGAGCCAGGCTCCGTTTCCGGGCGGACAGTCTGGCCCGGTGGCAGCGCAGGATGGACTCGAGTTCCCGGACGGCCATCCTGAGATCATCGTTGATCACGACATAATCGAACGAAGTGCAGGAGCGGGTCTCTTCTCTGGCCGTGACCAGCCTCTTCCGGATGACCGCGGCGCTGTCCGAATCTCTCTCTTCCAGCCTTTTCCGGAGGGCCTGGAAGCTCGGAGGAAGGACGAAAATGAAGACGGCCCCCCGGATCTTTTTCCGGACTTGGGCGGCCCCCTGGACGTCTATGTCCAGGATGACGTCCTGGTTTCGGGTTCGGGTCAGCTCCCGCCTGGATGTCCCGTAGCAGGCGCCGTGGACAACCGCCCACTCCACGAAGGAGCCTTTCTCAACCATCCGAAGGAATCGCTCCCGGGTCACGAAGTGATAGTCTTTGCCCTCAACCTCCGACTTCCGCCTTTCCCTGGTCGTATGCGAAACTGAGAACCGGACTCCTTCGAGGCGAGCACGAACCCGGCGGATAAGGGTCGACTTCCCGCAGCCTGAAGGTCCGGATACCACGTAGATCATCTTTGGACTCACTCGATGTTCTGGATATGCTGGCGGATGCTTTCCACTTCTCCCTTGATGGCCAGGCTCTCCTTCGTGATAGCGATATTCTGGCTCTTGGAGTTGATAGTGTTGGCCTCCCGGGAGATCTCCTGGGCAAGGAAGTCCAGCATCCTCCCCACCGGCTCCTCCTGCCCCTCCCCCAGCCATTGCTTGAAGGCATCAACATGGCTTTTCAGACGCATCATCTCTTCCGCGATGTCGGCCTTTTGAGCCAGGTAGGCCACCTCTCCCTCCACTTTTTCGCCTTCGAGGAACGCGTTCCCGTTCAAGTCCTTGATCCGCCGGGCCAATTTCTCGCGGATCATGAGGGGCTGCGTCCGGGCCAGGCTCATGATCGTCCGGAGCGAGCGTCTGATCGAGAGAAGATGCCGCCGGACCTGGCGGGCGGTCTCCCGGCCTTCCCGGTGCCTTTCCTTGAGGACCTCGTCAAGGGTTTTGTCGAAGGCCTTTTCCACGAAGGATTTGACTTCCGGGGTCAATTCCCGGCGCCTTATTTCGACGACCTGGGGAATACGGAAAATGCTGTCCACCGAGATACTGACGGCTTTCCCCATCCGCCGGGAGGCTTTTTCCATCGTTCCCAGTATCTTTTCGAGGAGGGCGTCGTTGATCTCGACCTCCC
The DNA here is from genome assembly GCA_964353705.1 of uncultured Eubacteriales bacterium. GTDB lineage: Bacteria > Acidobacteriota > Aminicenantia > Aminicenantales > UBA8522 > UBA8522. The sequence continues at coordinate 3,373 of CAYGXD010000051.1, read as the reverse complement.
AGCTCGACGGGTCCAGGAAATCGATATCGACGGCCGCCTCGATCCGGCCGCGCAGCAGCTTGCGCTGGGCCAGCGCCCGCAGCTTGTTTTCGGCATCGCCGAGCGGCGCCCCTTTATAGTTCCAGTCGAAAAAGCGGTGGTTGAGGCTCTTAATACTGATCTTGACGCGAAGCTCCGCCGAGGAAAACCTCTTCTCGCCGAACCCCGTCATGCTTCTCACGGTATGGCCTCCTCTCCCTCGGGGAACTGCAGGTCGTAGAGTTTCCGGTAGATCCCGTTCAGGCTGAAAAGCTCTTCGTGCTTACCGGATTCGACGATCCGGCCTCCGTCCACGACAAAAATCCGGTCGGCGTTGCGGATGGTCGAGATGCGATGAGCGATGACCAGTGTCGTCCGGCCCTTCATGACGTTGGCCAGGGCGATCTGGATGAGTTTCTCGGACTCGGAGTCCAGGGCCGATGTCGCCTCGTCGAGGATGAGGATGGGCGGGTTCTTGAGCAGCGCCCGGGCGATGGCCAGGCGCTGGCGCTGGCCGCTCGACAGCAATCCTCCCTTTTCCCCGATCGGCGTGTCATAGCCTTGGGGAAGCGCGGTTATGAAATCATGCGCTTGGGCGGCTTGGGAGACCTCGACGATCCTCTCGAACGGCACATCGCCGAGGCCATAGGCGACATTGTTTCGCACGGTGTCATTGAAAAGGATGGTCTCCTGGGTCACTAAACCGAGCTGTGAGCGGAGGGACTTCAGGGTAACCTGGCGCGCATCGATGCCGTCGATCAGGATCGTGCCCGACGTCGGGTCGTAGAAGCGGGAGATCAGGTTGATGATGGTCGTCTTCCCGGCTCCGCTCAGGCCGACGAAGGCGGCCGTTTCATTCCGGTTCACCTCGAACGAGATGTCCACGATGGTCGGCCGGGTCTCGTTGTAACAGAAGCAAACCCGGTCAAATGTCAGCCTACCCTGGATGGCGGGAAGAGGATAAGCTGCGGGCGAATCCTGTATCTGGGGCGCGGCCTCGAGGACCTCCTGAACCCGCTGGTGGCAGGCGACGGCCTGCTGAATGACGTTATTGGCCCGGTTGAGCCGGTTGATAGGAGTGTACATCATGAAGAGGGCCATGACGAAGGCGCCGAAATCGCCCGGGCTGATGGCGCCCTGGGTGATGCGGCGGGTGCCCACATAGAGGATGAAGGCCCCGACCGCCCCCCCGATGAATTCCATGAACGGGGAGGAGAGACTGCCGATCCAGGCGAGTTTCATGTTTGTCCGGAAATAGCTGGCCGTGGCCCGGAGGAATTTTCGGATCTCGAACTCTTCCGAGGTGAAGGCCTTGATGATCTTATTGCCGGTGATGGTCTCGTAGAGGAGGCTGTAAATCTGGGACATCTTTTTCTGGCCGACGAGGCTCTTTTTCTTGAGCTGGCGGCTGAACAGGGCCAGGGGAACGACCGCCAGCGGCGTGACGACGAAGGAGACGACGGCCAGGCGGACATCGATGACAAAGACACCCACCAGGAGAGCCAAAAGGATGAAAAGCTCCTCGATAAAATCGGCCATGCTGCCCGAGATGGCCTGGTGGATCTTATCCACGTCGTTGGTCAGCCGGGACATCAGGTCTCCGGTCGGCGTCCGGTCGAAAAAACTGTTGGACTGATAGATGAGATGGGTGAAAAGATCGTCCCGCAACCGTTTGACCACCCGATGGCCGACTCCCTTCATCAAGTACGAAGAGAAGAAAGTGAAAAGCCCTTTGCCGAAGATGACCACCAGGACAAGAAGGGGCAGGAACCGGATGAGCTGATCCCCGCTGATGCCCAGCGTATGGAAGACGGCGTCCATGAGCCGGGCCTTCTGCGGTCCGCTCTGGCCGGGGCTGAGCTGGAAGAGCTTGTCCATTATCGGCTGGATAAGATTGACGAAGAGATACGTGAAAAAAGCCACCAGTGCCGAGCAGACTAAAGACAGGATGAGGAGTTTCTTCTCCTGCCTGGCCAGCCGGAAAAGAGCGAGGACGTCTTTCATTTCGAGGCGCGCTCTCCGGTTTTTCTGGCGTACAGGATTCGGGCGATCTCCAGAGCGTTGAGGGACGATCCCCGGGTCAGGTTGTCGGCGACCGCCCAGATCCAGAAAGCGTTGGGCATCGACGCCTCCTTCTTGATCTGGCCGATGAAGATCTGCTCCTTGCCGGCGACAGACAGGCAGGTGACTGGGCAGGAAGAGGAGGGCATGCCGATCTTGAAAAAAGGGCTCTCCTTGTAGATGCGTTCCAGGTCCTGAATGTTTGTCTTGGCGGCCGGCTCGACATAGGCCATTATGGAATACGTATGGAAGACGGGAGCCTGGATGATGGACAGGGAAAGGGGGAGGTCGGGAAGGCCGACGACCCTCTTGATTTCGGAAATGATCTGTCTTTCGCCGGAGGAAAAGCCGTTGGCGTCCGGCGCGTTGGTGTGGGACAGGATGTTGAAGGCGACCTGATCGCGGAAGACCTTTTTGTTGGGAGAGGCCCCGGCGAGCACGGCGGCGCTCTGGCTGGCGAGCTCTTCGATCCCCGGTTCGTCAAAGGCCGAAACGGGCTGGAGGACAAAGGCCACAGCCTTGGCGATGCCGAGCTTGGCGATGAGACGGTGGAGGAGGGAGGAGAGAATAATGGTCACCGGATGGGGATTGGCAATCAAGGAGATGGGCTGCGAAGCAAGGAGCGAGTCGTTCACTCCGGCGACAACCAGGGGGATTTTATCCTGGCCGCTGAAGGCGCCGCTCAAGTCGATGGCCCGGTAGTTTTTTTCGGCCGCCAGCCGGCCGAAATTCAGGTTGGTCTCCCTGTCCGAGGCCAGGAAGACCAGGTCCAGGCCTTCGAGGGCGGCGCCGGTCGGGCTGTGGATGACGCGCGGCTCACCCTGGAATTCGGTCAGCTTTCCGAACTCCTCCTTGACGGCCGCGTCGTAAAACTCGATGTGCGAGAGGGGGAATTTTTTGACGCCGAGGATATTCTTTATCTCTTTGCCGCGCAGCGAATCCGTGCCGATGAGCGCGACCTGGAACTTTTTTTTGCCGGCCATACAAATGCCTTCCGGGTGGAGGTCAGAGCGCCTTGCGGGACTCGGCCATCATCTGGTACATCCTGTCCTTCAGGGCGAGTTTGCGCTTTTTCAGCTCGCGCACCTCGAGCTTCTCCTCTTCGTTCAGGAAGCTCTTGCCCTGGAGGCCTTCCAGCCTCTTCTCGCAGGCCTGGTGGTCGTCATGAAGCCTCCGGAAATCGGCATTTTCATTGAGCATGAGCTCTTTCAATGCTTTTTCATCCATTCAAGACGCCTCCACCGTCAAGGATATCATAAGAAAGGGGGACAATTCAATTTGCGGGAGGCTCGGG
>CAYGXD010000050.1:0-21375 GCA_964353705.1 uncultured Eubacteriales bacterium | reverse complement strand
TCTAGTGGTGCGTCTCACAAATAACTTGACTATGTCACAATCATCGGAAGACGCGCCACCGCGGGGGAGTTTGAGGGGGACGGCATCGTTCCCCTCAAGGGGTCAGCGGAGCCAAGCGAAGCGCCGAGGGGGGAGCTTGACTCCCCCCTGGAAGTGTCCCGTCTATGCATAGGACTTTGGCAAGAAATTTACGAGACGGGACACTAGATTCGATGACCCCGATGGCGGCTCCGCGGAGATACCTGCGGGGACTCGTCGCCTGGGCCGCTTTATCCGTCTTCGCCGCTCTATCTGTTTTCCCCTTGTCCCCCACCGGCAAGCAGGACGTCTCCGAGTTCGAGAAGCGTCTGGCCAGGATCAACGAGGAAATCCGGGTCCTGCGCGCCAGGATCGAAGAAGTCAGGAAGAGGGAATCCGCGCTTCTCTCCCAGCTCGAAGGTATCGCCCTCGGCAAGAAGCTCGTCCGACAGGAGCTCGCCGCCCTCAGCCTCGAACACGACAAGCTGAACGCGGAATTGGCCGCCACCCGGGAGAGGATCGCCGGCCTGCGGAAGAAACTCAACCTCGAGGAGCGGTCGATCGAAAAAACTCTGGTCACTCTCTACAAGTACGGGCGGTTTGATTTCCTCCAGTTCCTGCTCCAGGCCCAGGACATGAGCGCCGTGTTCTCGGAAAGCAGGCACCTGACCCTCCTGGCCCGACACCAGCAGGACGTCATCGCCTCCTACCTCAAGACCATGGCCGACTTGCGGAGCGCCGAGACCGACCAGGCGAAGAAGAAAACGGAGGTGGCCGGGCTGATAGCCGAGTCAGGCCGGAAGAGGCGGGAACTCGAAGCCCAGGAGGCCGACAACAGGGCTCTCGTCCAGGAGATCCGGAAGAACAAGGAGAATTACGAACAGGCCCTGCAAGAACAGAAGGAGCGGGCGCACCAGCTGCAGGCCTTGATGGACAGGCTGGCCAGTCAGGAGATCGTTCTCCCCTTCCAGTTTGTCCCCTTCTACGAAAAAAAGGGAAAACTTCCCTGGCCGATCGCCGGAAAAGTCATCACCCGGTTTGGGATCGAACCGTATCTCAACACCCGGACCATGAACAACGGGATCGAGATAGCGCCGCCCAAGGACAACACCATCGTCCTCGCCATCCATCCGGGGAAGGTGGTCTACGCCGATTATTTCCAGGGCTACGGGAACCTGCTCATCATCGACCACGGGATGAACTACTATTCCCTCTACGGCCACTGCGACGACTTCATCGTCAACAAGGGAGATTTTGTCCGGGGCGAACAGCCGATCGCCGTGGCCGGGGACCTTGGTTCTCTCAAGGGCGTGTCCCTCTATCTCGAGATCCGCTATAAATCCAGGCCGCTCGATCCCTTGCAATGGCTTAAACGAAGATGATAGAATATCTTTTTAAATAAAGAGCTTAGATGAAGAAAACAAGGGCCATCCTACTGACCGTTATTTTCGGACTCTCCCTCGTCTTTCTTCTCGAGATGACCTATCTCCGGGGCGTTTCGACGAGTTCGGCGGCGCCGAAAAACCTCTATCTCCTGGAAGCTGTCATCCGTCTCATCCGCAACGACTACCTTGAGGAAAAGGAGCCGCTTAAGACCGTGGACGGCTCGTTCAGAGGACTGGTCAATTCGCTGGACGGTTTATCCAGCTACCTCGACGCCGAGAATACGGCCCGGTACCTGGAACAGAAGGGCAGCGCGCTCAAGGGCCCGGGCATCGTTGTTTTCAAGAGATATGGAGCTTTTCCTCAGGTCACCGGTATCGTCGAAAGCTCGCCGGCCGAAAAGCAGGGCTTCCAGATAGGAGACCTGATCACCGAGATCAGCGGGAAGGCGACGGCGGCCATGAGCCTGGAGGAGGTTAATCTCCTTCTCTGCGACAAGGAAGAGCTGCCGGTCAGCCTCAAGATCCTCCGGGATGATAAGACGATCGATGTTAACGTGGACAGAATGCCGCTTTACACCGAATCCGTTGCCTACTCGAGCCAGGGAGGATCTTCGGGCATCGTGAGGGTCGCCCGCATGACCGCCCCATGCGTGTCCGAGATCAAGGCAAAGGTCCTTCCGGCCCTCAAAACCGGAAAAAAACCCTTGATCCTCGACCTGAGGAACTGCGCAAATGGAGATTTCGAGGAAGCCCGGCAATTTATCAACCTTTTCCTCAAGACCGAGAGTCTCGGCTATTTCGAGAAAAAGGGAGCAGCAAAGGAAGTCCTGGCTTCTCCGGATGAGCCGCTCCTCGCCAACCTCCCGCTCATCATCTGGACGAACCAGGGCACCCTGGGCCCGGCCGAAGCCGTGGCGGCCATCTTCAGGGAATTCGGACGCGCCAAGGTAGTAGGCTTGTCTACCCCGGGCCTGACGGCCAAGTATGAGCATTTCCCGCTCGAAGACGGGACTTCGGTCCTATTGACGTCCGGCGTCTTCTGTTTGAACTCCGGTATCAAGCTCTGGGGCCGCGGCGTGGAGCCGGACGTTCCCGTGGAAGCCGATGACCAAGACTTCCAGGCATTTCTCAAAAAAACACAACCCTTGCTCTCGGCGTCCTGATCGATGAGCTCCAACCCGACAGCCCAAGATAGGAAACCGGATCCCTATCCGGGCCGCCTCTACCTGATCTTCGCCCTGCTGGCATTTGTCTCGACAATCGGGCTCGACTATACGGCCGCGCGTCGCGGCGAAAAGGCCTATCTTTTTGCCTCCCGGACCGTTCGGAAGGAAGCCGCCGTCACATCTGTTCCTCTGGCCGACTCGGTGCGCCGGTTTCTCGAGACTTCAGGCGTTCCCGTGCCATGGGAGGAACAGCTCGAGCCCCCGGACGGAACTCCGCGGATCGTGGTCCGGCTGCCGAACGAAAGCTATCCGCCCCTTGACCGGCGGCTGGAAAGAGAGCTCAGGAGCCAGGGGGCGTCCGTCAAAAAGGAGAAAGGTCTGGAAGAGGGGTTAACCTCTTATTCCTGGCGGATCAGGGGAGAAAAAGAGGAACGTCTGACCGTGGTTTTCGCCCTGCTCCCGCCGCCGAAGGAAGAGAAGCAAAAGGAAGAGGCGCCGCCCGCAGTCTCCGAGGGCCGAGTGGCCATAATCATCGACGATATGGGGACAAGCCTGGAGGCCCTGAAGGAAGTCTGCGGCCTGGGCCAGCCGATCACGATCTCGATCCTCCCGCAAAGCCTTTACGCCGAGGAGACCGCCCTGATCGCCCACCAAAACGGCCTGGAGGTCATGATGCATCTCCCCGGAGAATCCCTGAACCATGAAGAAGGCAACAGCTCAACGCCCGGCCTCATCAGGTCGGGCATGGGATCAGAGGAGATCGTCTCTCTGGTGGAAGAGGGCCTCTCCCGGGTCCCTTATGCGGAAGGCGTCAATAACCACATGGGCTCGAAGATCACCCAGGAAGAAGAGGTGATGCGCCCGATCCTGGACCTCCTGAAAAGCCGCGGCCTCTACTTCCTCGACAGCCGGACAACTTCAGACTCAATCGCCTTCGACCTGGCCAGGAAGATGGGGCTTCGCTCCGCTTACCGCAATATTTTCCTCGACTCTCCGGTGGGAACGGATTTCACCAAGAAGAAGGTCATAGACCTTTTCCGCCTTTCTCAAAAGACGGGAATGGCCATCGCCATCGGACACCCGTTTCCCGAAACGCTCCGGGCGCTGCGGGAGAGTATCCATCTACTTAAGAAATACAGGGTGACGGCCGTATTCGCCTCCGAGATCATACCGGATTAAACCATCCGGGGGGAGCGGGGGCCGCTGCCGCCTGTCGGCGGGGGAATAAAAACCTTCGGCGGGGGATATTGGAAGTGGCATCAGGCCGCGGACACCGGCCGGATTGCATAATCCGGCTGCCTTCGTTATAGTGAGATTGAATAAAGGAGGAATCGGATGAAAAAAAGCACCGTTCTGGGACTTGTCATATCGGTCGTCCTGGTTTCGATCATGTTCCCTTCCTGTAAGTCCACCTCGCCGGATGAGCTGAAAGCCGCGGTGGAGATCGTCGAGATCAGCTCCAAGTGGGTGGCCAAAACCTACCAACCCTGGCCCCCCAAGCTCACTCTCGTGCCCACGATCACGTTCCGCGTCAAGAATATCTCAGGCCGCCCGATCAACTACCTGAATTTCAACGCCATCTTTAAGTTCCGGGATGACCAGGAGAACCTGGGTGACAACTTCCTGGCGGCCATCCGCAAAGACCCCATCCCTCCGGGCGAGATGAGCCGGGCCATCACACTGAAAAGCAATTTCGGTGTCGAAGGCAAAGGCCTGGCCCAGTTCAAGGACAACCCCCAATGGAAACCCGTGATATGCAGGCTCTTCATCCAGTCGAAAGGCTCGGTTCACGTCCTGCTTGGCGAATACGAAATCTCCCGGGAAATCGACTTCAAGGAACCGGAGCCGGTCGGCACGGAAAAGAAGGAAGAAGAAAAAAAGAACTAATGCCCTTCCCGATCATTGACCCTCGAGGGGATTGGGCTTGAGGATCTTGATAAAGTTTTTGGCTCTGAGATCCGTGAGAAACTCCGTCAGTTTCTTTGATTTTTTCTGCGTGAAAATCTTTTCCCAGATATCCTTCTTGACCTCGTCATAGGGCTTGATCCGGCTCTCCTTCTTTTCTTCAAGCTTCAGCCGGTACCATCCGTTCTTGGCCTGCACCCAAGGCGTTATCTCCGCCGTCTTGAGATTGACCACCGCCTCCTCCAAAACCTTATCGAGCTCGCCTTTCTTGATAAAACCGAGGTCTCCCTGGTTCTCAGCGAGCGGGCTGTCCCCAAGTTCAGCGGCCAGGGCAGTGAAATCCTGACCGGAATTGATTTTGCCGTCGATCTCCACTTTCCTGGCCTCGAGTTCGTCCGCCGTTCTGGTCTCGGCCGACAGATAGATGGCCCGCAGCTTGTACTCTTCCGGCTCGATGAATTCCGCCTCGTTGAGCTTGTAATAGTTGACGCCCTCTGTTTCATCGACCACGATGCTGCGGTCAACCTCCTGGGAGACCAGGATTTGCCGCAGGAGGTTCTCCTCGATCTGCTTGAGGAATTGCTCGTATTGGATGCCCTGCTGGAGAAGGGCTTGCCGGAACTGAGCGTCCGATTCGATGTTGTTATCCCGCTTGAGCTTTTCGATGTAGTTTTTCACTTCCTCCCCGACGCTGTACTGCTTTTTCTTGGCCATCTGGAGCAGGAGGAGGTCGGTGATCATGGTGTCGAGCATGTCTTTTTTGGCCCGCTCATACTGCTTGTCAAATTCCTCGCCCTGGAGCTGGCTCCGCATCATCTGATAAACTGAATCATGGTATCCTCTGAATTCGGAGAGGGTGATGATGTCATCGTTCACAATGGCTACGATCTCTTCAACCACCTGACCGAATACCGGGCCGGCCAGGATGAGCAGCAGAGCCGCCAGGATAACGGGAGTGGATCGGCTTCTCATGTATCTTCTCTCTGGTAGGGGAAAAATAGGTTCCCGGGGAAGATATCCCAGTCGAGGCTTTTCTTCAATTCTTCCAATTGCCGCGCGGCCGCGGCCTCCGACTTCCGCTCGCGGAGCTTCCGCCTAATGGAAGCGGCGGTGCCATCGAACGAAACTTTCCCCGGCGCCAGCTTCCGGTCCAGCCGGAAGATGTGAAAGCCGTAAGAGGATTCCACAACCGGGCTGACCTCGCCTTCCTGCATGCCAAACACGGCCGTCTCCATCTCAGCTGGGAGCTGTCCTTTCAAGAAGATACCCATCTCGCCGCCCGCAGAGGCCTCGGGCCCGACGGACTGGGCCCGCGCCGCGGCCCGGAACCCTTCCTCGTCGGAGAACCTGATTTTCTCCCAGAGCTCTACAGCTTCGTGCTCTGTGGGGACCAGGATCTGACTGACCTGGACGCGTTCCGGAAGGGAGAACTCATCCAGGTGGCCCTCATAGTAGGTACGGACCTCATCCTCTGTGACGCTGATATCCCGGTTCAACTCCTGGAGGTACTTCTGGATCCTCATCTTATCGACAAGGGGGCCCGAGTCGGAGGCCAGAAGCGCAGCTTTTTCTTCCTCGGTCCAAGTCCCTGCTTCAGATTCCTCCAGGTAAGCTTTCTTCTCTTCCGCCGAGAGAGTGACTCCGTGCTCGATTGCGGCCTGGAGCAGGATCATATCATCAACGAACTGATCAAACAGGTGGCTTAGCGCGACCGCGTCCAGTTCCAGGGCGCTTCCTCCGACGGTCTCCCGGACATACCGGCTGAAAGCCGAACCCGGGTAGGAAATGGTGCCCACCCGCAGGACGGCCCGGCTCTCATCCGGCTCGACACTCGGACCGGACGCAGGGTCCTTGCCCTCCGGCTTCGTGGAGTTGCAGGCGACCGCCCCCAGCGCGGCCCAGAGAACAGCGGCTGCAAAAACCGCTTGGCCGGGCCCGGCTTTCCTCCGACTCATGGCTAATTATCTCTATTAATTTCAATTCATTATATTATAACCGTATAACTCGTTCAAGACGGCCACGGTTTCATCCAGGACCGCCGGCCCGGCGTCGGGCACAAGGGGCAGGGTCAAGACCCCCTGAGGAGTCAGAGAGCCCCGGTATTTTTTGAGAACCCGGGTCAGGCCCGACAGGTCGGCCAAAGAGCCGGGATGGAACCTGAGGATGAGCCGTGACCCGACCCTGTCTATGGTCTTTATCTTGACTTTCTGAGCTAAGTGCTTAACCGCGCCGTACCGGAGCAGGCTCTCCACGCTTCCCGGCAGGGGGCCGTAGCGGTCCCGGACCTCCTCCTTGATCCTGTCTATTTCGGCCAGGCTCTCGATCGAAGAGACCCGCTTATAGAGATTCAAACGCAGGTTGATCTGGGGGAGAAACTCTTCAGGGATCCGGATATCTACGCGGAGGTTGATCTCGCTCTTGATTTCTTCTTCTTTCTCTCCCCTGAGCTCCTTGATCGTCTGGTCGAGAAGTTCCATGAAGTAATCGAAACCGACCGCCTCCATATATCCGTGCTGCTGGGACCCCAGGAGATTTCCAGCTCCCCGGATTTCCAGGTCCTTGGCCGCCAGACGGAAGCCGGAGCCAAGCTCGCTGAACTCCTTGAGCGCCTTGAGACGTTCCCGGGCCGACGGGGTCAACTCGGCAAAAGGCGGCACGAGAAAATAGGCGTAGGCCTGGCGGGAAGCCCGGCCGACGCGCCCGCGCAGCTGGTAGAGCTGGGAGAGGCCGAAGAGATCGGCCCGGTCGACAATGAGCGTGTTGACCAAGGGGATGTCGATGCCGTTCTCGATGATCGTGGTCGAAATCAAGACGTTCGACCGGCCGGCGATAAAATCGATCATCCGTTTCTCGACGGCCGCAGCCGGCATCTGGCCATGGATATGGACAACCCGGGCCTGGGGGACGAGATCCGTCACCATCTTGGCTATTTCCTCTATGTCCTCGATCTTGTTGTGGATTAGATAGACCTGCCCCTGGCGGCTGAGTTCCTGCCGGATGGCGGAGGCGATGAGCTTAGCCTGGAAGGGAGCCACAACGGTGTGGATGGCCAGCCTGTCCTTAGGAGGCGTCTCGATCAGGCTGATATCCCGGAGTCCGGATACGGACAGGTTGAGGGTTCGCGGGATGGGGGTCGCCGTCAGGGTCAGGACATCGATGTTGGCCTTCATCTTCTTGATCTTTTCCTTGTGGTTCACCCCGAAGCGCTGCTCTTCATCAACGATCAGCAGCCCGAGGTCATGGAACTCCACGTCCGCGGACAGGAGCCGATGGGTTCCGACGACGATGTCCACCAGGCCCTTTTTGATATCCTCGATGGTCTTCTTCTGCGGGCCCGGCGACTGCAGCCGGCTGAGGCCCTCGACCCGGACCGGGAAAAGGACCATCCGGTTGCGGAGCGTCTTCAGGTGCTGGCTCGCCAGGACGGTCGTCGGGCAAAGCACCGCGACCTGCTTGCCGTCCATCGCGGCCTTGAACGCGGCCCGCATGGCCACCTCGGTCTTGCCGTAGCCCACGTCCCCGCAGACCAGGCGGTCCATCGGAGAATCGGACTCCATATCGCGGAGGACCTCCCTGATCGTCCGGATCTGGTCCTCGGTTTCTTCATACTCGAAGGTCTTCTCGAAATCGGACTCCCAGGTTCCCGATGGGCTGAAGCGGAACCCTTGGAGAGCCTTTCTCCTGGCATATAGATCCAGGAGCTCGCGGGCCATCTTCTCGATAGCCTTCTTGGTCCGCTCTTTCGTCTTCTGCCAGGTACCGGTTCCCAGCTTGTCGAGAGGAGGCAGGATCTCTCCGGACCGGGAATACTTCTGCACCAGGTTCAGATCCTCGACGGGAACATACAGTCTGTCTTCATCCTGGTAGGAGAGCTCAATGAACTCCCGGTTCTGGGAGTCCACCTCGAGCCTGATCAGGCCGCGAAAGATGCCGATGCCGTAATCGGTGTGGACGATGTAATCATTCTCCCGCAGGTCCTGGAAATGAGAGACGAAGGCCTTGCGCGGCGGCCGGCTGACCAGGATTTTCTCCTCGGTGAAGATATCCCGTTCCGCAAAGAACGTGATCCTCTCGGGCGGGTAGCTCCAGCCTCGGTCGACGCCGCCCACAAGGAGCAAAACCTCTCCGGCCCGCGGGGACGCGAATGGGCTGATCTCCTCACGGGCCTTGATCTTGTTCTGAGAGAGGAGCCCGGCCACCTTATGACGAACCGTTGCGTTGGTAAGGAAAATGGAGCAGCGCTCCCTCACTCTCTGCAGCCGCTTCATGTACTGCACAAAGAAAGGGATCTTGTTGTCAAAGCGGGGAACGGATTGAAAGGGGAAATGATAAGTGCTCTCCCCTTCCGGAGGGAGCAATTCGCCCAGCCGCACGGCCCTTTTCCGCAGATCTTCCCAAAGTCCGGGGGGATAAATCTCATCGGGAGGAAGGCAAAAGGCGTCCCCCTTCCGCAGATCCTGGCACCGGCGCTCCATCTCCTCCCGCCCCTGCGCCCATTCCTTCTCCACCTCATCCGGATCGGCAATGATGAACACAGCCTCTTTCAGGTAATGGGTGAAGGGAACGAAGCGTTCCTTCCGGAGAAGCGCCAGGAAGGCGAAATCCGGGGGGATCCCGGCCTCCAGCCGGGACAAATCACCTTCTTTCCCGCGCCGGGCGGGCGGGCTGCCCTTGACCGGAGCCATCCCGTTCCAATCCTCCAGGAAGCCGGCTCCTCCGGGAAATTCCCGCAGGGAAGGAATGACGATACGCGAGACTCGGCCCGAAGAGCGCTGCGTCGACGGATCGAATTCCCGGATCGAGACGATCTCATTGGCGCTGAATTCCAGGCGATGGGGCAACTTGTTCCACGGGGAGAAAACATCGACCACGCCGCCCCGCCAGGCATATTCTCCGGCCGAGGCGATCAATTCCTCTTTGGCGTAGCCGAAATCCAAGAGGATCTGGAGGAGAAGGTCGCGATCGAACCTTTGGCCCACCTCAAGATCAAGGAACGAATCCCGGAGGTCAGCGGGCGCCGGGAACGGCTTGAGCAACCCGAAGAGATGGGCGAGCACCAGGGAAGATGACTCCTGGCGGAGGCTGTGAAAGAACCTCATCCTCGAGGACACGGCTTCAAGGGAGGGAGAAACGCCATCGTAGGGGCTCTCGGCCAGCTCGGGCAGGGTTTCGAGCCCCTGGGTGAGCGAAAATTGGGAAAAATAGAAACGACAGCGGTCCTCCAGCCGGGACAGGGCCCGCGAGCGCGGTTGGATAAAGACGATCCTTTTCTTGATCTCCCGGCTGAAGCAGGTCAGGAAATAAGGGACCGCCGGGCCGACGGGCCCGGCGACCTGGAGCCCTTCCTTCCCCAGCCGGAGCTCATCCACGAAGCTCCGGAAGACAACGGTTTTTTCAAGGAAATCAAGGCTCATAACTTAATAGGGCATTATACATTATTCTCCGTAAAAGTCGGCTAACTCGCTCCCCCGTACGCCCTGCGCAATCAGGAGCCCGGCGCTCATCTGAAAATGGGGCTAACCCCCTTATGATTTTCCTGCCGGAACTGCGAAACGCCGCCCTACTGGCTCCTCTTATAATAGATCTCAAAGTTTCCGGGCGTGTTGTCCCACCACAGCACATGGGGAAAGCCGGAGGGGTCAAGGGCGATGGCCGGGCCAAGGGAATAGCCCGAATTCCAGGTAAGTCTTTGACTTGTTGCCCAGGTTGCCCCTCCATCCGTGCTCTTTCGGCAATAGACCTCCTCTTTCCCCGTCACATCATCTTCCCAGACCACATAAGGATTGCCGGAGGAATCAGCGGCCAGGGCCGGATTGTCGGAATAGCCCGAAGTCCAAGTGAGCCTTTGGGTTGTCGACCAGGAAGCGCCTCCATTCGTGCTCTTGCGGTAATATATTTCAATGTTCCCCGGCGTATCATCGACCCAGGCCAAATGGAGATTGCCGGAGAAATCAACGCTCATAGCTGGACTGGAGGAGTTCCCCGAAGTCCAGGTGACCTTTTGACCGGCTGACCAGGTAGATCCCCCGATCGTGCTCTTCCTGAAATAAACTTCAGCGCTGCCGTTGTAGGATTCCTCCCAAACGACATATAGCCCGCCCGACCAATGCGAGGCTATTTTCGGAAACCGGGAAGGTCCCGGAGTCCAGGTGAGCCGTTGGCTCGCCGTCCAAGTCACTCCCCCATCCGTGCTCTTCTTATAGAAGATCTCACTTTCTCCCGGCGTGTAATCCTCCCAGACAACGTGAAGATTACCAAGGGAATCAACCGCAACGGCCGGATCTTCGGAAGAGCCCGAATTCCAGGTGAGCCTTTTGTTTGCCGTCCAGCTGGCTCCGCCATCCGTACTCTTCTTGTAGTAAATCTCCCCGTCCCCCGGCGGCAGATTTTGCCCGACGACGTGGATATTGTCGGCGGAATCCACGGCAACGGCCACAGATCCAAAACCCGAGGATGCCCAGGTGAGCCTCTTGGTCGTTGTCCAGGACGTTCCCCCGTCCGTGCTTTTTTTATAATAGAGCTCATAGTGCCCGGTCGTATTATCGGACCAGAACACGTGGAGATTGCCTTGGGTATCGAAGGCCTGGGCCGGCCACTCGGACCAGCCCGAAGTCCAAGTCAGCCTTTGGGCTGGAGTCCATTGGGCCTGGGCAAACTGAACAATAAAAGCTAAACCGATGGCCAGCACGACTAGGCTTATCCGTTTCATTTCACCCTCCTTCATAGAGCGGAGTGATTCGGAGGCAAGGATTCCACTTAAGCAGACAATCCCTGACTTTCATGGCAACCGAGTCCCGCTCTCTGAGAAAGAGCTTACTCCAGCGGCAAAATGAAGTCAAAAATGAGCCTCCTCGCCAGGGCAGCCGGACCAAGATTGATCTGGTTTAAGCCTCATTCCTCAGCCTCGAGAAAAGCTTGACATGGGCCTAATTCGGCAGTTATGCTTTCTCGCGAGGGACGGGAATAAGGCTGCCATGATGTCCCAGCCAATCGCCCCAGGCTTGGGATCGGCGGCGGGGCCAGGATCCGGCATGAAGCTGACCGAACGCGCGAAAAAATGAAAGGCCTGTTCAGGAGATATTTCGCCGAACTGACCGGACTCGTCGCCTTCGCGGTTTATCTCATTACCCTTTCTCCGTCCGTCGTCCAAATCGACTCGGGGGAATTGGCCGCGGTGCAATCCACCCTCGGGATCGCCCATCCGACCGGTTATCCTTTGTTTACCCTGCTTGGCTTTCTGTTCTCGAAAATCCCGCTCCCGTTCACCAATATCCTAAAGGCGAACCTGCTAGCCGCCATATTCTGCGGCCTGGGTGTCGTCTTCCTGGTCAGGAGCGCTTCCTTCATGCTCGGTCATCCCCAGGCAAAAGCCGAGCCAAAAGCGGCCGGGAAGAAAAGCAAGGATAAAAAAACGTTGAAACCCGAAGCCCCCCGGGCCATGGATGAAACGGCAAGAGTAGCCTCATCCGCATTCTCCGGACTCCTCGCCGCCTTCAGTCTGACGATTTGGAAGCAAGGCACCTCGGTTGAAGTTTATTCATTGCACATCCTGCTGATTTCGTTAATCATTTACTTTTTGTTGAAGGCCTACTTTTCCCCCTCTGATACAAAGACCGGCACTTCACTCAAACCGTGGATCGTCTTTTTCCTGTTTCTCGGGCTCGGCTTTGCCAATCACATGACGACACTCCTCATCATCCCCGGCGCGGGACTGCTCTTTTTCTGGAAAGAAAAACTCAACGAGCGCAGCTTCCGGAAGATATTTTATGCGCTGCCGGTTTTTTTCGGGGTCCTTGTTGTCTTCTATTCCTATCTTCCCATCCGGGCCTCGCAAAAGCCGGCCATCAATTGGGGAAATCCGGTTAATGGGGAAAACTTCTGGCGTCATTTCACCGGAAAGCAGTATCGGGTTTGGCTTTTCTCGTCGTCGGAATCGGCCAGGGAGCATCTCGCCTATTTCATTAAAAGCCTCCCCGTCGAATTTGCTATTATCGGTCTGGCCATAGTTATCATCGGCTATTTCTATGCCCGGAAACGCTCGAAAAAGATCTCCTGGTTCCTTTTGGCGAGTTTCGTATTCACTGTCTTCTATGCTATCAATTACGATATCTCCGATATCGACTCCTATTTCATTCTCGCCTATATTTCCCTTGCCCTTTTTGCGGCCTTCGGCTTTGCCCGGCTTTTCGAACTCCTCAAGGCAAGAAAACGGACGGCGAAACTGGCGGTTCCGATCCTGGCCCTCCCCCTGCTTTTCCAGTTTGTCATCAACATTCCCAAAACCGATCAGAGCGGGCTCTTCACTTACGAGGATTACACGAGATCCCTCCTGAGCAGTGTTGAGCCTGGATCCGTCATCTTCAGCTATCAGTGGGATTATTTCATCTCGGCGGCGCTTTATTTTCAGGAGGTCGAAGGTTTTCGAAAAGACGTAGCCGTCATAGACAAGGAGCTTCTGCGGCGGTCCTGGTATTTCGACCAGCTCCAAAGAAACTTTCCGGATGTCGTAGCCGGAGTCCGGAAGGAGATCGGCTCATTCAAAGAAGCGCTGCAGCCCTTTGAGAGAGGCAAGGCTTACAATTCGGTCCTTCTCGAAACCGGCTATCAGGCGATCATGACCCAACTGATAGCCACGAACTTCGGCCACCGGGATTACTATATCGGCCCCGAATTGATCGATAACGAACTCCGGCGCGGGGAATTCAAGCTGCCCGAAGGATATCAGGCGGTGCCTCAATTATTTTTATACAAAGTGGCGAGGGGCGATGCCTATATTCCGTGTCCCGACCCGGAATTCTCAATCCGGTTTCCTGAGCGGCTCGACCGCTACACGTCTTTTATAAAACAGATCGTCGCCGGCGTCTTAATCAACCGCGCCCTGTACGAGATAAAGTACGGCCATCTCGATCGGGCCAAATCGCTGGCTGATAAAATTGCGAAGGATTTCCCCGGACAGCCGCTGCCCGAACAGATCAAGGGTCTTTTGGGCAATTGACCGGCTATCGATACGTTTGAACGCAAATCAGGACGGGACGATGAAACGGAGCCGTCCGAGGAGCCGGCACTCACCGGAGGAGCTGATCCTCAGGGTAATTTCCTGCCCCGCGGCCCGGCAGCGGATGAGCTCGCAAGGCTCCCCGGTATCTTTTTCCAGGGCCCTCTTGCGCCAGATGATTTTATCTATAGGATATTCCCGGCCGGCGACCACGATCGCCCGGGGCGTCTCCTGCCCCTTGTAGCCCGAATAAAAAAGGATCTTAATCAGCATGCTCATAATCGATATTACGGAAGCCGGCTTCTATTATACAAAATTTGCTTTTCACTAGTTATTTTATAGATCAGGATGCGGAGAGCGAGAAGCGACATCGCCGAATCCTGTATTCAAAAAAAAGAATCGTTGTCAAACCGGAACCTGCTCATTATAATGAGTCCACCCCATGGAGGAGGAAAAGATGTCGCAAAAAATCCCTTCGCCTCAGTTCGCCAACATCGTCATGCTGGGCGCGGTCTGGGGGTTCGCGGAAGCGGGCCTCGGCCTTGGTTTGCAGAGATGCGCATCTCTGGCCTCGGGCTCGATCATGACCGGGGTGGCGTTCCTGTTCATCGCGGCCGCCTGGGTTCTCACCCGCCGGGCACTGGGGATTGTCCTCATGGTCGGACTGGTGACGATCATGAAACTGTTCGATGCCTCCCTTCTCTCCCTACCTGTCAAGCACGGGGCAGTAGCCAACCCTATCTTTGCTTTCTGGATGGAAGCGCTGGCTTTCCTGCTCGTCATCGCCGTCATCCGGGAGTCGCTGGCCCGGAAAAAGTACGGGCAGGCCGCCCTGGGCGCCGGCGCCGCTCTCCTCGCCGTGAACCTCTTCCCGTTAGTGAAATTCGCGACCGGAATCCCGGCCTGCGTATTTGCCGGCACCGGCTTCCCGCTTTCTCTCTACTATGCGCCCATCGCGGTCGGCCTCTCGATCGTCCTGGTGCCCGCAGGTTTCCGGCTGGGTGAGCGGATCGCGGTAAGCGAGAGCGCCCACGAGGCGTTCGTCCGGGGGAAGGTCTTCAGATACTGGCTCTCTCCTGTAACACTCGTGGTCTCCCTCCTCCTCATAGCCGCTTTGCGCCTGGCCGGCTGACCATCACCCCGGCGTCTAAAAAGGAGGCTGCCGATGGAGAACACAAAAAAGAAAAAAGGCCGGACGGTCACCCGGCGCGCTTTCTTGCAGGGCCTGGGAGGCGGCGCGGCAGGGGCCGCCCTGGCCACCCGGATCCTGGGTCAGAGTGCCGGCGCCGGACAAGCGGGGGTCTCGTTGTCCCCGGCGGTTGGCCGGAAAACCATAGCCGTGACGGTTAACGGGAAGAGCCTATCCTTGGATGTCGAGCCAAGGGATACCCTGCTCGAGGTCCTGCGGGAAAAGCTGGGGCTTACCGGAGCCAAGAAGACCTGCGACCGGGGAGAATGCGGCGGCTGCACCGTGCTCGTCGACGGAAAAGCGGTGTACGGATGTCTCTATCCCGCCGTTCGAGCCGACGGGAAGAAGGTCATCACCGTCGAGGGACTGGCCGACGGAGACGCGCTTCATCCCGTCCAGCAGGCGTTCATCGAGAAGGACGGATACCAATGCGGCTATTGCACACCGGGGTTCATCATGTCTTCGGTCGCCCTGCTCAAAGATATACCGGCACCCCCAATGGGGCAGGTCAGGACCGGCCTGAGCGGCAACCTTTGCCGCTGCGGGAACTACGTCAAGATATACGAGGCCGTGGCCGCGGCTTCACAGAAGATGAGGAAGGCCTGATATGAGAAAAACGCCATATCTCGAGACGGCCAGGGGGAACAAACCCCAAGGAAAAGAGCCGCCGGCTCCGGCGCCCGCCGAATTCAAACTGATCGGCAAGCCGACGCCGCGGGTTGACGGGAAGCTCGTCGTCACGGGCCGGGCCATGTACACGCACGATATCTTCTTCAAGGACATGCTCTATGCCAAGATCCTCCGCTCTCCCCATGCCTCCGCCGAGGTCACCTCTGTCGACCTCAGCGCTGCGCAGAGCCTCCCCGGTGTCAAAGCCGTGATGAAGCTTAAAGAAGGAAGAGTCAAGTACGAGGGAGAACAGATAGCGGCTGTGGCGGCGGTCAGCGAGAAGACCGCCGAGGAGGCCCTCAAGCTCATCAAGGTCGAATACCGGCCCCTCCCTTATGTCGTCAGCCCGGAAAAGGCCATGGCCGAGGGCGCTCCCAAGGTCCGGGATTCCGGCAACGTGGAGAAAATCAACGAATACAGCCGGGGTAATATTGACCTGGGCTTCACCGAGGCGGAAGTGACCATAGAGCGCACCTATAGGACCGCCATCGAAATTCACCAGACCGCGGAGACCCACGCCAGCGTCGCGAAGTGGGACGAGGATGAACTGACCGTCTGGGACTCGACTCAGGCCATCTTCAGCGTCCGCGACGGCCTGGCCGAGGCGCTCGGCATTCCCGAGACAAAAGTCCGGGTTATCAAGATGTACATGGGGGGCGGCTTCGGGAGCAAGTTGGACGCAAACGAGCACACCATCGTCGCCGCCAAGCTGGCCAGGGAGACCGGCCGTCCGGTCAAGATAACACTCACCCGAAAGGAGAATTCGCTGTGCGTGGGTAACCGGCCCTCCACTCAAATCACCATCAAGGGAGGGGCTAAAAAGGACGGAACTCTGACCGCTCTTTCTTTTAGAAACACCACGTGCGGAGGATTGGACAGCGGAGACCAGGCATCGGAACCCACAATCGATGTTTATAAGTGCCCAAATGTCAAGGTGGAGGAATTCACGGTCTTTACCAACACCGGCGCCGGCCGGGCGACCCGGGCCCCCGGCCACGTCCAGGGCACATTCGCCCTGGAAGGTTTCATGGAAGAGCTGGCCGCCGAGCTCGGCTTGGATCCCCTGGAATTCCGCAGAAAAAACTACACCACGTCCAACCAGGGCGGCACGGGGATCGTGTATTCCTCCAAAGGACTGGACAAGTGCTATGACATCGGCGCTCAGAAGATCGGCTGGGAGCGGCGAAACAAAAAGCCGGGTGATAGCCAGGGGAAGAAGAGGCGCGGCCTGGGGATGGCCAGTCAGATCTGGTGGGGAGGCGGGGTCCCCGGAACTCTGGCCGACATCAAAATCCATCGCGACGGCAGTGTCGAAGCGATCAGTGGAACTCAAGATATCGGCTGCGGGACCAGGACCTACATGGCCACCATCGCCGCCGAGACCCTCGGGCTCGAGCCCCAGGATATCACCGTCAAAATCGGCGACACGGTCTATCCGTGGGCACCTATCTCGGGCGGAAGCCTGACGGCTCCTTCGGTAGGCCCGGCCGTCCGGGACGCGGCCCTCAAGGCGGCGGAATACCTGAAAGGACTGGCGGCCAAGAAACTGAGTGTGCCCGCTGAGGATGTTGTCATCGCCGATAAGAAGCTTTTCGACAAGAACAAGCCCGAGAACGCCATCGCTTTCAAAGACGTGGTCAAGGAGCTGCGCCGGGAGGCTGTCTTCCATGGGGAGCGCGGCGGCATGCCGGGTGGGTTCGCCTACAACACCTTCGGCTCCCATTTCGCCGAGGTCGAGGTGGATACCGAAACGGGCCGGATCCGCGTCCTCAAGCACGTCGCCGTGCATGAGATCGGCCGGGTGCTGAACAGGCTCACCGCGGAGAGCCAGGTCGTCGGCGGCGTCACCCAGGGCATCAGCACGGCCCTGTTCGAGGAACGAGTCATCGACGAGAACCTGGGCAAGATGGTCAACCCCAACCTGCAGACGTACAAAATCGCCACCTCCATGGACATGCCCGAGATCGTCCCCTTATTCGTGGACCTCGCGGACCCGAGGATCAACAATCTGGGAAACAAAGGGCTCGGCGAGCCGCCCCGGATCCCGAGCTCGGCCGCTGTGGCCAATGCCGTTTACAACGCGATCGGTGTCCATCTCCGGGAGATCCCGATGACGCCGGACAAGGTGCTCAAGGCCCTGCATAGCAAGGAGGCGGGCTCATGAGAAACTTCGAGTGGACCGAACCCCAGACCATCGAGCAGGCCCTGGCTTGGTTGGCTAAGGCCAACGGAAAGGCCGTCCTTATGGCCGGAGGCACTGACCTTTTCACCGAGATCAAGGAGGGAGTTGTCGAGCCGGACTTGGTCATCGACCTCACGTCAATCCCGGGGCTGGCTTCGATCCAAAGGGAGGAAACGGGGGTCCGTATCGGAGCGCTCATGTCGGTCGCCGGCTTGGCGGCCGACGCGATGATCAAACGGGATTACCCCGGCCTGAGCGAGGCGGCGGGGTCGCTCGCGACGCCGCAGCTGCGAAACATCGGAACGGTGGGCGGCAACCTTTGCCAGAGACCCCGCTGCTGGTACTACCGGGACGCGCAGATGGTCTGCCGGAAGAAAGGCGGGAGCCAGTGTTTCGCGGCCAAGGGAAGGAACAAGTACCATGCCATTTTCGGGGGTGGGATCTGCCATATTGTTTACCCGTCGGACTTGGCCCCGATGCTCATCGCTCTGGATGGCCAGGTCACGCTCAGCTCGCCGCGCGGCGACAGGAGCCTGCCCCTCGCCGAATTTTACGCGCTCCCGTCGAAGAATATCCGCCGGGAGAACGTCCTGGCGCCGGACGAGCTCATCCGAGAGGTCAAAATTCCTCCGGCCAAAAAGGGCACCAGGAGCACTTATGTCAAGCTCAAAGAAAGAGAAACCTGGGACTTCGCCCTGGTTTCGGCCGCAGTCCGGGGCACGGTATCGGGCGGCGGCCTGGGGGATGTAGCGATCATCTTGGGCGGGGTTGCTCCCGTTCCCTGGCGGCTGGCCAAGACGGAGGCCGCCCTCAAAGGCAAGAAGCTCACCGAGACGCTGATCAAGGACGCCCTCCGGGTGGACCTTCAAGAAGCCAAACCGCTTGAGGAAAACGGCTATAAGCTGCAGCTCGTGGAAGCCGCGGTCAGCCGCGCGCTATTAAGCGTGACAGGCGGAAAATAAACGAAAAGATGAAGGACAAAATGCCGAAGCCTATCAGGCCGCCGGTGTGGCAGGCCTTTCTCCTTCTGGCCGGGCTATTATCCGGCCTATTATCGTCCGCTTTGCAGGGAAAGACCGAGGAACTGGCCTCCCGGGCAGAAGATAAGGTCACGGTCATTGCTCTCTATCCCTCCGTGGGTACGATCAAAGACCTGATGACCCTGCGGGAAAATAAACTCATCGACATCCAAAACCTCGAAGTCATCGGTGTTTACCACACAAAAGAGATCACGGACTACAGAAAATCGCAGGCTTTCATTACCGAAAAGGGGCTGGACTGGTTCCGCCTCCACCCGATATCGGCCCCCATCCAAGCGGAAACGGTTTTCAAGGCCAATGCCCTCACTCCGGAATTCGAGAAGCTCTTTGACCAGACTGACGGAATCATATTCTTCGGCGGACCGGACATCCCGCCCTATCTTTATAAGGAAAAGGCCAGCTTCCTGACCATCATCGAGGATCCCTTCCGTCATTACCTGGAGGTTTCCTTCGCCTTCCACCTCCTGGGCGGGTTTCAGGACGAGGGCTTCAAGCCTTTCCTCGACCGGCGGCCGGATTTTCCCGTGCTCGGGCTCTGCCTCGGCTGCCAGACCCTCAACGTGGGCGCGGGAGGGACGCTCACCCAGGATATCTGGGAGGAGATATACGGCGCGTCTACCGTCGAGGATGCGATCGCGCTCGGCCCGGAGAAATGGCACTCCAATCCCTATCCCGGCCTTTTCCCGCTGGAAAGATTCTCGGGGTTCACCTTCCACGAGATCCATTTCGCCGTAGAAGGGCGGTTCCAGAAAGAGATCGGCTGGAAGCGGACCGCCCATCCCCTCATCTTCTCCTCGCACCATCAGCAGGCGGAGAAACTGGGCCGGGGCTTTCGGGCCATCGCCTCGTCTCCCGACGGGAAGGTCGTCGAAGTGATCGAGCATGAGCGCTTTCGCCATGTCCTGGGCGTCCAGTTCCACCCCGAGGCCTGGGCTCTGTTCAATCAGAGTTTTGAAATCAAGTTCACGCCGGAAGACAAGGAGCCTCTGAACCTCAGTGCTTACCTGAAGGGCCGGCCGGAAAGCTTCGAGTTTCATAAGAAGATCTGGTCCTGGGTCAGCCGGGGCTGGCTGGATGAAAACCGGAAGAAATGACGTTCGTGGAGACGTCTCTTCTCAGGCCCACAAAAGCGGTTAGGCAAGAGCTCTCACTGTTCCAATATTGATAATCCTGTCTATTTCCTTATAATTAGAGATACCGTGGCTCAAGGAATTCGGGGGGAATTTCGAAGGGGGTATCTTTTTGCGGTTTTTTTCTTGGGCGCCGTTCTGGCAGTGCGGCCGGCCCAGAAAGGACAGGCTCCTCCCCAACACGAGGTGACGGTCACTCTGAAGCTCGTCCAGGTCTATGTGACGGACAAGGAGGGAAAGCCGGTCCCGGATCTCCGGCTTAAAGATTTCAGGCTGTTCGACAACGGCAAGCCCGTGACCATTACCGAGTTCGAAAAGCATGCCCTGTTCATGCCGGAAAAGCCGCAAGAGGAGCCGGTCATTCCTTCTCCGCCCGGCCCTCCCCAGCTCAGCCGCAGGTTTTTCTTCTTCTTTGATTTCCTCTTCAACAATCCCCAAGGTTTGGAAAAAGCCAAAAAAGCGGCTCTTTATTTCCTCGATAACCAGATTCAGGCTCCCGATGAGATCGGGGTGCTTTCTTATTCCCTGTACAAAGGGCTGACCCTCCACGAATACCTCACGACAGACCATCAAAAAGTCCGAGAGGTCGTGGAAGGGTTCGACCAGAAAGATATGCTGGGGCGGGCCCAGAACCTCGAAGCGGAATACTGGAAGGCCATGAAGGGGATCACCGGTGAGAGTCAGACCTCCGTTCCCGTCGCGCCGGCGGAAGGGTGGTCCAATCCGGCTAGACAAAAGCTTCTGGACCTGTCCATTGACAGGATGAACTATCAGCTCCATGTCCGCAATTTCGTCCAGAAAATGAGTGACCTGGCCAAGTCCTTCCGCCTGATCCCCGGCTATAAACACCTCATCCTCTTTTCCTCCGGAATCGCGGGCTCGGTTTTTCAGGGCGCCGCATTCGCTATAGACCGGCATAAAATTGACACGACGCAGCGGGCGGGCGATTCCGGCCTCTACAATACGGACAGTCTCAATGCGGCCATCTGGGAGGAAAAAAAATATGAGAACATGATCAGAGAGATGGCCCAGGCCAACTGCCCGGTTTATGTTTTCAACACCGAACAGCTCGGCCAGGATGCCGAGTTCAACAAAGCCATGTCCGGAGAGTATCCGCTGAAAAAATTGTCGCAGATCTCGGGAGGCGAATATTTTCCCCACGTTGAGGATTATGAGAACAGTATGGCTCGGGTCCAGAACCTGACCGGAATGTACTACGTTCTCGGCTATCCCATCCAGGCGAAAGAGGACGGGAAATTCCACGAGATAAAAGTTCGGGTGGAGCGGAAGGGCTGTGAGGTGCGCGCCCAGGGAGGGTACTTCAACCCCAAACCTTTCCGGGATTATTCCGATTTCGAAAAGACCATCCATCTCATGGACGCGGCTCTGACGGAGAATCCGCAACTCCGGAATCCCGCGGGATTCCCGATGGCCGCCCTCGCCTGCCCGACCGACGGGGAACCCCTGCTTGTTCTCCTCTCCCGGATCCGCAAGGAGATCTTTGACCCGGCCGGCGAGGGCCGGAACGAAGTAGTATCACTCATCCTCGACGGCCAGAAGAACATAGTAAGTTTCAAGCGGGCGATGGTGGATTTCGCCGCCGTCACTCAGCCGGAACTCTGCCACTACACCTACTCTCTTCTGCCTCCGGGCGATTATGATTGCCGCGTCGTCATCCGCAACCTCGAGACCGGCC
>CAYGXD010000049.1:0-22127 GCA_964353705.1 uncultured Eubacteriales bacterium | reverse complement strand
CCGCCGGCATCGTGGATTACAGAGTCTGCGCCGTGGATGAGACCTGGTCCGGGCTGCTGTTTGCCCTGCGGAAAGCTTAACGGATTGTCGTTTCTTTGGCCGTTCGGGGCCTCCCCGGCCGCGGCTCCGGAATCCGGCGCGGGGCGGGCGGCCGCAAACTCCCGAACCAAGTTTTGAGGATTTCCTCGGCGGGCTTGTCGTGCGGCGAATAGCCCTCATCGTCCGGACCGCCTTCCAGCGGGTCCGGGCTCCATGACCACCAATAGATGCCGGCGAACCAAGGCTCTCTGTAGACGCTTTCAAAGGCGGCCTGGTAACAGTCGGCCTGCTCTTGAAGGTCAACCTTTCCCTGGATCTGCCAATCCCAGGGATACATGGCCGTGCCGTCTATGCTCCGGTACCCGATCTCGGTCAGGATAAGAGGCTTCTGCCACTTGGCCGAAAGGGAGGCGAGGGAAGAGACATGCGGCTTCCAGGCCGCCTTGAGCTCCTCGAGGGTCGGGTTGGGCTTCGTGCTCAGCGGATAATAAGCATCTACCCCGAGGATGTCCACCGCATCCCACCAGGTCATGCCGACCTCCTCGCCGCTGTGGTTTCCAGCATAAATGAGGGGGCCGGCGTACCGTGAGCGGACGCCGGCGACGACCGCTCGCCAATCGGCGGCCCGGTGAGTCGTTCCTTCGAGCTCGCAGCCGATGCAGAACTGGTCGGCGCCATAAGCCGTGGCCAAGTCGGCATAATGTTCGATGAAGGCCCGATAGGAGGCAAACCATTCGCTCCATTCGGACTCCGACGTATAGGCCTGGCCGATCTGGCCTCTCCAGTGCGAAGGATCATTGGAAAGGTCGAGGTGCGGCTTGAGCATGACCTTGAGCCCCAGGGCGTAAGCCTGGCCGAGAGCATGGATCAAGTCCGCATCGGTCGGGGTGGATTCGCCGGCGGAGATCCGGGTCGATCCGAGGTTGTCCTGGTAACAAGTGACGATCAGGCTGATCCAGTTGGCACCCGTTTCGGTGAGATGAGCGAGCGAGACGTCGGAATCGGGCAGGGAGTAGAGTTCCTGGTCCCAGCAGGCATATGAAATACCCTTTTGTTTTTCCTGGCCAGCGATTAGGTTAACCTGAGGCCGGGAGCAGCCCGGGGGAACGAGAATCAAGAGGGCGAGCAAAAAGAGCATCGATTTCTTCATTTTAGTACTCCCTTCTTTTATTATGATCTCCCCTTTTATTACGGTCAATCGTCCCGCGACTGTTCCTCCCTAATCCTTTAATCCTCCTGTCAGGCCGGCGTTATGAGAAAAGGTGTCACCGGATACTTGAGCGAGGCCGGCGAAGAGAGTAGAATGGGATCAACCGGTGCTTTGGAGAGGAGAGGCTTCCGCACGCTGAGCAGCGTGCCTGTGGATAGGAGGCTGGGGAGTGAAGTCGGCTTCGCTCACTTTCTTGGAGGGAGGAGTGTGATGCCCGGCGTCAAGGGCTGGGAGGTCTGCCTCTACTCCGATTTCACGGATTACCGGGTCTGGTGCAAGAATTTCCGTTCCCGACGACGCGCCCGCCGTTTTCTCCGCAAGGAACTCGGCCGTGCCGAGTCTTTTTACTGCGCGACCATCTCCAGCGAAGAGAATTCGGCTTTTCTCACCTATTACTGGAACGGCCGGGCCATCGTCCTCTGGGATAAGCCGTGGGTGCTTTCCAGGAGGCAGGCCCTCGAGCTCGAGGGCAACGGACGGCCCGGGCCGGTTTTCTAGAAAATACCAAACCTATATGAATTATCGGAACAGTAGAATAATTTTGACATTTCCGCTAAAATAGGGAAAATTAAAGAGCTTTGACCCGGCGAAGACGAAAGATGAAAATCCGCTATCTCAACAGCCGGCGGCTGTATCGGGCTTTTTTGGCGGGCGGCAACGCCGTCATCCAGGACAAGGACTATCTCAACCGGATCAACGTCTTCCCCGTGCCGGACGCGGACACGGGGACGAACCTGGCAGCCACCATGCGTTCGATCGCCGAGACGGCCGTAGTCAGCAGGTCTTTGAAGACCACTCTCCGGTCGATCGCCGACGCCGCCCTCTCCGGCGCCCGGGGAAACTCCGGGCTCATCTTCGCCCAGTTCCTCCACAGCCTGAGCACCGAGATCGAGAACGAGCATCATCTCACGGTCCGGGCTTTCGCCGAGTCGGTCAGGCGAGCCGCGCATTCGGCCCACAAGGCGATCCTCCACCCGGTCGAGGGGACGATGCTCACGGTTATGCGGGAGTGGGCCGAGGCCGTCCACCAGAAGGCCTCCAAGACGGCCGATTTCGCGGACCTTCTCCACGATTCTCTCCAGGTCGCGAAGCAGTCGCTTTTGGATACGCCTAAAAGACTCGCCGTCCTGGCCAAGGCGGGTGTTGTCGATGCCGGAGCCAAAGGCTTCGTGGACTTCATCGAGGGGGTCTGGCATTTTACCCGCGACGGCGAGCTGAGAGATGTCGCCCCGCCCGCAGTCTCGTCGCTTGAACTACCTCAGAAGGTCCACTCTTTTAAGAGAGAAATCACCTATCGCTACTGCACAGAGGCTCTTCTCCAGGGCAAGGACATGGACCTGGAAAAGGTCCGGGCCATCATGGAGTCATACGGCGACTCGGCCATCGTGGCCGGCTCGGAGGAGAAGTTCCGCTTCCATGTCCATACCAACACGCCGGCCGGCCTGTTCCACGAACTGAAGGACGTCGGCTCGACCATCCAGATCAAAGTGGACGATATGCGCCGGCAATACGAAGCCAGTCACAACCGCAAATGGCCGGTCGCCATGGTGACGGATTCCGCTTGCGACCTGCCTCCGGGATTCATCGACGATTATCAGATCCACGTCATCCCCTTCAATCTTTCTTTCGGAAACGCCCAGTATCTCGACAAGCTGACCATCACGCCCGAGCAGTTCTACAATCTGCTCAAGACCCGGCGGGAGCATCCGCAGAGCTCGCAGGCGCCCGTGGCCCTGATGCAGAACCTTTTTTCCTTCCTTTCGACTTTTTACGACTCCATCCTCGTCTTCAACCTTTCATCCGGATTGAGCGGCGCCTGGAGTTTCAGCCGGCAGGCTGCCGACAAAGTTACGGAAAAGAGAATCTCGGTCATCGACACCAAAAACCTGTCGGTCGCTCAGGGCCTGATCGTTATGCGGGCCGCCGAGGCCCTGGGCCGAGGAGCGAGCCACGATGACATCATCCGCCTGTCCGAGGAGTGGATCGCCAAGACGCGCCTCCTTGTGGACATCGCCACTCTGAAGTACCTGGTCCGGGGCGGCCGGATCAGCCCGATGAAGGGGCTGGTCGCCCGGCTTCTCAACCTTAAGCCCATCATCACGGTCGACGAGAAAGGGAAGGGGGTTCCCTTCGGCAAATCGTTCGGCCGCAGGGCCAATATGAGGAAGATCCTCCGGATGATCGGCGAGATGGCGGCCGAGAAGAAGGTCTGGCGGTACGCGATCGTCCATGCTCAGAACCGGCCGCGCGCCGAGGCCTATGCGCGGAGTCTCGAGAAGACGATCGGCCGTCCGCCCGCTTACATTATGGATGTCTCGCCCGTCGTCGGCGTCCACAATGGCATCGGTGTCGTGGGCGTCGCCCTCATGTTTGAATAAAAAGCCAGGGAAATGCTCTCCTTCGTCGTTGCTGCGGCCGGCGCGGTCTTCGCTTATATGACCGCGGTCTTTCTCGTCGCGCTTTTCAAAAAAAACAACTCGATCGTCGATGTCGCCTGGGGACCCGGTTTTATCCTGGTCTCCCTGGTGACGCTCTTGCTAGAACCCGGAGTTTATGCCCGGCAGATCCTTGTCGGCGGACTCGTGACGGCCTGGGGCTTCCGGTTGGCCGCCCATATTTACTTTAGAAATCGGGGCCGGGGCGAGGACTTCCGGTATGCGAACTGGCGCAAAGAATGGGGACGCTGGTTCATCCCCCGGACATACCTCCAGGTTTTTCTGCTCCAGGGCATCTTTATGTTGATGATTTCCTCTCCGATCCTCCTGGTGAACCGGTCGATGGAGAGAGGCCTGACGCTTCTCGATGTGTTGGGGGCAGCCGTCTGGCTGGTCGGTTTCCTCTTCGAGGCCGTCGGCGATTTCCAGCTCATGAGGTTTAAGAGGAAGCCGGAGAGCAAGGGGAAGATCATGACATCCGGGCTGTGGAGGTACACCCGGCATCCCAACTATTTCGGCGAGGCGGCGCTGTGGTGGGGTATCTGGCTGGTGGCGCTTTCTGTGGA
The DNA here is from genome assembly GCA_964353705.1 of uncultured Eubacteriales bacterium. Taxonomy (GTDB): domain Bacteria; phylum Acidobacteriota; class Aminicenantia; order Aminicenantales; family UBA8522; genus UBA8522. The sequence goes on along the minus strand of CAYGXD010000049.1, from coordinate 17,877 downwards.
CGGCGGATGGGCCGGGATCATAAGCCCGTTGAGCATCGGCTTCCTCCTGCTCAGGGTATCGGGTGTCACCATGCTCGAGAAGAAGTACGCCGGCAACGAGGAGTTCGCGGCCTACGCGCGCCGGACCAGCGCATTCTTCCCTATGCCCCCAAAAAATCCTAAAAAAAACTCTTGACAATCGTGCCTACATATCGTATTCATGGTCTCGAGAGCACAAGATATTGTGTTGAATAAGGGCTATAAGGGATCGATCAAAGACCGGAACGGGGAGGATTCTGGGACATTTATAGGAAAAAGGGGAAGGAGGGCCAGGAGAGGAAGGAGAGGAATCCTATTGTCCTGCTCCTTTTATACACCCGGTTTCCGCCTTGGATGAGGCCCTCCTTCTTGTAAATTCAAGGCCTCATACTTTTTCTTGACGCAACTCCCATCTTAATTATCTCACGCGGGCCGTCAATCGCCCCTTTGGGGGAATTCCTGGATGAATTTCCATTCCTAGGTATCACCCCCTGAGAGGATGGCCTTTGAATGGTCTGTCGTGTCCCCGATTTTTGTGAAGCGATGTGTAATATGTTATGATTCCCGGAAATCAAGGAGAGAGGAGAGACGAGGTGAGGGTCAGAGAATTCATCGGAGACAAGATCGCCGACATCAAGAGGACGGTGGGCGGCGACGCGGCCATTTCAGCCCTTTCGGGCGGAGTCGACAGTTCTGTCTGCACCGTGCTCGCCCATCGGGCGATCGGTGGCCGTCTCAAAGTGATCTTCATCGACGACGGACTGATGCGGGAGGGCGAACCGCAGCAGGTCAGGGATACATTCGGGAAGCTGGGGATCATGGTGAATATCGTCGAGGCCCAGACGGAATTCTTCGGAGCCCTGGCCGGAAATCTCGATCCGGAAGAAAAAAGAAAAGCCTTCCGCCAGACGTTCTACAGCGTTTTCGGCCGGGAGGTTTTGAAGAGCAAGACCCGCTTCCTCATCCAGGGGACGATCGCCGCCGACATCATCGAAACCAAAGGCGGGGTCAAAACGCAGCACAACATCCTGGAGCAGATCGGCATCGACCCGGAGAAGGGGTTCGGGTTCAAGGTCGTCGAACCCATCAAGGAGTTATTCAAGCCCGGGGTGCGGAGAGTGGCCAAGGAGCTGGGGCTGCCCGAGAGTGTTTATCGCCGGATGCCTTTCCCCGGACCGGGGCTCATGGCCAGGGTGCTCGGCGAAGTCACTCCGGAGAGAGTGGCCATCGTGAGAAAGGCCACCGTCGTTGTGGAGCAGGAGATCCGCAAGCTGGCGCCCTTCCAGGCGTTCGCCGTCCTGCTCAACGACATGGGGACCGGGATCGAGGAGGGACGGAGAAAATTCGGGCACGTCATCATCATCCGCTCTGTCGAAAGCCGCGACGCCATGAAGGCCCGACCGACCCCCGTTCCCTGGGATGTGCTGATGAAGATGTCGCGCCGGATCGTCAAGGAGATCCCGTCGGTGACCCGTGTCGCCTACGAGGTCACCCCGAAGCCGCCGGCCACGATCGAATATATCTGAAAACGATCGGTTGGCCCGCCGGTTTATTCACCTGTCTTTTTTATTGTTGCCCGGCCTTCTCCGACGGATTCCGTTGTTATCGGGCTTTTGCCGCCCTCCGGTGCCTTCGGAGAGGCGGCTTTCTTTTCCGCCCTTATTTTTTTCCCCTTGCCCTCTTCGGGGGCTTTTTTAGGCTTTTCGCCCCGGCCGCCTTCTTGTCCTTTCTGGGGCGCTGCCGCCTTTTCCTTCTTTATCTTCGCTATCGCTTCCGCTTTCTTTTCGTTGTCGGCAAGCACCCTCAGCCTATTTTTCACAGCCCTGATATCCGCCTGCAATTTTCTAACAAGTGTATCTTTGTCGGCCTGGGGGGACTTGATCCCCTTTCCAGACAGAAAAGACAGCCGATCCTTCAGTTGGTTTTCGAAATATGCCTGTTGCTGCATCAATATCTGCTTCCGCTTTAATCCCATTTCTTCCTCCTCTCCGATTTTGTTATTTTTCTCCGGCAGAGCATAGATTATAGAACTCTAATTTCCCTGCCGGCAGCCAGTTGCCGAGGGTATGTATAACAGAGTATGAGGTAAAAAGCCATCGAAATTTGGCAGCTCAAGTCATCTTAGGGCGTTCTATCCTCCCTGATGACGGGATGACTCTCTCTCACCTGCTTAATCATTTCCCCAACGGGTGCAATCAAAGCCTCGGGTTTATCCACATGAATATCATGTCCTGTCCCCGCAACGATAATCTGCCTTCCCCCAGGAATCAAGGCGGCCAATTTATCGTTTAAGGCCAGGTCCAATTTGGCCATTTCTTCTATTGCCGCATCGCTGAATATTGGCCCCATGGCTTTAGCTCGGCCGGCGGAAATCAAGATCACAAACGGTATCCGGGGCAGAGGCTTACTTTTGCTTACCTGTTCCCTGGTAATATTCCGATAATCGGCTTCGGTTTTGGGGTTTTCGGGCGCACTGAACCTGGTGATAGATAGTATTTGATTCATTCTGGAGTCTCTCCTATCCCCTCCCATCTTATTGTTTGTAGTTCAACCTATAGCACGGCAAGAATACAAGATCAATTTGAGGAAGATAGACCCCTGCTCGTGTTACGGATTTGTTCCAAATAAAGCAGAATTTCGCTGAAGCTGCGGCAAAAAAGTGGAGAGGAGAAAGTGAATAAAAGCTGGCTCAGTCCGTTGACTTTCCAGGGGGAAATCTGCTATTTTAACCATTACGGCGCTATCGTCTAGAGGCCCAGGACAGGTGGTTCTCAGCCATCAGACCGGGGTTCGAATCCCCGTAGCGCTACTACTTGTGATCTTAACCCGGCCCCTTCTTCAGAAGCCTTGCCTGCTGTTAAGTCCAGGGAAGCCCTGAGGTCCCTCTCGTTTATCGGAGGTGATTCTAATCCAATATCAAGTTATTTGATCTGTCGACGACAAAATCAGGACCTTGTCAGCAACCCTCTCTGCAATATCCTGGCATCGGGCCAGGCCATCCGTCTCAATGTATCTACCGACAGCCGCCGGTGACGAAAAATCGCACCCCGTGATGGCTTGGCATTGGGTGTCGCCGAACTCTGCGATGAACCACCGGGCGAGGCTGTTCCCAAGGTTCATAACCCCGTTGAACTTATTGATGTGATCAGCGAAAGCGTTTCCTCCGGTCTTCATGAGCACAATCATCCGCAACACGCGGGGAAGGCTGTCCTCGATCTCGCCCATCCTCAACCCCAGAGCCATGACGCCGGCGGCATAAGCGCTGCAGGTCATGCCCTTGAACAACGTTCCCCCTAAATAACCCGAGGTCGCATCAAGAAGTTCCCGGCACAAGGGAATAGTTAGGCTGAGATGGTGAAGTACCTGATGAGAGCAATGAAAGCCTTTGGCCGCCATATGGGAATAAAGGAGGGCGTAGGCGTCCAGTTGCTCCCCGGCGATGGCGTTGCTGCCATCGTGGGAAAGCGCCGATGCGGTATTTTCAGGGGCACAACAAACCGCCCTGATGCATCGTGTCAACCGATAGTTGTCTCCGCGAATCTCCCGGCATAGCGGTGTGCTATTGCGGTCAACGAATCTACGGAAATGATCATGTCCCTTGTAGAAAACAAGCGGCAGGCCGTTTCGGAGATCTCGCAAACCGTAGCGCATGCCGAGGAGGATTAGCGGCGAGGTAATGCCGCCGCATTCAAACCCGGTATCACCGATGCCTCCCGGAAGACCGGCCGCCGCTTTGACCGGCCATTCCTCCTCGGAACCGCAGATCTCCAGAATCGTCTTCATTACCGCCGGGGCGCAATGGCCCATTTTCAGCAGGTTTCGCAGGCTCTTTGTGCGAAAGCCCAACTTTTTTCGAGCGCTCCGCCCGTCTTTCAGCCTTGTGAGAGCCTCCGTATTGATGTTTGAAGACTGGCCTTCTTCCATTCTTGCTCCTCTTGCCGCTTATAGATAGCGGCCCACCCGCTGGCCATATTCCGCGTATTTTTGGCCGCCCATTTTCCGCAGGCACACTTCTTCGGCCAGGACTATCCGGTGATGAACCGCCGCGATACCGACTCCGACGATCAGGACCAATGGGTTTAAGGTATATAGGATCGCGGCGAGGAGAGTCGCATATAAGCCAAGATACATCGGATTGCGGCTGTATCGGAAGATTCCATCGGTTCTTAGAATCGTCTCATCTTTTGGGCACCCGACGCGGAAAGAGCTGCCGAGCCCGATACGTCCGGCCAGCAAAAGCCCAAAACCGGAAACCCACAGGCCTAACGAAATCCATTTCAGAGGCAGCGGAACCCTGGCGGGCGAAAGGTCTACGCCGAAACCCTGCAAGATCATCGCCGTCCAGGGAATGAGCATGGCGAGCTTGCTCAGGCGGAAGAGATTCTTGTCAATAGGTGGGAGACCTTCCATATCGATATTGCGGCGTCGCAGGGATGCTCCTCCGCCGGCCAGGACAGCTATGAACAGCACGGGAAATGCCGCAACAAAGAATGATTCAAACATGATTCCGACCCGCGTTTATCCCTCAGGGAATAAGAAGTTTGTTTTCCTCTCGTTTCTAGAATGTGGATTCATGGGTCGGTTTTATATGACCCTTCCCCACGGGATAGTAAATCGCAGCTTCATGGGTTGTCAAGGCAAACAAAAAGCGGCGGCAGGCGAGAGGATGTGGGAATTGAGCCCAGCCAGAAAATTCGTCTGGCCCGAGCCGGACAAACCGCTGCAGTTGAGGAGAAAGGCTATTATGTTCGAAGTAGGTTATAAAATCATAGACTAAGCGCTACCAGCTAAATTCACACATTTGACTTTATAGCTTTGCCGTGCTAACGGTTAGGCCACAAACTAAATGTTAAGAGGGGAAAATAAAAAGACAAGTGGTGAGACAAGACAAAAAAACAGTCCCGCCGGACAGGAGGGAAAAGATTGAAAAAACAAGTCCTACTCCTAATCGCCCTCGCCCTGTTTATCGGCCTGAGCGCCGTATCAATCCAGGCGGCTGAAAAGCATCCCTTTAGCATAGGGGATATAACGGCCTTGCGCTCCGCCCGGCCGGTGGCCGTCTCTCCCGACGGCAAAACCATTCTATATGAAGTCGCCTTCGGGGGCTCAAAAGGGCGCACCAACCGCGAGTGGCGCTTGATTGCCGCCGACGGTTCGAATGACCGCAAGCTGGATCTGCCCGAACACTTCGCCCCATTGGGCTTCATGAAAGAGGGCGCGTCTCTCTACGGAACGCATGAAGTCGAAAACAAGAGCCAACTGGCCGTCGTGCCGCTTGAGGCGGACAAACCCACGGTCATCATCGCCCTTAAGAATGGAATTCGCTCTGCGGCCATTTCACCCGATGGTTCCCGCTTCGCCCTCCTGGCCGATCCGCGGCCACCCGATACGCTCGTAGATACCCGCACGGTTGTCCAAAGCGATAAGTCGAGCCTCTACGTCGTCAACCGCGACGGCTCCAACGGCGGCTGGTGGTGCCCCGGCCTCACCGGCGTCACGAGTCTGGCCTGGTCAGCGGACAGTTCAACGATCGCCGTGCTATCGCAGACGCCGAAGCTCGGCTATCACTATGTCCGTTCTTTTGTGGACGTTTGCAAGAGCTCGAGCGTCCAGCGCGTGGCCGAGATACCGAACTCCGCGTCCAGCATCGCCTGGACGGCGGGAGGGAGCGAGCTCGCCTTTATAAGCACGACGACCCAAGTCATCACGCCCGACCATGTGTGGACCGTGCCCCTCAGCGGCGGTCAGCCCGTGGACCGGACGCCCAACCTGGCCGGCTCGGCCCTGAGCCTTGTCGGTGATGGGCGGGGCGTTGTCTGGGTCTTCGTGGCCCGCGGAGTCAGGGGAGAAGTCCACGCATATAAAGACGGCGGGCTGACGCCCGCTTATGCCTGGCCGGAGGGTACCGTCCTGGGCACCCCTGTTTTTCCGGAATTCGCGGGAGCTCCAGACAGGCTCGCTTTTGCCGTCGGCGATCCCCAACACGAGGAAAATGTCGCCGTGGCGCAAAAAGGACAACTCGTCAAGATCACTCACGAGGGCGATGAACTGCTCGCCAATGTTGCGCTCGGTCCGGTGCGGGCGGTCGACTGGTCCGCAAAAGAAGGCCATAGGCTCCAGGGCATCGTCACCTTCCCATCCGGATACATCGGGGGAAAGCTTTATCCCTTTCTGGTGCTTCCACACGGAGGTCCGGAGGCGAACGATTTCCTCTATTTCGACACCTGGGCCCATTACATAGCGGGTCTGGGCTATGTCGTCATGCAGCCGCAGTACCGCGGCTCAACGGGCTACGGATCTGATTTTCTGAACTCGATCTATCAGCACTTCGGCGACCGGGCTTACTCGGATGTGGACAGCGCGACCGATTACGCGATCAGCCAGGGCTGGGCCGACGCGAAGCGCCTGGCGATCTTCGGCTGGAGCGCCGGGGGCTTCATGACCTCCTGGACGATCACCCAGACGAACCGCTACCGCGCCGCCATCGAAGGTGCCGGGATCACCGATTGGCTCAGCTTCATCCCGACCAGCGATGTTCAACAGATCGACTATGACCAGCGCTGGCAGGAGAAGGATGTCGAACCCTTCCTCAAGTTTTCGGCCGTCATGTTCGCGGACAAAGTGACGACACCGCTGCTCATCCTCCATGGGACCAACGACATCCGCGTGCCCATGCTGCAGGGGCTTGAGTTCTACGCTCTCCTGGCGGAGAGGGGCAAGACGGTGCGCATGGTCACCTATCCGGGCGCGCCGCATTTCCCCACCTTGTGGGAACAGCGCCTCAATGTCCTCGAGGAAATAGCCGCCTGGCTGACTGAACATAACCGGTGAATCTCTTGTTACACCTTTGACGAGCGGGGAGAAGAAGCCCGAATTCAATTGACTCCCTGCCTCATATTTGTTAATCTTTAGCCACACCGATTAGAAGGGGTCAGCCGTGGCCGTCGAGTGCACAAAGTGTCAAACCGAGAATGCCGAGACATCCCTGTTCTGCTCGAGCTGCGGAGCGAAATTAGATGCCGCCAAGGAACTCTCCCTGTTTAAAACCGAGACACTTCAGACTGCCCGCGGAGAACTCAACACCGGCTCCACGTTTGCCGGACGTTACCAGATTATCGAAGAGCTGGGCAAAGGCGGCATGGGAAGGGTCTACAAGGTCTTCGACAACAAGGTCAACGAAAAGATCGCCCTCAAACTCATTAAACCCGAGATCGCCTTAGACAGAGAGACCATCGAGCGCTTCAGCAATGAGCTTCGGCTGTCCCGCCGGATCGGCCATCGGAATGTCTGCAAGATGTTCGATATCGGCGAGGCCGAAGGCGCCCGCTTCATCACCATGGAATACGTCCACGGCGAAGACTTGAAGAGTATGATCCGGATGTCAGGGAGCTTGAGCATCGGGATGGTGTTGAGCGTGGGGAAGCAGGTCTGCGCTGGACTGGCTGAAGCGCACAGCCTGGGTGTCGTCCACAGGGACCTGAAGCCGCAGAACATCATGATCGACAAGGGCGGGAACGTTAAAATCACGGACTTCGGGATCGCCCGGTCGGTTAAAGATAAGGGGATAACTGGCGCGGGGGTGATGATCGGCACGCCCGAATACATGTCTCCCGAGCAGGCCGAAGCCAAAGAGGTCGACCAGCGTTCTGATATCTATTCCCTGGGAGTCGTTCTTTATGAGATGGCGACCAGCCAGGTGCCCTTCACCGGGGAAACGGCCTTGAGCATTGCGATGAAGCATAAGGGAGAAATCCCTAAAAATCCAAAGCACCTCAATCCTCATATCCCCGACGATCTGAGCGGAGTCATTCTGAAATGCTTGGAAAAGGACAGGGCGAGGCGCTACCAGGACGCATCCGAGGTCCGCGCCGAGCTCGAAAAGATTGAAAAAGGAATCCCTACCACCGAGCGGATCGTGCCCGAACGAAAAACCATCACCTCCCGGGAAATCACAGTCAAGTTCAATTTGAAAAAGCTTATGGCGCCGGCGTTGATAGTCGCCGTCGTCGGTGTTGCTGCCTTGGCCAATTGGCTGTTAGTCCCCAAAAAGCAGGGTCCATCCACGACAGAGCCCAAACGTTCTATTGCCGTGCTCCCCTTTGTCGATTTAAGCCCGGCCAAGGAACATGATTACCTATGTGATGGAATAGCCGAGACCCTTATCAACGCCCTGAACACCGTTAAAGACCTGCACGTCCCCGGCAGAACATCGACTTTTTCATTCAAAGGCAAAGATTTGGATGTCCACGAGATCGGCCGGAAACTCAATGTGGAAACCGTGCTCGAGGGAAGCGTCCAGGTTTCGGGCGAAAGGCTCAGAGTGACCGCCCGCTTGACGAATGTCGATGACGGCTATCAGCTCTGGTCGGATAATTATGATCAAAAAATCGATGATATTTTTGCCATCCAGGATGACATCGCCCAGAAGATAATGACTGTTCTTAAAATAAAGCTATTGGGCGAAAAAGAAAAGCCAACGCAGCTTGTGAAGCACTACACGGAGAACCGCGAAGCCTACAGCCTTTATCTAAAAGGGCGCTATTTTTGGAACAAAAGGGCCAAAGACGACAACTTGAAAGCGATTGAATACTTTCAACAGGCGATCAACAGAGATCCGTCCTACGCTCTTGGGTATTCGGGCCTGGGCTTAGCTTATATAACGCTCACAACCAATGACTTTTCCCGTCCAAAAGAGGTCTTTCCAAAGGCAAAGGAGGCCGCCCAGAAGTCTTTGGAGATCGATCCAAGCCTGGATGAGGCTCATGTCGCTTTGGGCGGAGAATTAATGTGGTATGAGAGAGATTTTTCCGGAGCCGAGAAGGAATATGCAAAAGCCTTTGATATAAACCCCAACAACGCGGATGCTCACCATTGGTATGCATGGTTACTATTTTTTATGGACCGGAGTGAAGAAGCCATCAAGGAGGGATTATTGGCCCGCGACCTTGGTCCGCTTGCGCCACGAATAAATGCGGATACGGCGTTTATGTTTTATTATATCCGGGACTATGCTCGGGCGGTTGAAGAGCTGAAAAAGTCGATTGCGATGTTTCCTGAACATGAGGGCAATTATTGGAGGATAGCGCTGGTCTATTTGCAGATCGGCAAATATCAAGAGGCTCTTGAATCGATGGTCCGTTTTGCTGGCCAGCAAGATTTCGATCCTCTGCTTGCCTATGCATATGCTTTGTCAGGAGAAAAGGATAAGGCCGAGGAGATTTTAGGCAAAATATTAAATAATCTCGGTCAACAATGGTATTCACATGTCAGAATAGCCATGATTTATACGGCCTTGGAAGACAAGGAGCAGGCCTTTTCTTGGCTGGAAAAAGCTTTGACCGAAAGCGATATGTCCTTGCCCTATTTAAAGGTGAATCCTGCATTCGATCCCCTTCGCTCAGACCCGCGCTTCACTGAACTTCTAAAAAGAATCGGTCTCGAAAAATAGGCTGTTAGATCTTAGCGTCAGGGATGTGAGTTGATGATGTGCAGGGTTGCTCTTCTTGTGGCAGCCTGATGGCTTGCTATCTGCGCGTGGGCGTTGCGGGGTGATGCGGGGCAAAAGCTTTCCGTCCACTGATAGCGACTTCTCCTCCGAGTTGACTTGCCATCTTCAATCTGATAACAGAGGGGCGAAGGAGAGAACCCGCTTTGAAAAAGATAAACGCTGCCTCAGTCATTCTCCTGGCCGGCCTGATTGCCGGGTTAGCGGTCGCGACGGCTGCCGGCCCTCAGGAACAAAAGCCGGAGGAAAAACACAAGCCCATATCGCAGGACCGGATATACACGTTCCCGACGCTCGACGTCGTCGTCGATGATTTCCCCGCCCGCGGGCTGATCCTGGACATCGGCGGCGGGGGAGAGGGCGTCATCGGCCAGCTCAAACACCAGCAGGTCGTGGCCATCGACTTGATCAAACGCGAACTCGAAGACGCCCCGAGCAAACCGCTCCTCCGGATTGTCATGGATGCGCGGGACCTGAAATTCCTCGATGACGATTTTTCCACGGCCACCGTCTTCTTCACCTTCATGTACATCGCCGCCGCCGACCATGAACAGGTTTGCAAGGAGCTTTTCCGGGTGCTGGCCCCCGGCGGCCGGTTGCTCATCTGGGACGTCATCTTTCCGAAGCGGGTGGAAGAAAAAAAAGATATCGCGATGTTCCCTTTGAAGATCAAGTTGCCAGGAAAAGAGATCCATACCGGATATGGGGCAAAATGGCCTGATAATGAGCAGGGGATAGACCATTATATCGCTCTCGCCAAGAAGGCGGGGTTCGAGGTCATCACTCAGAAAGAACACGAGGGCTGGTTCTTCCTCGAACTGATGAAACTCAAGGACTAGAAAAGGGGAGGCGAAAGTGAACTTGTCCGATCAGGGTGGATTTTCGAGACGGCAATTTTTCAAGATGGCGGCGGCGGGAGCCGGGGCCGGCGTCGGGCTTCTGGACTTGGATCGCCTGGCGAGGGCAGTGAAAGGGCTCGGGATCCCCGAGAGGAGCATCCCCGTCGGCGTGCAGCTCTATTCTGTCCGGGAGGAGGCGGCCAAGGAACTGCCCAAGGTTCTCGAGGCGATTGGCCGGATGGGCTACAAGGGCGTCGAGTTTGCCGGATACTACGGATGGGACAGCAAGCCCCGGGATCTCCGCAAGCTCCTTGATGACAACGGCCTGAAGTGCTGCGGCACGCACACGGCGCTGGAGACCGTGAAAGGCGATGCCCTCAAGGCCACGGCCGACCTCCACTCCATTCTGGGGAACAGCTACCTGATCGTCCCCAGCCTTTCAGCCCAGGACGACCAGGGATGGAAGGAGATGGCCGAGACATTCAACGGGATTGCAGCCCAGGCCAAGCTGCTGGGCATGCGCGTGGGGTATCATGCTCACGCTGGCGATTTCCGGAAGCTCGGCGAGCTGACCTCTTGGGAGATTTTCTTCGACAACACCGGCGCTGACGTTATCATGCAGCTCGACACGGGCAATTGCCTAGCCGGCGGCGGCGATCCTATAGCCATCCTCAAGAAATATCCCGGGCGCTCGACAACGATTCACCTGAAAGAGTATAGCCGGCCGGAGGGCGCCGTCATCGGTCAGGGGCTTGTGCCCTGGAAGGAAGTCTTCGCGCTCTGCGAGACGAAGGGCGGCACCGCCTGGTACATTGTCGAGCACGAAACCGGCAACACCCCTATGGAGAGCATCAAGGGCTGCCTGGAGGGACTCCGCAAAATGGGCCACGGCCTCTAGCCGCTACCCCGGGCCGGTGTCTTAAGCTTCGGTCTTCGGGGGAGCGGCGGGAGACGAAACCGCGGGCTTCTGGGTCTTCCCGGCCTTGTCCCTCACGGAAAAGGACACGGCGATAAAGACGACTCCTACGAGGCAGACAAAGAGAGCGACCCAGACTACTGGGGAAAAGAGCTGGTCGATGACGCGCTCGGGTATCCACCTCACTTTGTCCAAAACCAGATCTCCGAGGTCGCTGCCCCAGCGGTCGTGCCAGGAAGAGAAGGGCGCCGCCTGGATCGCCCAAAGGGACAGGTACTTGACGAAGAGGGACAGCAGAAGAGCCGGGACGCCTCCCACGAGGATGGAAGTCCCCGACCAGCGGCAGAAGCCGGCCGGCGAGGAAGCGGCGATGAGCGCGCCGAGGAAGATGAACGCGGCCGGGATGAAAAAGAGGAAATAGGAGAGGAAGGTGATCGTCCGGGAGAGGCCCAGGGGGAGGAATGGGAAATTGTGGACGTCCTCGAGAATTTCGAACTCGTTGTCCATTTCGTTGACCGCCCGGGTCCTCGCCTCATTGAGCACCGCCTTGGCCGCCGCGAGATCAGGCTGACAGGCGGGGAGCTCATGGTGGCGCCCGCCGGCGGCTGCAAAATCGCTCCATTCCTTCAGCCCGCGCTCATCGCAGGGCGGCAGGTTGGCCAGCGTCTTTTCCAGGAACAAGTCCACTTCCGGATGAAGAAGGGCGTCCTTGAGAGGACGGAGGTCGATGACGATCTGCCTGGGCCTCCTCTCGCCCCTGAGGACCCGGCCGACCTGCTTCAGCGAATCGGATAGCTCTCCCTCCATCCATTGCAGGAGACCCGTTTTTTCCATAAGTTCCCGGGGCGAAATCCCGGTCTTGGCGGCCGCCTGAAACCAGGCCCGTGTGTCGCTGTCGCCTATATACTCCTCGTTCTGGGCTTCCCGGAAGATCTCATCCGCCGTTTCGGGAATGTCGGCGATGATCTTGCGGGGAAGATCGGTGAGGAACTCGGGTGAGACCGAGGCCTTGATCATTCCTACCGCCCAGATGATCCCGAACAGCGTGGGAAGGCCGAAAAATAGGATGAGAATGAGTCCAATCAATCTTCTGGCGATGTGCATTGCACCCTCCATCTTCAGAGCTTAGGTCCATCATAGCGAATATACGTAGACGAAGACAAGAAGTTCACGCCAATACTCCAATAGGGGTCATCCAATAGGGGTCAGGTCTCAACAATCAACAAATTTGGAGCCACCCTGCAAATTATTAGAAGGAGAGACCTGACTGCTAGTCTCGCAGATGCGATAGTCCGGCATTGAACTAGGACCTGTGGCTCGGATTGGACCAGAATATGCATATTGGCTGCCTTGATGGCGGTTTGTGTTCATTCCGTGCTAAACTGTGCCCAAGAGACCAGCTTTTGGCATGCCCCTATAAGAATCTCAGGGAATTCGGAGGGCCTATCAGCTGTATAATAAAAGGAGGAATTTCAAGATGATTAAAAGGCCTATGGCTTCAGCCATTTCTTTAGGGATTATTTATGTATTACTCTCGGCGGGGACTGCGGTACCCGAGGATTCAAAAGCCCGGATCAAGGGCGCGTCCGGTATCTTTCTTGGCGCCGCCGATCCGTCCGTGACTTCTGCCCAGGTCCTCAAATCTATCCTCGAGCTGCTGGATATCACGGCGGTCCTGACACCAGATTCCCAGTACAAGAAAGACATCCAATACAGGATTGATGCGGCCAAAGACCTGTTTCAAAAAGAGTCCATGTTCAATGAAAAAGCGCGCCAGTACCTATCACTAGCCTACCGCCAGATGACCAATGGAAAGAAATATGAGAAGCCGAAAGAATTGGATGAGTTTATAACTCCGGCGGAAGCGCAGGAAAAGGCTCAGAAATACGGCCGGAAACTGGTCGAGGAGGCCTGCAGCCGGATTGATGCAGGCCAGCCCGGCGAGGCGGCCAGGCTCCTCCTTGAACTGGTCATGATGATCGTGACTCCGATCTCAGGTTAGCCGGGCTCTTTAGCGTATTCATCACTAGGGGTCAGGTCTCAACAATCAACAAATCCGGAAATGGGCTGCCAATTGTTGAATGTTGAGACCTGACCCCAATGCCCCCTCCCGCCGTGGGAGGGGGCATTTTTTTCTGTGGTCAGCGAACGGATAGCGTTAGAACTGGAACTTGACTCCGAGCTGGAACCTCCTCGGATAGGGGATCCAGGCCGGCACCTGGTAGGTGTCCCGCCACATGTCGTAAGACCTCCACCTTGTGACCGTGTCGTCGTTGAGCAGGTTGAAAACGTCCCCCATGACGCTGATCCTGGCCGTCTTATACAGGTTGAATGTCTTCTCCAGCCTAAAATTGAGGAGGTGCTGGTCAGAGTACCGCTCTTCTCCCTTGGGCTCGGCTTGGATGATCACCTGGAACGGCTGATTGAGGTCGGGTATCCGTACTTGATTGAGCGTCGGCCGGCCGGCCTGGTAGAGATAGTTGGCGCTAAGCAGGATATCCCAGGGGAAGTTATAGCCCAGGGACACTTTGACCAGCCAGCGCTTGTCCAAGTTCAGGGGACCATTGGCATTGATCAAGTCATTGGGGTCGTCCCCGAACTTGCCCGTATACCAGGCCAGGGATTGGCTCATCCCGTAGCTCCCTGTTGAGCGGGAGCTGAGGTTGAGACCATCGGCTTTGGACCAGGTCACCGAGGCATTCATCAGCCAGTTGTTTGAGTACCTCTTGTTTAACTCGACGATGACCGCATTATAGGTTTGGCCCCAGCCTGCCGGGTTAGTCAGCCAGTGGTCCCTTTCCCCTCCGACCAGGTTCCAAACCTGGTAGCTTTGCCCGTTATCCTCTGAAACCCGGGTCACTTCTTCATAGATGCCGCCCCGGTCCTCGTAGCCGAAGGAGTCCTTCCCTGATTTGTAGATATATGTGGCGCCCAAGGAGAAGTTGGCCGCCAGCTCCCGTTCGAGGCCGACTGAGAACTGGTCGTAATAGGGATTCTTGATATTTGGGTCCATGGTGAAGGTCGCTTCACCTGAGAGGACGTCGACGAGCTCCCAATCCGAGCCGTTCCACCAGTACGTATAGAAGTCGGGCGCGTTCACTCCCGGCCACTCCCAGTTGGCGATATACGGGTAAACATAGTAGCGGCCGTAGGAAGCCTTGACGAGCGTCTTCTGATCCGAGGTCAACTGGTAGGCAATACCGATCCGCGGCGATATGGAGTTCCAGATAAATAGGTCATCGACCCCCTTGCCCATCTCGCCAGTTTCTTTAAAGTTGCTCATCAGCGGGAAAGGAGGGATCGAGGCATCATGGTGGTCATAGCGCAAACCGAGGTTGATAGTGAGCCGGTTGCCGATCTTCCAGGAGTCGTCGATGAACCCGCCGATATTGACGACCGTTCCGCCGTAGCGGTTGGTATCCTGCATATAGAGATAATAGGGTTCGCCCGCGTAGTCGTAGTAGTATTTTCCCCCGCCATAACCTCCGTAGGTGTCGCTCGTGCCGCGGTTGAACTGGACTCCGGCCTTGAACTCATGGCTCCCCCCCAGGAATTCATCCGCGAAATGGGTTACGGTCGCGTTGACCTGGTTGCGGGTAACCCAATAATACCAGGGCCACCATTGCCCTCCGGAGGCGATCCCGGTCGCTCCGTCGTAATGGACGGGGTTGTAGATGTCGCTCTCGGGTCCGAAGGCCGGGAGATAATCATTAGGGCTGTAATAGCCAGAATACTTGGCCTCGAAAAAGGTATCGTTGCTGATGAGCCAGGTCCACATACCGGTCCAGATGTTCACCAAATCGGTCTCGGCCGCAATGGTTTCGGGAAGATTGTAGGGATCAGCTGATCCGGCGTCATAGTCCTTTTGGCGGTTATACATAAGGATCAGCTTATGGGCTTTTCCGGGCTGGGCGGAAACCTTGATGAACTGCTCGTTATGCGTAGAATTGTAAGGATAGTCGGGATTGTCGCCGAAATCGGACGCCTTGTCTTGATTAGAATTATAGATCCCAAAAAACCAGATCCTGTCTTTCAGGATCGGCCCGCCCAAGGTGAAGGCGTAGTCATACCATTTGACCCGGTTGAAGGAGTAATACCCTTCGCCCGTCTGCTCGTTGTACGGAACAGGATTGTTGTCTCCGGTCACTCCGTCGTATTGACCGTAATAGGCGGCGCTTCCCGAGAAGCGGTTTCCTCCCGACTTGGTGACGATGTTCACCACGGCGCCAGAGAAGTTCCCATATTCCGCCTGGGCGCCGATTCCGGTGACCTCGACCTCCTCGAACATGTCGGGGACGGGCCAGGACCAGGCTGTCCCGATCTCCGGGTTGCTCAGGTCGACTCCGTCCATGTACATGCCGTTCTCTTCCGAGTTCGAGCCGTAGGCCATGAACCGGGAGGACGACTCGCCGTGGCTTGTGGCAAAGCCCGCCGTCTGGTTGATGATGTCGAAATAAGTGGAGCGGTTGAAGGGGAGCTTCTCGAGCGAATCTTTGGAGTAGGTCGTGGACACTCCGGATCTGGTCACATCGACCGTCGGGGGCGCGGCCGTAACGGTCACCTGCTCTTCGAGCGTTGTCTGTTTGAGCGAAACGTCCTGGGTCACCGTGCTGTTCAGGCTGACGGCCAGGTTCGGCTGCTCGACCGTCTGGAAGCCTTCTAGCTTGAAGACGAGCTTGTATGCCCCGGGAGGCAGGTTGGCGAAGCGATAAAGCCCCTTGTCGGAAGTGACTTGCGAGTGGACGCCGCCCATCAGGGCGGGGCTCGTAAGCTCCACCGTCACGCCGGGCAGCGGGGTGCCCTGGTCATCCGTGACGACGCCGGTGATCTTCCCGGTCAGGCGCTGGGCCTGAAGGAGCCCGGCGGCCAGGACGAGACAGGCCGCCGTCAGAGAAATGCGTCTCAGCAACTCGTGATTTAAATGCATCTACTCTCCTTGGAAGAAGTTCAGGATTTTGGAAAAGTTATCCCCCTTCCCCTGCGCATTTCCGGCCAAACGTCACCTATTTGCACCTCCTTCACCCGGATATCGGACATTTCCAAAGTCAGCATTTTTCGTGCCATCCAGGGGCACAAGAGAAAAGCCGCAGGCTGTCCGCGGGCTTTCCCCAAGACAAAGTGCTTTGACGCGATCCTATTGCCTTTCGGAGCCAAGAAATTTTGCACCAAGTGAGTAAACTTTTTTTACGCAAAAGGATATAGATTTTCCCAGGATCAGTCACCTTGTCAAGCTCTTTTTGGATCTTTTTGGCTCGCTCGAACTTGGCTTTATTTGCCGGCCGTTTTATCGTAAGATAGGCTGCCGAGGCAAAAAGAGACTTTGAGAAGCTGCCGCCTGAAAATGAACAGGCTACAGTGATGAAATAAGACAAGGAGCAGACCATGACCAGACGCATCATAGTTCTCGCCATCTTGACCAGCTTCCTGGCGCTGGCAGGTTTCAGCCAGCAGGACATGGGCAAAGGCCGGATCAGCGGCACGGTGGCCGATGAAAACGGTGGGCCGGTCGAGGGAGCGTTGATCGTGGCCCAGAGCATGCGCAGCGATACCAAACTGGAAACCCGGTCGGACGCCAAAGGCAAGTTCGCCATCGCCGGGTTGGGCTCAGGGAGTTGGCGGGTCATCGCCTCCAAGGACGGCTACGGGAATGCCAGCATGGAGATGAACATCCGGCAGCTCGGAACAAACCCGCCTATCGCCTTCACCCTCAAGAAGGTGAGCGATGAAGCGGCCGTCGCCTCGAACAAAGAGGCCCTGGCCATGCTTGACCAAGGAAACGCTCTCCTCACCCAGGAAAATTACGACCAGGCGCTCCAGGTCTTCACGGAGTTCCAGGGAAAATACCCCGAGATCTATCAGGTCCATCTCAACATAGGAACGTGCTATCTGAGGAAGGGGGAGCTGGACAAGGCGGAGACCGAGTTCAAGCTCGTCCTGGAAAAGACGCTGGAAACCCACGGCGACCTGAAGAAAGATGCCGAGGTGTCGCTTAGGGCTAGCACGGGTTTGGGTGATGTCGCCCTGCGCCGCGGGGATTTCGAGGCGGCCCAGAAGTACTTCGCCCAGGCGCTCGACATCTCCCCCCAGGACGAAGCGGCGGCCTACAACGTCGGCGAGATGCTGTTTTCGAACCAGAAGATCGACGAGGCCATCCGCTACCTCGAGCTGGCGGTTCAGATCAAGAAGGATTGGCCGAAGCCCTACCTGAAGCTCGGCTACGTCTACCTGAACAAAGGCGACTTCACCAAGTCCTTGGAGAATTTCAACACCTTCATCCAGCTCGATCCCAATAACCCGGAGGTCGCCCAGGTCAAGAACATGATTGACACGATCGAGAAGATGAAAAAGTGAGGCCCGGCGTGAAAAGCCTCGCCTCCGTTTCCCGGCGGTCGGCAATCCGGAGAATCGGAACGATCGGCGCGGCCTCCGCCCTGGGTGCGATGTCTCCTTTTGTCCGATCCTTCGCCGCATCCAGCCGCAAAGCCGACGCGTTTGCCCTGGTCGGCGACCGCTTCCATAACTTTGACTATATCCGGACGGCGCTCCACAGAACGCTGGTCAAGGAGTCAGGCATCTCGGTCACCTTCACACCCGACTAT
>CAYGXD010000048.1:0-22338 GCA_964353705.1 uncultured Eubacteriales bacterium | reverse complement strand
GCGCCGACATTCCCAAGTTGTCTAGCATCTTCATCACATGAAAAGAGATGCTAACGATGCTATTCGCTCCGCTTGACAGGAAGGACGTTGTTTCCCCATACTCAAGGCGGTGAAAAACAGCCCTCGCCGTTCCGTCGTATTCCTTTTTGCGCCCCTGTCCCTTGGCATCGCGCTCTTCCTCGACATCTATATCCAAAGCTTCCGGTTCACGATCCTGGATCATGCTTACAGGCCGGGACTCATGATCATCCTCCTCTGGATCGCGGCGCTGGCGCTTATCTATCCGGTCTGCTCCCTGCTGACACGCTGGGAAGCGTCCTACTTCGGCGCCGATCCGGCCTTTTGGCGGCGGCGCGGAGCCCTGAGCCTCGTCCCGCTCGGCTTTCTTTTCCTCAGCCCCTGGCTTCTCCGTTTCTATACGACGGGCGGCGATCTCCGGGTCCGGCTGCGCCTCCTGGCCGCGTGGGCCATCGCGGGAGCGGTCTTTTTCAAGCTCTCCGTGTTCGCCCGGTTCCTGGTCAAGAGGGGATCGCTCCTCGACCGGGCTATCCTCAGGTTTTCCGCCTTCCCTCCTCGCCGCCGGGTTCTCATCCTTTTCCTGACCTCATTCCTCATCTACCAGGCCGCCGCGTTCAGCATTGTAGCCCGGGGGCCGTCGTTCACCGGCGATGAGCCTTATTATCTCCTCACCGCCCACAGCCTTCTCCGGGACGGCGACATCAACGTCGCCAACAACTATGCGGGCCAGGATTATTTCTATTTCTATTCGAAAAAGGATAACCCGCGGCTGAAGCTCGGCATCTACGGCCGTGAGGGCAGGGATGGGAAAGGCTCCATCTACCCTATCAACCTGCCCGGGATCTCCGTCCTCATGCTCCCCTTCTACTGGCTGAGCCAGTTCGTTTCCGGCAAATGGCTGACCTTTATCCTTAAAGCCGGCCTGTCGCTCTGGGCATCGCTCCTGGGGCTCCAGGTCTATCTCTATGCCCGCGAGCGGTGGGAGAGGGAACGGCTGTCGCTCGGCCTCTGGGCACTCTACTCCTTCAGCGCCCCCGTCCTTTTTTATGCGGTCCATCTCTATCCCGAGGTCCCGATCGCGTTTTTCGCCTTCCTCATCTATCGAAAGACGAGCGGCCGGGCCGCCCTCTCCACCTTCAGCCTGATCCTGTGCGGATTCCTCCTGGGGCTTTTCCCCTGGTTCGGCCTGAAATACAACTTCATTTTCTACCCGCTCCTCCTGGTCTCCTTCTATTATTTGCTCAAGAGGCACCAAGCCCGGCTTAAGGCCCTGGCTTTCGTCCTGCCCCCTCTCATCTCCATGGGTCTCTTCTATATCTTCATCTATTCCCTCTACGGAACCTTCTCCCCGATCGCCGTCTATGAGGGCGTGATGTCCCCGGAAAGGACGGAAGCGTTCAGACAGGTTCTTCTGGGCGTCCCGCTCCGCGCCCGGGTCGACGCCTTGCTGGACTATTTTCTCGACCAGAGGGACGGGCTGCTACTTTACTCTCCCCTCTATCTCTTTGCCCTCCTCGGGTTCGTGGAACTCTACCGCCGCAAAAAGGGCGATTTCTGGGCCTTGCTTTTTATCGGCCTGCCTTTCCTCCTCAACTACGCGCTGTTCACTCACCGTCAGGGCGCAGCGCCCCAGGGCCGCGTTCTGACGCCTCTCTCCTGGATCCTGATCATCGCCGTCGGCCACTTCATCGTCCACAACCGGAGAGAGGTTTTCTCTTTTCTCTTTGGCGCGGCCGCTGGAGCGGGCTTTATGATCGCCGGGATCCTGCTGGCCCACCCCTCGTTCCTCTATCAGCCGACGACCCACGAGGTCACCTCTCGTCCGGCTGATCTTTTCGTCTACCTCAGCAACCTGCATTTCTTTGTGCCTCCTTACCTGCCTTCATTCATCAAGATCGACAACACGCGCTATCTCCCGAACTATGTCTGGCTCATAGGAATCCTCATTTTTCTGGCCGCCTACTTTCTTTCCAAAAAGGAAAGGAGGCTGGGCCGGGCGGTCCCCGCTGTTTTTGTTTACGGACTTCTGGCCGCCGCCTTCTTTCTCTGGGTCCTCTTCCCCCGCAGCCCGCTCTATCCGGTGAAGAAGGTCGAATATTCGTCCCAATCGGCGCTCGGGTTCTATACTTTTCCCATGGGAAAAGGCGTCGTGGCCAAGGAGAGCGGGGACTTCTACCTTCACCTCGAAAAACCGTACAGGTTCCTGTTCGGTTCCCGGAAGAGGCTGGAAAGAGTGAAGCTCCGTTTCGGCTCGAACAAAGGGGATTACGGCCTGGAGCTAAAGCAGTTCGACCTCCCGCTCTGGGAAGGAAAAACGGTCAACGAAGTCAAAGAGATAGAATTCAGCCCGGCCGCCGCCTACGGATTCAGGGGCTTCTTCCTCTACGAGATCGACCTTCGCCTCGTCCATAACTCGGACGAATCGATGCAGCTTGATCCCTTTCTTTTCCAGGTCATCCCCTGGCGGGACTGAAGCGCGGGTAAGCATCCAGGTCGAGAGAAAGAGAGGCCTTCTTTTTCCCCCGCCATTTCTCGGCCGCCAGGGCGGCCACCATGGCGGCGTTGTCGGTACAGAACTGGGGCGAGGGGATGTGGGCGCTGAGACCCGAAACCCGGGCCAGCTCTTCAAACCCCGCCCGCAGCCGCTTGTTGCGGGCGACCCCGCCGCAGAGAATCAGCGAACCGGGGCCTTGCTTCTCGGCCGCGGCGGCAACGTTGTCGAGGAGCGCCCGGACAACGGCGTCCTCGAAACTCGCCAGGAAATCGGGCAGCGCAGGATGGCGGGCCGACATTTTCGTCTCGGAGATCCATCTCAGGGCGGCTGTCTTAAGCCCGCTGAAGCTGAAGTCCAGGCTGCCGTCCTTCATCCGGGGCAGGGCGAAAGCGTACCTCCCGGGGTTTCCACCGGCCGACAACCGCTCGATCACCGGTCCTCCCGGGTAGCCCAAATCGAGGAACTTGGCGATCTTGTCCAGCGCCTCGCCCGCGGCGTCGTCCCTCGTCCTGCCCAACAGCTTGAAGCGCAGCCTTTTTTTCAATAAGAACAGCGAGGTGTGCCCGCCGGAGACGAGGAGGACAAGGGCCGGAAAAGGAATGTCCGGGTTCTCCAGAAAGGCTGCCTCTATGTGAGCCTCGAGATGATCGATCCCGAGGAGAGGCTTCCTGTAATAGTACGCAAGGCCCTTGGCAAAAGACAGGCCTACAAGGAGGGAGCCGATGAGGCCCGGCCCCTGGGTCACGGCGAAAACATCTATATCACCGGCCGAAAGAGAGGCCCTCGCGAGGCTCTCGCCGACGATGTAGCCGATGGACCTGAGGTGCTGGCGCGAGGCCAGCTCGGGAACGACTCCTCCATAAGGCGCATGGATCTCATCCTGAGAAAGAACGACGCTGCTCAGGATTCGGCGTCCGGCCGTGAGCACGGCCGAGGCCGTCTCGTCGCACGACGTCTCGATGGCCAGTATATTCACCACCCTCTCCCCTCCCTCTCCCATCCAGGGAGAGGTTAGCATGACGCTCGCTGCCAGACTTTCAGGCTCTTTCCGTACGGCGGACGGGCGATGCCGCGCTCGCTGATGATGGCGCTGATGAGCTTGGCCGGGACGACATCGAAGGCCGGGTTGCGGACCGGGACATCCGGCAGCGTGACGGCGCAGCCTCCCACCCGGCGGATTTCGTCGCCCGGACGCTCTTCGATCGGGATCTCTTCCCCGCTCCGGAGGCGGAAATCAAACGTGCTGAGCGGCGCCGCCACGTAGAAGGGAATGCCGTGATGCCTGGCCAGCACGGCCAGGGAATACGTCCCGATCTTGTTGGCGGCGTCACCATTCCGGACGATGCGGTCCGCACCGGTGATGACCAGCTTGACCTCTCCCTTTTTCATCATCCATCCGGCCATATTATCGGTGATCAGGGTCATGGGAACGCCGAGTTCACGGAGCTCCCAGGCGGTCAGCCGCGCCCCCTGGAGGAACGGGCGGGTCTCATCGACGAAGACGTGGACCTTTTTCCCTTCCTCGAAGGCCGCGCGGATAACGCCGACCGCGGTCCCATAGCCGGCCGTGGCCAGCCCGCCGGCGTTGCAGTGGGTGAGAACGGAATCGCCGTCTTCGATCAAATCCTTCCCATAGGCGCCGATCTTCCTGTTCGTCTCCACGTCTTCCTCATCCATGGCCTGGGCTTCCCGGAGGAGCCGGAGCCCGAGCGCGCCGCAGGGCAGGAGCTTGTTCTCCGCGTAAACGCGTTTCATCCTCTCCAGTGCCCAGAAGAGGTTTCTGGCCGTCGGCCGCGTCCGGGCGAGCCTTTGGATGATCAAGTCGAACTGCCGGTCGACCTCCTCCGTCGGGTCGGCCCTCATGACGCCCAGCGCGACTCCGTAGGCGGCCGCAACCCCGATGGCCGGGGCGCCACGGATGACCATCGTCTCGATGGCTTGAGCCACCTCTTCCTCGGTCCGGCATTCGACATAGACCTCCTCGAGGGGGAGTTTCCTCTGGTCGATCATCACCACCCGGTCATCCTGCCATTCGATCGTCGGCCGCAACTTTCACCTCTCAGTTCGGGAGATTTTGTACATATTCTATCGGAAAAGTATGATGTCAGAAACACGGAGGGGAGTCAATGAGCGCGCAAGACCCAGGCCGGGCTAAGCCGCCGGAGCCGCGGACTTGTTCAATTTCAGCTCTTTATAGATCAGGTCCAGCGCGGCGTAGAGAACGACGAAAAGGACCACCCACTTGATGACCTCGACGTCCATGCTCTTGACGAGGTAGACCGCGGCCGCGACACCCAAGAGCCCGAAGGAAGCGATCCACAGTGTGGGCTTCCGGCTGTAGCCGCCCAGCCGGACAAATTCCATGGCCCCAACTGCACAGGAGAACGTGCACCCTCCCATCATGATCGGAAAGGCCACCCGGGGGTCGATGCCGAGGGCATACACTGTCGCCATGGTCGGCGCATAGGAGCCGATGCCGATGTTGTTCAGGGCGCCGTATATAAATACGGCGGCCGCGGCGACAGCCAACTTGACGCCCGGCAGCCCCGTCAGGTTCCCGCCCGAGGGGATGAGCTGGAGCTTCCCGGCCAGGATGAAGGCGGCGGCACAGAGGAGTCCGACGGCAATCCCCATCCGGATCCGCCTGACCGGCAGCTTCACCACGATCCTCGGCGTCAGGTAGGAGCCCGTTGTCTGGGCGATGATCAGAACGGTCAGAGTGAGGACATCGATCTTGATGACGGTGATGTAAGCCAGGGCCATGAAGGCGACGGGGATGACGCAGGCGGCGTTAACCGTCCCGGGGATCTTCTTGTCGTCGACGGTCTTGGTCAACCGGAAGGCGACCGTATTGAAGGCGAAGTCGGAAACCCCGAAGGTTCCCAGGAACTGGGAGGCGACTCCCAGGAAAGCATAAAAGAGGTTCGAACCCGGCTCTTTCCAGACTTCGGACTTGTGCCGGACGAGGTCGGCGATCAGACGGTAGGCAAAAAACCCGTTGACCAGGAGGATGAGCGCGAGGATGGCCTTGATCATGCCGCCGATTGTACAAAATCCGGGCGGATAGATAAAGAAGGAAGGCGCCGCTTTCTTGACTTTTCGGCTTGGCTGAAGTAATTTTGATCTGCTGGACCGAATACTCGCCCATGGATCGAGGATAACACCTCGGAGGAGGATCAGATGTTTTTATTTGGACCGATCGGACCGACCGAGCTCCTGCTCATCCTGCTCATCGTCATCATCATCTTCGGCGCGCGCAAACTGCCCGACCTCGGGAAAGGCCTCGGCGAAGGGATAAGGAACTTCAAGAAGGGTTTCAGCACCAAGGAACCCGAAGAGAAAAAGCCTGATTCTGAAAAACCCGCCTCGCCCGACAAGAAATAATGCGCCGGACGCTGGAAAAGCTCGCCCAGGAGCGCCAGGAAAAAGAACAGGATTTCGCCCGCCGGCTTGATGAAATAAAGCAGAAGGGAAAGAAGGATTTCGCCGCCTCGTTGGAGGGGCTCGTCCGCCAGCTCATGGACCTCGTTGACGCCAAGGACAAAGAATGGGACGCCCTCGGAAGCAACCATGTCGGCCTGATCTTCAAGAGCCTGGAATGGCGGGTCGATAGGCTCGCCGCAGAGTCCGAGGACGCGAAGCTCCTGATGAAGAAGTTCATAACGCTCAGAGAAAGGCTGGACGCCCTGTTGGCCGCGCTAGAGGAAAAAAAGCCGCCTCAGCCGGAGGATGTCCGGGCGATCCTCGAGCCTCTTGAAGACTGGCGGTACGCCGCGTTCGAAAACCGTTTCCGGGGCCGGGAGGACGAGGTCAAGAAGCAACTTGGCGGGTATGTCTCCTGCTTCAACAAGTCCGGCGCCGTCCTTGACCTGGGCTGTGGACGCGGCGAATTCCTCGAACTCCTGCGCGAGGAAGGGATCGAGGCCGCCGGCGTTGACGGGAACGGCCAAATGGCCGATATCTGCGCGGCAAAGGGGCTCCGCTGCGAGAAGGGCGACCTTCTGGAAAAGCTGGCCGAGCGGCCGGACGGCTCATTGGGCGGCATCTTCTCCTCCCAGGTGATCGAGCACATATCCCCCCAATATCTAAAAAAACTTATCGAAGTCTGCCGCCGCAAGCTCGCGCCGGAGGGGATCCTGGTCTTCGAGACCGTCAATCCGCTCTCGGTCTTCGCTCTTGTCCAAGTCTATTATCTCGATCTCTCGCATCGCAACCCCATCCACCCGCAAGCTCTGAAGTTCATGCTGGAGGCGTCGGGGTTCGAGGACGTGGAGATCAAGTACTCCGCCCCGCTCGAGAGGGAGAGACTCCAGGCGCTGCCGGGAGCCGACGACCGCACCGCGATACTCAATCGGAATATCGACAGCCTCAATGAGCTTCTTTTCGCGCCCGTCAATTACGCCGCTATCGCCAGGAGGAAATAGAGATGCCCCTTTATGCCGGCTTCGACCTCGGAGGGACCCAGCTCAAATACGGGCTCCTCGACGAGCGCCTCAACCCGGTCTTCAAAGGCAAAGCGCCGACCCCGCCGACGATGGCCGGTCTCCTGGAGCTCTTCGGCAGGCTCTGGGAAGAGCTGCAGAAAAAAGAACGGCGGACGATCAAGGCCGTCGGGTTCGGCATCCCGGGGATCTTCAGCCTCAAAGAACAGAAGATCTACCAGTCGCCCAATTATTCCGACCTCGATGGATTCGACATCCGGCCGGCCGTCGCGCGATTCATCAAGGTTCCCTTCTGGATTGACAACGACGCCAACATCGCCGCCTACGGCGAATTCCGCTGCGGGGCGGGCCGGGCCGTCCGCCACCTTCTCCTTCTCACGCTCGGCACGGGAGTGGGTTCGGGGATCATCATCGACGGTGAGCTCTTCCACGGGTCGTGCGGGTTCGCCGCCGAGATGGGACATATCGTCGTCCACCCGGACGGCGAGCGGTGCAACTGCGGATCGAGGGGCTGCCTGGAGACCGAAGCGGCCGCCGGGGCCGTCATCCGTAATTACCGCGAGCTCACCCGGTCGGAACAGCCGCTGACGGCCGAGGAGATCGCGGCCAAGGCCAAAAAGAGGAACGCTGAGGCCCGGAGGAGCTTCGAACGGGCCGGATACTACCTCGGAATCGGCTTGGGTATCGCCATCAACCTGCTCAACCCGGAAATGATCCTGCTCGGCGGCGGAGTCATGGACAGCGGCGACCTGATCCTTCCCCACGCCCTGGCCGAGGCCGGACGACGGTCCTACAAGGCGTCGTTCGGTTGCTGCACGATCGGAAGAGCCAGCCTGGGCAACGACGCCGGCTTTATGGGCGCGGCCGCCTTTGCCAGAGACCAGATAAGGAGAGGAAAATGACATCACGTCCCCTGAGACCGTTGCTGCTAGCTCTCCTGATCGCCGCCTTACTCTCTCCGGCGCTCGCTCAAAAACAGACAGGGGTGATCTCCGGCCGGATCGTCGATAAAGACGGCAAGCCCCTGCCCGGAGCCACGGTGAGCATCTCCAGCCCGGCGCTCATGGGGTTCGGCAACTACGTGACCACGAATTTCGGGATTTTTCGGTTTGCCGGCCTGAGGCCCGGAGAATATGAGCTCCGGGCGGAAATGCCCGGGTTCAAGTCCTATATCATTCCTTCCATCTTTGTGAGCGTGGGGAGGACGACCAAGCTCACCGTCCGGCTCGAAGAGGCCGCCGCCGAAGAAGAAATCACGCTCCCGGTCGCTTCCCCGGTTGTGGATGTCGAATCCTCCAAGTTCAGCGTCAACTACGACTCCCGGTTTATCGCCACCATGCCGCTGAACCGCGACCTCTACGACCTCCAGAACTCGGTCCCCGGCGCCGTCACTGAAGGAGAGGACTATCTCCGGGCTTCCTCCATCCTCGGAGGGACCGTCCGCAGCCAGCTCTATACGCTCGACGGGATGCCGCTCAACGATCCGGCGACTTCCTATTCCCTGGTGAACATCAATTTCGACATCTATGAAGAGATCGAGTTCGAGCTCGGCGGTCACCCGGCGGAGGTGGGCCAGACCGATTCTACTTACGTCAGCATCGTCTCCAAGAGCGGCGGCAACAAATTCTCCGGCGGAGCCTCCGCCTATCTCACGGGAGACGGCCTAACCGCCGACATGATCCCGGAGAGTATCACCTCCGCCTACGAGGTCGATCCGCCCGGGAAATTCGCCTCGTACAGCGACATCGCCCTGAATATGGGGGGGGCGTTCCTCGCCGACACGGCCTGGATCTACCTGAACGGCCGCTGGAACAGCTGGGAGCAGACGACGTCTGTCAGGCCGGAGGACCGGATGGCCAAGTTGGGTTTCCGCGGTGTCGATTACGCCCACTACGATTATGAGCACGATGAGTGGTTAGGGTTCGCCAAATTAACCGCGCGGCTCGAAAAAAACATCGTCTACATGGGGCTGCTCCACTACAGCAACATTTACGAGCCCGTCTACGGAGGAAGCGGCGGGGCCGACGTTTCTCTTCAGGCGACGGATGTCTGGAGCCACGAAGACGACTTCGCGACCACTCACCAGGTCCATTGGTCTTTGGATCAGGACACCTTCGTCGATGTCCGGGGCAGTTATGCCTACCGGCAATTCCCGATCTGGTCGCGCACCCAGAACCAGGCCTCTTTTTATGACTATAAACAGGATGTTTTCTGGGGGGCCTCCGCCTACAACGATGATCACATCCGGAAAAAGCTTGGAGCCACGGTGTCGATCACGCGGTTCCAGAGCCGGTTCTTGGCCGTCAGCCACGAATTCAAAGTGGGGGGGGACTTCGAACAGGCGGAAGAGCATCAGGATTGGTACAGGAGGAATCCCTATTATGCCTACTGGGAGGATTATTCCACCGGGAACCCCTACTATTACTCGACGGACTTGAAACAGGGGCGCCTGCGCATCCACAATTGCACTCCCATCGCCGAGGTGTGGGACATCCAGGACCACACCCGGCGGTTCTCCGGATATATCCAGGACAACATGACCAAGGGCCGGTTGGCCCTGAACCTCGGCCTGCGCCTTGACTACTCCTATCTCTACCAGCCCCCGCAAGCCCGGCCGAATCTCAACTACTCCTCCGGCCCGCCCCAGCTCAACCCGGCCATAACGGACACCGATGCCCTTCTCGATGCCCTGATCAAGCAGTGGCATAACGAAATCGGGCTGATCTCTCCGTTCGAGCTTCTCGCCATATCCAGAAGGGACATCGTCAGCTTCTTCACCTTATCACCCAGGCTCGGCCTGGTGTACGATATCTTCGGCCAGGGCAAAACCGCCCTGAAAATGTCCTACAGCCGCTACACCGAGCCCCTCTGGGTGGACAGGTACAGCGCCAGCCAAATCTTCCGCCCCGGCTCCGTCGATTACTACTGGAACGACCTCAATGGAAACAAGCTGATGGACCTCCCTCCGTTTGATTCCTATGTCCTTCAATCCTACACCGGGCAGGACCCCGCCTATCCTTATTACACCAACGACCTCAAAGCGCCCTATGTGACCGAAGTCCTGGCCGGCCTCGAACAGGAGCTGTTCCAGGATTTCAAGCTCGGCCTCCAGTTCATCTGGAAAAAGAGCCACAACATCATCGAGGACGTCGACCTTAAAAACGGTTATGATCCCAACGCCAAAGACGAGAACGGCCTCATCTGGATCCCCTTCGAATTCACCGACCCGGGCTGGGACGGAACCTGGGGGACTTCCGATGACCAGAAGCTCACCGCCTACGGGCTCCGCGCCGACCGGCCCATTCCCACGTGGGAGGGAGTGAACCCGCCCGAAGCGGAAAGAAAGTACTGGGCCGTGGGGTTGACGTTCGACAAGCGGATGTCCCACAAGTGGCAGCTCAAGGGGTCCGTCCTCTACAGTTCCTTCAAGGGCAATGTCGATGCGACCTCCGACTCGACGCCGGGCACGAGCCCGGTCTTCAACAGCCCGAACACACTGGTCAATGCCTACGGTCCCCTCTTCTTCGACCGGCCGCTGCAGGTCAAGATCATGGGGACATACATCCTCCCCTTCGACATCATCGTCAGCGCCTACGCCCAATACTACTCGGGCGTCCCCTGGAACCGGACGATCTCCCGGGTCTATTTCCCGGCCGACTTCCCCGCCGTCCAGCAGACTTTTGTCTTCCTCAACGCCGAGGCTCCGGGAGCACAGAGAAGAAACCCCTATACCAACTTTGACTTGCGCATCGAAAAGGGATGGCCGATCGGCGGCCGCGCCCGGCTGGACTTTTACGCGGATATATTCAATGTCGGCGGCAACAGCGGTTTCACGGCAGACGAAGACCCGGCGGCCCGGCTGCGCTTCGATCAGAACCCTCCGGTTTATGAGGTCTCACCCACTTACGGCGATGTCCTGAGCGTCTATGGCGTCCGGTCTTTCCGGATCGGAGTCCGCTACAGCTTCTGAGCCAGGGGCGCCTCAAAGCTGAATTCGACTTTCTTGCGGATTTCCTCGCCGACTTTTTTGTTCTTGAGAACCACCAAGAGCGTGTTCTTCCCGAGGCTCAGCGTTTCGGCCCCCTTTTCGATCAGGATAAGAATGTGGATTTCGTACTTGCTCGTCATCTTCTGTTTCAGCTCAGCAGACGTCAGGGCGAGGTCGTAGAGGCTGGCACTTTCCCAGAGGAGGCTGTTCTGACTATCCCTGATCTCCAGTTTGACCTCGAAAGTGGCCGCGAATTTGCCCCCTTCAAAGTTCAGCCAAAGGGAGGTGTAGGGGATCGAGATGTCCACAATGGACTCCAGCCTTGACTCTTCCGTTTTTTTCCTTCTCAACGTGACATCGAAATCGAAGGAAGGCCTCTCCTCGGCGGCGGAAGGGAAAGGCTTCGGGGCGCTCTCTTTGGCCAGGCTCAGCTCGGAAATGGGGCTCAAGTCGAAAGTCTCCAGCATGAAGGTCCCTGTGCACCCCCGGTCAACAAAGACAACCGGAAAATCACGGTAGTACCACAGCTCCAGACAGCGGCCCCCCGCCTCGCCGGCCGGGGACGTCGGCTGGCGCTGGGCCGGAGGCCCGAACAGGACATAGATCCGCCCTCTGTCAGTGAGCCAGCCGGGCCGGCCCTCTCCGAAAAAGAGGTCATTGGCTTTTTCGATGCGGCCCA
This sequence comes from uncultured Eubacteriales bacterium, assembly GCA_964353705.1. GTDB lineage: Bacteria > Acidobacteriota > Aminicenantia > Aminicenantales > UBA8522 > UBA8522. The sequence goes on along the minus strand of CAYGXD010000048.1, from coordinate 10,717 downwards.
GATACTCATCCTTGAATTCATTCTCAGGAGTGGAAGGATCAGGATCGCGGCGTTTCCAGAATTCCTCGATAAAGCCGGCCTTCTCGGTGTCAGGGCGGCTCAGAAAGTCCTTTCGCTCGGCCGAGGTGATGATGTACCGGACTTCGGACAGGAATTGTTCGTCTTCCGGCTTGGGTTTCTTCTGGCCGGGGCCGGCCCCCAGAAAAGAGGCGGCCAGGGTCAGGAAGAGAAAGCCCCGAAGGGAAGCCTGAAACGGGTTCATTTCTTTCCTCTTGCGGCTTCGACAACAGGCGGTCTTTAGGAGAAATCAAATGCGGAAGGAGGGACTCGAACCCTCACGGCCTTACGGCCATAAACTCCTGAGGCTTACGCGTCTGCCAATTCCGCCACTTCCGCAGAAGCGCCCTTTATTATAGCGGGCCCGGCGGATGCGGTCAAACCCTCGGATCCGCCTTTTTTTCCCCGCGGAAAAACTTGACAAACCCGGGCCCGAACTTTATTAATAAGGGTGCGTGCCCAACACGATCAAGCTGTCCGCGCCGGACCGGGAAAAAGGAAAAGCGTAATCTGAAACAGTGACGATATCGGCATCGATTTCAAACCGCAGGTCAATGAAAATCTAAAGGAGGCTGAATGAAATTCAATTCGTCCGGGCAAATTCGGCTTCTCGCCGGTTTTAAGGACGCGAACCTCTTGACCACGTCCTTCTATCTTGACACCGACAAGAGCCGACAGACCAAGAAAGAGATCGCCGTTTCCTTCAAGAACCTGCTCAGCTACGGACGGACGAGGCTGGCCTCTCTGGACGTGAGCAAGGCAAAGAAGGACTCGCTTGTCCAGGACCTGGACAGGATTGGACGCTTCGGCACTCAGGGTCTGTCCGCCTGGAGTGCAGCCGGCCTGGCCATCTTTGCCTGCTCAGGCGCGAAATTCCGGGAGGAGTTAAGCCTCCCCCGGGCCCCCCGCAACCACATCATTTTTGACCGCACCCTCTACGTCCGCCCGCTCACCGCTATGCTGGATGAATACCGGCGCATCTGCGCCCTTCTCCTCGACCGCCAGGAGGCCCGCTGGTACGAAATTTTCATGGGAGAGATCTCCCTCCTCGACAGCCTCAAGAGCGATGTCCCAAGCCGGGTGCGCGAGGGCGGCTGGCAAGGCTACGAATCCAAACGGATCGAGCGGCATATCGACGCCCACCTTCATGAGCACTTTAAAAAAGCCTCTCTGAAGACTTTCGGCCTGTTCAAAAAGAACCAGTTTGACTGGCTCTTCCTCGGCTGCAAGGAAGAATACCGCTCAGATTTCGAGCCGCTGCTCCACCCCTACCTGAAAGCGAGAATGAAGGGTTGGCTGAAAACCGATTCGAACAACAGCGAAGACAAGATCCTCAAACAGGCGCTGGAGATGGAAAGGAAGCTCAAGGCCGAGGAAGAAACGGCCCTGGCCCAGTCTCTTGTTTCCGAGCTGGAAAAGGGCGGCCGGGCCGTCTCGGGGATGAAGGAAGTCCTGCGCAAACTCAACACCTGGGAAGTGCAAAGTCTCGTCCTCAGCCGCCATTTCGCGACCGAAGGAAAAATCTGCCCCAAATGCCGCTATCTTTATGTCGATGAGGTCCGCTGCCCGGTCTGCCAGGTCAAGACCGAGAATGTCCAGGACATCGTCCACGAAAGCGTCCACTCCGCCTTGGACAAGAAGGCGCACATCCGGTACGTGACGCCGCCCTCGAAGCTCGACCGCTACGGTAGGATCGGGGCGTTCCTGAAGTATAAAACCTAGTGTCCCGTCTCATTAATCCCTTTCCAAAGTCCCCTGTATAGACGGGACACTTCCAGGGGGGAGCCAAGCTCCCCCCTCGGCGCTCCGCTTTGCTGCGCTGACCCCCTAAGGGGAACGACGCCGTCCCCCTCAGACTCCCCCGCGGTGGCGCGTCTTATGATGATTGCCGCAAAGACAAGTTACCTGTGAGACACGCCACTAAGGCTTCACGCCGGCTTGGGCTGCTTGTATGAGACCTTCTCGAACAGGCTGTAGATAATCGGGATTACGAACAGGGTCAAAACGGTCGTGACCGTCATCCCGCCGAGGACCGTGATGGCCATCGGCGACCGGAACTCGGCGCCTTCGGAGGTGCTCAAGGCCATGGGGAGCATCCCGATCATTGTCGTCAGGGCCGTGAGCAGGACGGCGCGCAGACGGGTGACCGAACCCTGAACGATCGCCTCCTTGGTCTCCATGCCCCTGTGTCGCAACTGGTTGATATAGTCGATCATGACGATGGCGTTATCGACCACCACTCCGGCCAGGATGATGAACCCGACCCAGACGGAGAGGCTGATCGTTTTCCCGGTCAGGAGCAGGCCAAAGACGACCCCGATCAGGCCGAGCGGGACAGTGAACATGATGATGAGCGGGTGGCGGAACGATTCGAACTGGGAGGCCATGATCATGTAGACCAGGAGAGAGGCTATGGCGAAGACCAAGGCCAGGATACGGAAGGCTTCCGTCATTTGCTGGTAGGACCCGCCGAATTCCAGGAAGTACCCCGGCGGCAGCTGCTTATCGATCGCCCCCAGCCTGGCCTGGATATCCCGGACCACCCCCCCCAGGTCGCGGCCGGCGATGTTGGCCGTCACCGTGACGATGCGGGACTGGTTTTCCCGGGCGATCTTGATCGGGCCTTCACCCTTCTCGATGGTCGCTACCTGACCCACATAAACGACTTTATTGAGAGGCGTGATAAGGGGAATATTTTCGATCTCCTGGATATTGTCTCTGAACCTTTTCTGGAAGCGGACGCGGAGGTCGATCTCTTCGCTTTCTTCGCGGTAGCGGGTGGCCACGCGGCCGACAGTGGCCGTCTGGACAGCACCCGCGACCTGGCTGACCATGAGTCCGAGCTTGGCGGCCCTTTCCCTGTCCACCTTGATCTGATATTCCGGCTTGCCCTGGGATAAGCTGTGATTCAGGTCGCGCAAGCCGGGGACATCCCGGATCTTGGCGACGACGCCGTCGGCGATCTCCCTGAGTTCGTCCAGGTCCTTGCCGAATATTTTTATGGCGATCGGTCCCCCCATCGATCCCGTGATCATCTGACTCATATCCACGGCCTCAAACCGGACATTCTCGAGTTGCGGCAGCTTGGCCCGGATGTTCTCGAGAATCTGTTTATCGCTGAGCTTCCGCTCATCTTGATGGACGAGCCCCACCCAGAGGAGGCCCTCATGAGGCCCGGACGGGCTGAAAGAGCTGCTGCTGTCGCTCGGGTTTTCCTCTGCGGAAGATCCCGCCTGGGCGTTGATCATCGTGATTTCAGGCTGTTCGGCCATCAGCTTCTCGACCAGGCCGACGACGCGGTCCGTCTCCTCAAGAGCCGTCCCGACGGGCATCTTCACCGTGAGCAGGATCATGTCCTGGTCCTGGGAGGGCATGAATTCAGTCCCGATGAAAGGCACCAGGACGAGCGAAACCAGGAAGAGAACCGCGGTCCCGATTAGAACCCGGCGTCTCCTTTCGAGCGCCCACATAAGCCACCTGCGATAGAGCTCACGCGGCCGCTGGAATTTCGGTTTTTTTATAGCCTTACCCCCGCCTGAAGCGCTCGCCTGGTAGGGTTTGAAAAGCATGTAGGACAGCATGGGCACGATCGTCAGGGCGACAAAAAGGGAAGCGACCAGTGAGGCCGTGATCGACAAGCCCAGTCCCTTGGTGAGTTTTCCGGTGATCCCCTGGGCAAACAACATCGGGAGAAAGACGACGATGGTGGTCAGCATGGAGGCGGTGACGGCCATCCCGACCTCGGAGGCGCCGAAGATGGCGGCTCTCTTGCGTTCCGCACCCTCCTCGATATGCCGGAACGTATTTTCGATGACGACGATGGCACAATCGAGGAGCATTCCAATCCCCAAGGCCAGACCTCCCAGTGTGAGCAGGTTCAGGGTGTAGCCGGCAAAATAGATGGCGATGAAGGTGGCGATGATAGACAGAGGGATGGCGAGGGCGATGATCAGCGTCGGCCGCCAATCGCGCAAGAACAGAAAGATCATCAAGACGGCCAGAACAGCTCCCTGCCACGCCTCGTTGGACGTCCGGCGGGCAACCCGTCTGACCATATCCGACTGGTCCATGGCGACATGGAACTGGATGTCCGGCGGCAGGGTCTTGCGGATCTCGGTCAGTTCTTTCTTTACTTCCTCACCGGTGATGGCGGTGTTCGCGCCGGACCGTTTGCTGACCATGAGAAAGACGCCGTTCTGCTGTTGGATCCGGCCGATGTAGCGGGTTTCCTTCAATGTATCCTTGACCTCGGCGATATCGCCGAGGAAGACCGGCTCTCCGCCGGCTGTAGCGCCGACGACGACCCGGCGGATGTCGGCGAGCGATTCAAACTCTCCCAAGGTCCGGACGACGAGGTCGGTGTGCCTTTCCTGGATGAACCCGGCGGGGAGGTTAATGTTCTCCACCGCCAGGGCACTGATGACCCGGTCCAGAGGAAGGTTGAGGCTCTCCAGCGCTGACTTATCGATGTCAACGAGGATCTCCCGGACATCCATGGAATAAACGGGAGCCGAGGCGACTCCATCGATCCGCTCCAAACGCGGAGCGACCTCGTCCTCGATGAGCTTTTTCAGCTCGTAGGGCGCCATGTTGCCCGTGATCCCGTAGAAGATGATCGGCAGCTGGGCCAGATTGAACTTAAAGACCAGCGGATTGGACGCTTCCGGCGGCAAAAATTGCCTATAAAGGCCGATCTGGTCGCGGATATCCTGGGCGGCGAAATCAAGGTTGGTGCCCCATTCGAACTCCACCTGGATAACGGACGTTCCTTCCGAGGTCGTGGAGGTCACCTTTTTCACCCGGCTGATGGAGCTGACCACCTGCTCGATCGGCTTGGTGATCGTTTTTTCAATGTCTTCCGAGGAGGCCCCGCGGTAGGTTGTCACCACAGAAACCGTCGGGAACTCAAGGTCGGGGAAAAAGTCCAACCCCAGGCGGGAAAAGGTGAAAATGCCCATGACCACCAGGATCATGGCGATCATGGAGGTCGAAACTCTTCTATTGACCGAAAACTCAGGCAGTTTCATGGCTGAACCTCACCGCTGACTTCAACGGGAGCCCCATCCTCCAGGCCGAAGTTGCCCTCGGCGATGACAAGCTCACCCTCGGCTAGGCCGCTTTCGACTTCAACCATGGTCGTGTTCTGGAGGCCGAGCTTCACTTCCTTTCTCGCGGCCTTGCCGTTTTGCGCGATGAAAACATACTTGTTCTCTAAAACAGCTTTTTGAGGAATGACCAGGGCGTTCTCATGGGAATGGACCTCGATGACAATCTCCCCGAACGTTCCCGGACGCAAAACCTGGTCCGGGTTGTCCACGGCCGCCTCGATCCCGAATTTCTTGGTTTGGGGATCGGCTGCCAGGTTGACCACCTGGACGGTGCCGCTGAACTCACGGCCGGGGGTGTTCGGAACGCGCAGCCTGACCGCCTGGTTTTTTTGAATGCGTGGGATGTCGGCCCCGGAGACATCCACCTTGATCTTGATGCGGGAAAAATCCACCAGCGTGACGACGCCTCCGGCGCTCCCCGGAGAGAACCCGCCCATCATCGGATTGATCACGTCCCCCACCTCGGCGTTTCTGGAGGCGATGACGCCGCTAAAGGGGGCCTTGAGGATGGAGACATCCAGGCTGTGCTGGGCCAAATTCACTGCGGCCTGGGCCTGCTCCAGCTGGGCTTTAGCCGAATCAAAAGCCAGCCTGACCTGTTCATATTGCTGGTCGGAAACGGCTTTCTCCTTGGAGAGACGCTCCATTCGTTCGAGGTTTGTCTTGGCGTTGTTGAAGCTGGCTTGGGCGACGGCCAATCCCGCTTCGGCCTGCCTGAGCTGGAGGGTGATGGCCTCGACATCGAGCTCGGCCAGCACCTGGCCGCGGCTGACCCGGTCACCCTCGTTGACGAGGATGCGGGCGATCTTGCCCCCGACATCGGGCGTGAGGTTGATCTTCTGCCAGGCCTCAATTGTCCCTGTATAGAACAGCTTTTCGGATATCTTCATTCGGACCGCCTTGAAGACCCTGACCGGAGCAGCGCCGAAAGTCTGATCCGGCCCCTTCGCCTCCGCTTTTGACCGCGGCTTGCAGGAGGTCAGGACGGCAAAGGCCAGGACGCATACAAGTATTGTCCGTGATAGTCTTGTTTTCTGCATCGTCGTTCTCCTTTAGTTCGACTCGGGCTCTTTCCAGCCCAGGCCCACTGCCCTCTCCAGCTGGGCGAGGGAAATTTCATACTCATAAATCGCCCGGAGATAGTTGATCCGGGCCTCGCTGAGGGCGACCTGGGCCGCCCCGAGGTCCGTAATCGTGATCAGACCCTCCGCGTAGTTGAGCTCGGCGACGCGCACGCTTTCTTGGGCCGCGTCGATGTTCTTCCCTTGGGAAAGGAACGATTCTATGGCGTTGTTCAGGTTCAGGTAGGCGGCCTGGACCTCGAACTTGATGTTGTTGACCAGCCCCTTCTGGGTGAACTCGAGCTCCCGGACAAGGGCCTTCGACTCGGCGATCTTGGCCGGTGTCTGGAGGCCGTTGAACAGGGGGATGCTCAAGACCAGGTTAAAGCCGTAAAAGTTCTGCCAGGTGTTTCTGACGAAAACGAATTTATCGGCCCAGGTATTGTAGTTTCCCGAGAGCGCGATGGTCGGCATGTAGTCGGCTCTGGCGATCTTGACCATCTCCCCGGCGATCTGTTTCTGGTACTGGATCTGGCTGAGCTCCGGCCGGTTCTGCAGGGCTTTGGCAATGCTCTCGTCGAGGTTGATGTCGACCGGCACGTAGGTCATCTCGCCGACCACATCGACCGGCCGGGCGACGTCCAGGCCAAGGAGGGTTTTGAGGCTGAGCTCAGCCACGGCCACGTTGTTGCGGGCCTGGATTACCGGCGGCCTGAGGTTGGCCACCCGAACTTCGACCCGCAGCAGGTCGAGACGCGAGGACATGCCCGCTTCAAACATGTCCTTCACGTTCTCGAGAGTTCTTTCGGCCAGATTCAGCGCCTCCTCGGTGACTCCGACCAGCTGTTTGGCCAGGAGGTAATTGTAATAGCCTCGCTTGACGTTCAGGACCGTTTCGTTGGTCGTCTGGCGGGCCGACTCCTGGGAAGACATGTAGCCCAGCTTGGCCGACTGGTAGCCGGAAGTCAGACGGCCGCCGGTAAAGAGGGGCAGGGTAAAATTCATCGAGAACTGATAATCTTTGGTAAAGTCGACGGCGAATCTCTGCGGCCGGCCTCCAGGGATAAAAGAGGGGAACTCCAGGGTGAATACTTTTTCATCCAGGTTCTGGAGACCCTGGACCGTCACGGAGGGGAAAAATTGAGCCGCCGCCTGTCTCATCCGGGCCTGGGCCGCATCCGTCCTCTCCTGGGACGCCAGGTAAAATGGATTCTGGGAAAGGGCCAGGTCGATGCACTTTTCCAGGGTGAGCGTGATCTTTTCCTGCGCCGGGGCGGTCGGGCTGCCTCCCAGGATGAAGAGCAGGATGGCGAATAAGGCACCGGTTCTTTTCATCGTGACGCTCCTTTCGCGGGTCCGTCTTTTTTTTCGATCCCATGGAGAAAGAGGCTGTAAATAATGTTCGCTGCCTCCTTCACCGAGTAGGATTTATCGTGCCACATGCGGACATGGCAATATCCCTGGAGGAGGGACTCCAGGAAAATCACCGCGCCGGCGGCGTCTATCTTCCGAAACTCCCCGGAGGCCACTCCCTCCTTCAGGACTTCGGACGCGCCGCTCAAGATTTCTCTACGTTTAGTCTTCATTTTGGTTATAAACCGGCGGTCGACCTCCGAAGTGAGCCGGCTCTCTTCGGAGACGAAGATGTTCATCTTCTCCGTGAACGACCGGTCCATCATCAGCATCCGGGAAATATTCTCCTTCTCCTCACTGAAACGGAGATAGAAATGGATGCCCTTCCTCAGTCTCTCCCCGGCGCTCAGCGGAAGCCGGTTGATCTTCCGCACCCCCTGCTCGATCTCCTCGAAAAACTGGCCGACGATCTCGAGCAGGAGCTCTTCCCTGCTCCGGAAATAATGGTACAGGGTGGCCTTGGAGAACTGGGCCTCGCGGGCGACGTCGTCCATGGTCATGACGCTGAAGCCCCTGGCGACGATGACCTTCTCCGCCGCCCGGATGATGCAACGGCGGAATTCCCGGCGCCGCCATTCCTCCCGCTCTTCTTGCAGAACTTTTCTCTTCATTTTAACTCTCGGGTTTAATTTAAAAACCGCAAAGTTTAAATACTATACTTGCGAGTTTAGTTTTCTAGAATAGCGCAGGAATCAGGGCTTGTCAAGGGCCTGCCGATGGAAGTAAAATAGAATGTTGCCGGCCAATGAAAACCATGCGGGCAGGGCGAAGGGAAGTCTTTTCCGTGTTCTTTTTCTTTCTCCCCGCCCTGGTCATTCTGTCTCCCCAGGCGCACGCCCCCTCCTCTTCTCAGGCCGGCCCCGCCCAATCCCCCCAGTGGTGGGAGGTCAGCATCGACCTGAAGACGGAGGGAGACTATAAGCTGGACGAGGGCGGGCCGGCCTTCAGCGGCCACTATTCCTTCACCGTCCGCTGGACGGGCTGTCTGGAGAAGGACGACCACGATTATCTTCTCTACCGCCTCGACTGCCGGCTCTGCGACTGGGAAGCCCAGGAGACCTCTTCCCTGACCGAATCCCCGGAAGTCCTGACCACGAAAGACTTCCAGGAGAGACCGGTCTTCACGCTCAAATATATGATCAGGGATGGGGAAGACATCCACCTGGATTTCGTCATCGAGCGGATAGCCGTGCCCCTATCCCGCCCCGAAGACGCCTTCCCGTTGCTCTTGCCCTCCTCCGAACAGAACGGCCAGCAGGAGTCGGATGTCGACTATAACGCCTGTGTCATCAGGGGCTCAAACCGGGTTGAGCTCCCCGAGTCCGCGATCTATGCCGGCCGAGTGGCCAAGACGTTCACCTGGGTATGGAAGCACCAGAAGTGGCTTCCCCATGAACGGCAGGCGGTCTTTACTTCCCAGTCTCACAAGGTGGTGATGAGCCTGTCCATCATCCCCCATTTTCCCCGGCCGAAGAGCGCAAGGGACTAGTGGGACACTAGGCGCGGGGGTGGAATCTTTCGTAAACCCGGCGGAGACGCTCCCGGCTGACATGGGTGTAGATCTGGGTCGTCGTGATCTGGCTGTGACCCAGCATGAGCTGCACCGAGCGCAGGTCCGCTCCCCTTTCCAGGAGATGAGTGGCGAAGGAGTGCCGGAGCACATGGGGGCTGATCTTGGCTCCCAGGCCGGCCTTGCGACCATATTCCCGGAGCATCTTCCAAACGCCCTGGCGGGTGAAGGGATCCCCCCGCCGGGACAGGAAAAGGGCCTCGGCCGGCTTTTTCTGGAGCTGCGGCCGCGCTTCCTGGAGATAGCGACGGGTCAGCGCGGCGGCGGCTTTCCCCAGGGGGACGACCCTCTCCTTGCCTCCCTTGCCCCGACAAATCACATAGCCGTCATCCAGGTTGATGTCGCCGGGCCGAAGCTGGATGAGCTCGCTCACCCGCAGTCCTGCGGCGTAGAGGACCTCGAGCATCGCCCGGTCACGCAGGCCGTGGAGGTCGCGCTCGTCCGGCTGGAGGACAAGCTGGGCGACCTCATCGACCGTCAGGAACTTGGGAAGTGAAAGCCACGTTTTGGGGGAAATGAGGTCTGTCGTCGGGTCTCTGGAAACCAGCCCATCAAGGAGCAGAAACTTATAGAATGACCGGAGCGCCGAGATAAGCCTGGCCTGCGACCGAGCCTGGATCCCGGCCTGGCCCTGGCGATGGATAAAGAGGGTCAGGACCTTCTCGTCGACCCGGGCCCAATCGCTCTTTTCTCTTCCGAGGAACAGGAAGAACTTGCGGAGATCGCGGCCGTAAGAGAGGGTAGTATTGGCCGAGAGCCCCTTCTCGACCGAGAGATAGTTCAGAAAGAGTCGCAGGACGTCCTCGGCGGAGGAGCGGGCGGTGTTCATCCGAGAAAAGGATTGGATTCCTTCTCTTCACCGACCGTGGTCCAGGGGCCGTGGCCGGGAAGAACGATAGTTTCAGCCGGAAGGGTCAGGATCCGCGTCCGGATCGATTCCTCCAAGGCCCGGGTGGAGCCTCCCGGAAGGTCGGTCCGGCCGACGCCCCCGTTGAAGAGAGTGTCGCCGGAAAAGAGGAAGCCGTCGCCCTGGAAGCTAACGCTGCCGGGAGTATGCCCGGGAGTATGGACGACGCGCAGGCTCGTTTTTCCGACCGGAATGGTCTCGCCGTCCTGGAGGAGCCTGTCGGGCGGAGGCGATTCCTTAGCTCCGAGGAAAAGGCTCAGCTCGGACTGCTCGCCTTTCTCCAGATAGGGCTTGTCAAGTTCGTGTATGCAGAGAGGGAGGTTGAATTTCACCTTGATGTCGCGGTTGGCGCCGATGTGGTCGATATGGCCGTGCGTGTTGAGAAGGAGCTTCGGTTTGAGATCCAGCTCATAGATCAGGGGGAAGATGCGCTCCGCTTCGGCCCCGGGGTCGATAATGGCGCAGTCAAGCGTTTCCCCGCAGTAGACGAGATAGCAATTCGTGTCCAGAGGACCAACTACGACCAAAGCGTATTTGATCATGTCATTCTTGCCGTTCATCATAATTCGAAGGCCCGGCCAAGTCAAGAAAAGGCTCGGGG
>CAYGXD010000047.1:0-23153 GCA_964353705.1 uncultured Eubacteriales bacterium | reverse complement strand
CTAGCGGGCGGCGAGTTCTTCTCGCCGGGAGCGGCGGGCCGAGATGAACATCCATGTCGAAGTGTAGAGGACGACTCCGGCTACCACCCACTTCAGGACGGTCAACGGAAGGGACTTGACGACGAACGCAGCCAGGAAGACTCCCAAAACTCCAAAAGTGGTCAGGGCAATGGCCGCCTTGCGGTCGTAGGCATGTTCCTTGACGAACCGGGTGCTGCCGGCGGCCATGAGCATGGCGGTGGCCGTCATCATGATCGGGAAGGCGACGCGCGGGTGCATCCCGAGGGTGTAGACGGTGGCCATGCAGGGAGCGTAGAACCCGACCCCGATCGTCTGAAGGGCTCCGAAGATGAAACTCACGACCACGGCGATGACGAATTTTATGCCGGAGAGCCCGATGGCTTCGCCGCCGAGCGGGAGCCATTTGAGAAGGCCCGCCAGGATCATCCCGGCGACGACGAGGAGGCCGAAGCCCATCCCCAGCTGGATCTTGCGCCGGGACATCCGAGAGACCACACCCGCCCCCAGCACGGCCCCGGCCGGCGCGGCCACCGACATCGAAGCCAGGGTCAGCGGCTCGACCTTGACCGCGGTCATGAAGATGAAGGCCTGGACCACGGTGGGGATTGTATTTCCCACGTTCATCGTCCCGGGGATGACCCTGTCATCGACGAACCCGAAGAACTTGAAGATCGCCGTCTGCTGGGCGAAGCTGCCGATACCCAGAGTATCAAAGAAGTTGGTGATGAAGCCCGTGCCGAAGAGGCCGGCCCAGGGCTTGTCAGAGAATTCCCGCCTGTGTTTAAAGACATCGGGGAGGTAGAAAAAGCTGAAAAAGGCCGTCATCAGGCCGAGTACCGTTTTCAGGATGATGGTCATGGCCATTCATCCTAATGGATGGCCGCGCCCGCGTCAAGTTTCTGTATGGGGTCAGGTCTCAACATTCAACAATTAGTTTAATAGCTCCCGATTTGTTGAATGTTGAGACCTGACCCCTATATGCTAGAGAAGCTTGTCGATCCGCCTGCTGACGTCGGCGGCAAACCGGTTGATGTACCGGCAAACAAACTCCTTGATGTCCAGCGAAGAATCGGTGACGAGAGCGGTCAGGTCCATGGCGAAGATCATCGAGGAGGCCACGTCGACACCGTGGGTGGCGTAATAGGTGGCGTGGGCCCGGCGCCGGCCGATCGTGGCCATGTCATAGCCTTTGCCCCCGGCCACCTGGGAGTCGAAGACACTGACCAGCGAGGTGGCCAGGTTCTGATGCTCGGATACGTCGAGCCCGATCTTATCCTCGTCCAGCATCCAGTCGAGGTCGCGCCAGACCTCGCAACCGTAAACCGTCTCCGGCCGCAGCTCGGCCGGGAGTTCCCGGAGGGCCTGGATGGTCCGGAGGCCCACGGCAACATGGGTGTCGTGCTTGTCGGCCGGATTATGCGTGTAGACGACCCTGGGCTTGGCCAGGGTGAGCAGATCCCTGATGTCATCCTTGGGATTAAGATTCCGGGCGTCTTTGACCTCGGAGCTCGTGTAGTTGAGGAAGGCGACTCCGCCGTACTCGCCGACCAGGGCGGCCTTCTTCTGCTCCTTCTTGCGGACCACCTTCATCTCCTCATCGGTGTACCGCTTGTAAAAGCCGGCGCGCGGGCTGCCGGCGCCGTCGGTGGTGATGACGCCGAAGAAACAGTCCTTGTCACTGGAAAAGCACTTCAGGATGCCGTCGTAGGCCATGATCTCGAGGTCATCGGGGTGCGCCGCCACTCCCAGGTGCGATGTGCGAATTATGGCCTCGGGAACCGGCGACCCGTCCGGGATGAAAATTTCGTTTCCCGTTTTCCTCAGTTTGGGCGTCATCTTTTTCTCTCTTTCGGCACGGTCATTTCCGCTCGGCGACGGGCAGGCTGGCCGCGGCCACCGCCTGGCCGACGCGACGGCTTTTCTCATCGGGAAGATGGAGCTCCAGACGCCCCGCCAAGCCGGGAAAATCCGCATTCAGCACCTCGCGGGCTTTTCCCAGGATGATCGGGCCGGCTTCGCCCGACGTCACTCGTCCGAGGATCAGGGCGTACCCGATGTCGTAGTAATCGGCATAGTGGCCGATCCCGTAACCCAGATAGCAGCCGATCGTCTCGAAGATGAGCCGGGCGCGCTCGTCGCCGCCGTGGACGAGGTCCTGAACGGCCTTGAGCTTGTCGACGGCGGCCAGGTCCTCGGCCAGTTTGATCCCGGCTCTCCCCGCCAGCCGGAACACGGCCTGTTGGGAGAAATACTGGACGCCGCAGCCGGCGTCCCCCGACCATTCGTCCACGGGCGCACCGGGGCCGAAGTCCACGGGGGCAAAGGCCAGTTCATTGAGCCAGCCGGTGATGTGACCCTTTTCGTTGACGTATCCGCCGGCCTGGCTCGATCCCAGGGCGATGCCCAGAACCCGGTTGGCGTTGAGCGACATCGACCCGGCGAGGGCGGTGACTTCGCCGTCGTTGACCACCTCGAACGGCACCTTCCACTCTTTGCGCATGCGCAGGAACATCGGCTTGATTTTCTTCCGGAACTCGGCCCGCGGGATGCCGCGGAAGAGCGAGGCGACCATGGCCCGGTTGTCGATATAGATCCCGGCGGCGCTCCCGCCGATGGCGTCGACGCGGGGAAGATAGGAAGCGGCCTGGTGAAGCCCGGACATGACCTGGTGATAATGGTAGAGCGGGTTGCTCTGGTTGCGGGGGTTCCAGGGAACCTCCTCGCTGAAAACGGTCTCCCCCTCGACGACGGCGCTGACCTTGCGGTCGCTGGCCCCGAGGTCGAACCCGATCCGGCAGCCGTCGAGGTGCCGCCCCAGCGGCCGTGTTTTTTCCAAGGCCGGAGGGACGGATTCGGCGGAAGTCACTTCCACGCTGAACTTCTTGTCGTAGGCGGTGGACATGAGGTCGGCGTCGAAGGCGCGGCGGCCCCGGCGCGAGTAAGCCTTCCGGATGGATTCCCCGACCGGGGCGGGGCCGCCGACAAACACCCGGAAACCTCCCCGCATCCAGAGGAGCGACTTGACCAGGCGTTCGGCGTGGCGGATGCCGGCCTCGAACAACGGGTGTTCCGATGGGAAAACCATAGTTTCGTAGCGGGAGACCGAGCCGTCTGTTCTCTCCAGGCCGACGACCAAGGGAATGCTCCGGCCGTCGGCTGCGGCCGCCGACCGGTAGGCCCTGTTCCAGAGCACGGCCGGGACAAGATCGGGATGAAGAGGGGGGACGACCTTCGGCCTGACGGCCTCGTCGATCTCGTTTTTCATTGGAGAGATTATATCAGAAAAGGACCTCACAGGGGAGGCCGCGTTTGGCCGCTTCCTGGGCGATCCTCTGGGCCTGCTGGTGGAAGAATTCATCGGTGGCTGCCTCGGTGAGGCCGAGCTTCCGGTAAACGCCGATGACGGTTTCCAGGTAATTCATCCGGTCAACCAGGATTTTGTCCACATGGCCGGCCAGGGCGGAGATGATCCCCTCCGGCCCGCCGGGGAGCAAAGGTCCGACGAAGGCGAATGTCCGGATCCCCCGGGAGTGGATTTTTTCGAGGGCGGCGATCCTCTCGCCGACCGGCGAAGCCCCGGGTTCAAACATCCGGGCTATCCGATCATCGTTCGTGGTCAGCGTCATGCCCACCTCGACATCCTCGAAACGCTCGATGATATCCAGATCGCGCAGGACGAGAGTCATCTTCGTCTGGATGTTGACGGGAAACCGGGCTTCGGCCAGGATGGCCAGGCATTGCCGCGTCAGCCGGTACTTTTTTTCAAGGGGCTGGTAGGGGTCACAGACCGACGAAAGCCAGACCGTTCCTTTCTTCGCCCGGGCGATCTGCTTGCGCAGGAGTTCGGGGGCGTTGACCTTGACATCCACGAACGCGCCCCAGGGCTCGCTGTGTCCGGAATAGCGCCGCATGAACAGACGGGCATAACAGTAGCGGCAATTCACCTGGCAACCCGTGTAGGGATTGACGCAGTAGTCATAGATCTTGGATTTATTGAGGATGCTTTTGGCCCGGATTTCCCTTATGGTGACCATACCTTTCTATTTTACCAGAACCGCAAAAAAGATGCGGCGCAGTCTTAATATCGCCCGAATTCCTCGGCGACGCCGGCCAGAGCCTGGACATTCTCCCGCGGAGTGTGAGGCGCGATCGAGCAGGCTGTGCTCAAGATGTAGCCTCCTCCCGGCTTTCCGGCTTCCAGCTTGGACCTGGCATCCTGACGCACTTTCTCGACCGTACCCCCGAGGAGCACATGGACGGGGTCGAGATTCCCTTTGATGAACATCCGGCCCCCGACCCGGTGCTTGGCTTCCAAGAGCTCGACATCGCCGAGCGGGGGCGGGTCCAGGCATTCGACGCCGGAGAATCCGGCTTCGGCCATCATCTCCAGGCGGTCATGCACTTTCCCGCACGTGTGGATGTACGCCGGAACGCCCAGCCCGCGCACAGCCCGGGCGATCCGGGCTTCAAACGGCCTGACGAATTCCCTGTAGAATCGCGGCGAGATAAAACCGGAGCCGGCATACGGGGATGACACTTTGACCGCATCCACCCCGCGGGCGACCAGACCGCAAGCCAGCCGGACGATCCCTATCGTGTAACGCGCCAGGATCCGCTTGGCTGCGTCCGGAAAGTCGAGCAGGCCGACGAGCGCCTGGGTGTGTCCGAAGAGGCGCAGGTAGTAGTCAAACGGCGAGGTCACTTCTCCGTGGACCGAGTACTCATTGCCGGCCGCGGCTACGACCAGGTCGACGCTGTCAAAACGATGCCCGGGATCGATCAGGAAATCGAGCCCTTGGGAGACGGGGATAAAATCGATTTCTTCAGGGATTGTGGCCGGGTCGTAGCTGGAGAGGGACGGGACCTCCCTTTCGACGGACGGGATTTGCCGAGGCAGATCGTCAGGAGGGTAAAATGTCTTGTCTCCATTCCTCCAATGGACGACCTCTCCGGCCGCATCCCTTTCCACACGGACGACCCGCTTTTCCCATTCAGACGAGTGGCCATGGAGGCTGACCAGGAGGCCGTCGAAGCGGTACGATCTCCTCAAAGCGAGCAGCCCTTCAGTGAAGGTTTCGGCTGAGTTCCAGAAAGCCGCAGCGGAATGCCCGGTTTGAAGGAGCATGTGGCCGATGCTCATCTGGCACATCACGGGAACACGGTCCGGGACTCCCGCGCCCATGGCCAGCCGCACTCTCTCCTTCGAAATCAAGGCGTTATGAAAATACGCCCCGCCGCTCTCCCTTGTCAAGAAAATACGCTGACTCCGGGCCTCCGCCAACAGGGGGAAACAATTTCATCCAGCAATTCACCCCAAAGGGTGATTGACCCCTCATTTCCTCCCCTCCACAATTGACCCGTCGACCGGAAGGTATCCATTTCGGAAGGCGTGAAGCCGGGATGAATAAAACCAAACGGCTTTAGGAAGACCGATGAAAGACAAGAAGATCTTGGTTGTGGATTTCGACGAGGAATCGCTTATTTCCTTGTCCAACCTTGTTTTCGAAGAGGGTTTCCAGGCCGTGACGGCCATGGACGGCCTCACCGGCTACGAGAAATTCAAGGCCGAAGATTTCGACCTGGTTTTTATCGAGCCGATGCTCCCCAAGCTCCATGGTTTCGAGCTGATGAAAAGGATCAACCTGGACCCCGCAAAAAAGGCTCCGATCATCGTCGTAACCGGCATCTACCGGGAGCCCTCCTGCAAGATGGAGGCTATCCAGGTATACGGCGCCGCCGCCTTTTTTACCAAACCCTGGAACAAGGATGAAGTCCGGGCCAAGATGCTGAACCTCCTGGTCGACGGCCAGGAGGAGAAGGTGGCCGCGGCGGAGTCTCCTGCCAAGACACACGAGATCCCGGCGCCGCCGGATGCCAAGAGCACGGCCCCGCTGATCGCCGATGAGTGGGGCTATTTGAAGACCCGGCCGGCCCCGCGGGAGCGCAGGGCAAGCTTAGGCCTGGGTGATATAGAGAAAGAACTCCAGGCGGTTGTCTCCAGTCTGGCCGGGCCGGCCCGAAAAAAGGAACCGGTCAAGGAAGTCATCAAGGAAAAAAGGGAAGCCAAAGCCGGCGCCGACGGAGACATCGAAGCCCTGCTCAAGGGCGCCATCGGGGGATTGGGGCTGGAAGATAAAAAGAAAAGGCCGGAGCCTGCGATCAGGCCGATCCCCATTTTCAAACCGGAACCCAGGTTAGAAAAGAAAGAAAAGATCTCCATCGCCAAGGAGATAAGAGAAAGGATCCCTCTCCAGGACAGGACCGGGAATAGCATCCCCCACCCCTCAGCGCGGGCGCCCATCCACGCCCCGAAGGAGCCCTTCGGCATCGACCAGACGCTCATCGAGATCGACAAAATCCCTCTCGATATTGACAAGGGCGCAGCCGAACCGGTGAAGATTGCTCCTGTGCCGGAAAAGGCACCCGAAAAACGGAAGGCCTTTTTCGATGAGTATGCTGAGCCGGCGAAAAGAAAACCGCCTTTGGTCCTGATCGGGGGCGTGGCGGCCGCCGTGCTGGTCGTGGCCGGATCGACATTCCTCGTCCTTAAATCAAAGAATCCCAAGGAGGCGGCACCCCAGATGGTCTCCTCGCTCTCGCCTTCCCTCCCGAGCGAGTTCGCGCTCAGGCAGAACGAGGTCCAGACCCCTCCGGATTCGAAGCCGAACGAGTCCAGGCCGGAGACGAAGAGGACGCCCTCCAAGCCCGCTGAACAGACCGACCAATCGGAGATCGTCAATCAGATCCAGCCGGCCCTCCCGGCCGAAAATCAGCCGACGGGCCTCGAGATCCAACTTCCCTCGGACCCCACGGAGACGGCTCAATCCAGCGAACAGGCTCCTGCCCCAAGGGAGGAGAACCCGCCCGCGACCGAAACGCCCACGCAGGCGGAGCCGCAGCCCGAGGCGACTCCAGCCGTAAAGCCTGCGACGGAAAAAGTCAGCCCGGGAGACCTGATGGCTCTCGACAAAGTCACTATTGCGCCCGCCCTTATAAAGAGGGTTGACCCAAAATACCCTCTCCAGGCCTTCGCTATGGGCATAAGCGGCACCGTCACCGTAAACGCTCTGATTTCGGAGACCGGGGACGTCCTCCGGACGGAGATACTCAAGGGGATCAAGGGCGGATACGGGTTTGAGAAGTCGGCGGAGACGGCCGTCCGGCAATGGAAGTTCCGGCCCGCGGAGAAAGACGGGATCCCGGTCCGGGTTTGGAAGCCGATCGATATCAATTTCAAGATGGGTCAAACGCCGAACCGATGAAATATCTATAAAGGAGTGAAGGAATGGCCCTCAGCAAGGAACAGGAAGACCTTTACAAGAAGACGATGCAGGAAGCCAAGAGGCAGCTCGAAGGAGTGGATGCGCTGATCGAGAAGGAACTCCAGAAGGTCAGGGAAAAACTGGCGGAGCTCCAGGAATCCAAGAAGTCCTTCCGGATGATCTACGAGGGAACGGCCAAGCTTCTGGGCGTCGAAAGCGAGCTCGAGGAAGAGGACGAGAGCTCCGACGTCGCCTCCGCCGCTTCCACCAAGATGTAAAGCGGACCCCGCCCCGGCCCTCTCCCATCCGGCGTCCGGCGACCCCTCAGACGGGTTTTCGGGCCGGGAAGACCCCTCGGCTCACCTGCCGGACATCCTCCACCGAATAAAATGCTTGGGGGTGGTATCTTCGGATGATCCCCGTTACTTTGCTGAGCTCGCTCCTTTTGATGATCATGAAAACGAGGTTCACCTTCCCGCTGATGCCCTGGCCATCGACGTTGGTCACCCCGTATCCTCTGGCCCGCAGAAACTCGATGAGCTCCGAGGCGTCCTGGTTGATGAAGGCCCGGACGACCAAAATTCCCATGGCCAGCTTCTCCTCAAGATAGAGACCGACGAAATTGCCCGTCGCGAACCCTCCCGCATAGGCCAGGTAGCAAACCACATTGGTCAGGTTCTTCATGATCTGGCCGATGGCCAGCAGCCAGATCAGGACCTCGAAGAACCCGAATACCGGCGCCAGGAATTTCTTTCCCCGCGAAACGAACACGATGCGGATCGTTCCCAGGGTCACGTCGAGGACGCGGGCGACAAAGATCAAGAGGGGCAGGACGAGATAGGTGAAATACCGGGAATCCATCAATGCACTCATGTCCATGGTTAATTCTCCATGCTCAAAAACGGGTCCTGTCACGGCGCGTCCCCGTCCATCCTCGCCCCACCCGTCCCCCGTGGGGAACTCCTTCCGCTGCGGGCGTTGCGGGGACCGGCGCCGTGCCACCCGTTTTTCCAAAGAGTTTGAAGCCGGCGGAAGGGGGCATTATAATGGGAATCCCATGGAAGTGAAAGAGCGCTTCCGGGCCGACGAAGGAGAAAACCTCATGACGCCCAAGACCATCCATCTCGTCTGCAACGCCCACCTTGACCCCGTCTGGCTGTGGGATTGGGAAGAAGGCGCGGGCGAAGCCCTGTCGACTTTCCGGTCGGCCGTTTCCCTCTGCGAGGAATTCCCCGGCTTCGTTTTCAACCATAACGAGGCGATCCTCTATCGCTGGGTTGAGGAATTCGAACCGGCGCTCTTTAAAAAGATCCAACGGCTGGTCAAAGAGAAGAGATGGCACATCCTCGGCGGGTGGTTCGTCCAGCCGGACTGCAACATGCCCTGCGGCGAATCCTTCGTCCGGCAGATCCTGGCGGGCCAGAGGTACTTCCGGGAGAAATTCGGCGTCGACTTCCGCACGGCCTCCAACCTCGACCCTTTCGGGCACAGCCGGGGGTTGGTCCAGATCCTGTCCAAATCAGGCTACGACTCCTACATCTTCTGCCGGCCCGGCCGCGGCGACGGACGCCTCCCCGCCGACGAATTCGTCTGGGTCGGATTCGACGGCTCGGAGGTGATGGCCTCTCTGGTCTCCGCCCACTACAACTCCCCCGCGGGCGGAGCAAAAAAGAAAGTGCTGGATTGGATTTCCGCCAACCCGGACCGAGAATTGAGCCTTCTCCTCTGGGGAGTCGGTGACCACGGTGGCGGCGCCTCCCGGGCCGATCTGGAGGATCTCTCGACACTCATGGCGGAGCGCCGTGATTTCGAGATCCGCCATTCCCGTCCGGAAGCCTACTTCGCTGACCTGGGCAAAAGGAAGCCGGCTCTTCCCCGGCACGCCCGGGACATGAACCCGTGGGCAGTTGGATGCTACACCTCCATGGTCCGGATTAAACAGAAGCACCGGCTCCTCGAAAACGACCTGTTTCTGGCCGAGAAAATGGCCGCAGCCGCCGCCTATCAGGGATTGATGAGGTACCCTCGGGAAGAGCTCGGCGAAGCCCATTACGATCTCGCTTTAAGCCAGTTCCACGATATATTACCCGGCTCCGCAATCCCGCAGGCCGAGGAATCGTCGCTCCGCAGGCTGGATCACGGACTCGAGCTCCTGTCCCGGGTCAAGGCTAGAGCCTTTTTTGCCCTGGCCGGAAGCGAGCCGCCGCCGGCCCAGGGGGAGATCCCGCTCTTCGCCCATAATCCCCACCCGTTTAAAATCAGAGGGATCGTCTCCTGCGAATTTCAGCCTTACGAGATCAACGCTTCGGGTGGGTACCAGTTCCCCCAGGTCTATTCGGAAGGGAGACCCCTTCCCTCTCAGCCCGAAAAAGAGGCCAGCAACCTGAATGTGGAATGGCGCAAAAAGGTCGTCTTCGCGGCCGACCTCGAGCCCGGCCGGATCAACCGCTTCATCTGCCGGCTGGAAAGACGGACGGAAAAGCCCGCCCCTCAGCTTGAAGAGGAAGGAGGCAGACTGATCTTCCGGACCGATGAATTAGAGGTCCTCATAAACACAGAGACCGGACTCATCGATCGTTACCGCGCCGGCGGTCGGGACTTCCTGGCCGAGCGGGCTTTCACGCCTCTGGTTATAGACGACAGCGCCGACCCCTGGGGGATAACCGTCAGACGGTTCCGCGACCTCGCCGGCCGGTTTGAGCCGGCCTCCCCCGAGGAAGGAAGCCGGGCTTCCGGGATCATGGCCCGGCCAGCCGCGTCCGTGCGGGTTATCGAAGACGGCGCGGTCCGGACGGTTATCGAATCGGTCCTGACATACGGCCGATCCGTTATTTTCTTAAGGTACCAGCTGCCCAGGGGCGGAACCGAGATCGAGGTGGAAGTAAGGGTTCATTGGGGCGAAAAGGACAAGATGCTCAAGCTCTCCGTCCCGACTCTATTCCCCAAAGCCCGCTATATCGGCCAGACCGCCTACGGCATAGCCGACCTCCCAGCCGATGGGGACGAAGCGGTCGCCCAGAAGTGGGTTGCCGCCGTCTCCGACGAGGACGATGCCGCGCTCACGGTCATAAACGACTGCATCTATGGTTCGGATTTCTTGAACGGCGAAGTGCGGCTATCTCTTCTGCGTTCGGCGGCCTACTCGGCCGACCCGGTGCCCTCCGGCCCCATGGTCGCCCAAGACCGCTACGTGCCGCGGATCGACCAAGGCGAGAGGATGTTCCGCTTCTGGCTCAACGGAGGGGACCGGGCTTCGCGTCTGACCGCGGTGGACCGGGAGGCGATGGCCAGAAACGAGAAACCATTCTGCCTGGCCTTTTTCCCCCCGGGCGAAGGGAGAAGGCCACGGCCCTTCATCTATCTCAACGATGATGCGATTGAGGTCACGGCGCTCAAGAAAGCCGAGAAAGGCGAAAACCTTATCATCCGGCTCTTCGAGCCCACGGGAAAAAAGCGGACGACGGTCCTCTTTCTCCCCTGGGCTCGGGCCAGAAAGAGAATCAGCCTGTCCGGCTTTGAGATAAGGACTCTGTCCTTCAACCCCCGCACCCGGATTTTCCGGGAACTCGACCTTCTGGAAAGACCCCTGCGCAAAACGCGATGAATTCCAAGGAACGCGTTCTGGCGGCGCTCGAGGGACGGATTCCCGACCGCGTGCCCTGGGGCGAGTTCGCGGTCGATTTCGACACCGTAGAACGGATCATCGGCCACGATACTTACTTCCGCGCCAAAGCCAAGTCCCAGATCGCCTTTTGGGAAGGCCGGCATGATGAAGTGGCCGAGAGCTACCGGCGTGACCACATCGAGCTCCACCGCCGGCTTGATCTGGATATCGTCACCTTCCCGATGGCCACGTGGGAGATCCTTCCGGAAAGCGGCGACGACCCGCCGCGAAGGATAGACGACTCCACCTGGGAAGACAGATACGGCCGGGTATTCAAGTATTCGGCCCTGACCGGAGACATCACCTGTGTCCGCGATCCGGTCGAAGAGGCCAGGACCTTCAGCCTCGATGATTTCCGCGGAGAGCCGGCCGCGCCGGAGCGGGACTCACGGTCCTGGACGGTTCTCGGGGCCGTGATCCGCGCGTTCAAGGATGAAAAGTATATCTGCGGGCCTTCGGGAGGGATCGTCGGCCTGGTGCTTCCGGGCGGCCTGGAAAAGGCCTCGCTTTCTCTCGTCGAACAGCCGGAACTCATCGCAGCGGCCACCGATCGGGCACGGCGTGAGCAAGACCTGGCCGACCCGGTCCTCATCCATCGGGATTCCGACGCCGTTCTCGTAGCTTACGATTTCGGCCACAAAACCGGCCCCTTCGTCGGCCCGGAGATGTTCCGCAGGTATTTTCTGGAAGCCAACAAGACCCGGGTCCGGCGGCTTCGCCGGGACTTCGGTAAAAAGGTCATCCTGCACAGCTGCGGCAACGTCAACTCCTACCTGGATTTCTTTGCCGAGATCGGGATTGACGGCTACCAGTCCATCCAGCAGTCCGCGGGGATGGACCTCTGCAAGCTGAAAAGGAGCCACGGGGCACGGTTCGCCCTCTGGGGCGGCGTCTCGCTGGAGAACTTGACGGCCGGAACGCCCGGCGAGGTGAGGCGGGACGTGAGGCGGGCCATGGCCTGCGCCAAGGAGGGCGGCCGGTTTATCCTGGGGACAAGCCACAGTATCGCCGTCGGCAGCCGCTATGACAACGTCATGGCCATGATCGACGAATACCACAAGCTGGCCGACTACTGAGCCAAGATGGGAAAACCCGTATCCATAGTGCTCGCCGGAATCGGAGGCATGGGAGCGGTTTACTTGGACGCTCTTCTTGAGAATAAAGAGAAACGGGACTTCCGTTTGGCCGGGACGGTGGACCCCCAGCCACAGAGATGCCCGCGTTTGCCCGATCTTCAGACAACGGGCATACCGGTTTTCGAATCGCTTGAAGAATTTTACAAGCTGCACCGGGCCGACCTGGCCGTCATCGCCTCGCCGATCCAGTTCCACTGCGGTCAAACCTGCTTCGCTGTTTCCCGGGGAAGCTCGGTTCTCCTCGAAAAGCCGGCCGCCGGGACGGTCCAGGAAGTCTATAGAATGAGGGAAGCCGAAAAGACGTCCGGAAGATGGGTCGCTGTAGGATTCCAGTGGTCTTTCAGTACCGCCATCCAGGCGTTGAAAAAAGACGTTCGGGCCGGTCTTTACGGCCGGCCGCACCGCCTCAAGTGCCTTTACCTCTGGCCAAGGAACGAAGCCTATTACCGGAGAAACGACTGGGCCGGAAAAATCAAGGACGCCGAGGGCCGCTGGATCTTGGACAGTCCGGTCAACAACGCCATGGCCCATGACCTCCACAATATGCTCTATGTACTGGGGCGGGAGAGGGAAAGGGCGGCTCTCCCGGTCCGAATCGAGGCCGAGCTCTTTCGCGCCCACGAGATCGAAAACTGCGACACGGCCGCCCTTCGCTGCTTCACTGGGGACGGGGTGGAGATTTTATTTTTTGTTTCTCATGCCGTCTCCGTCGACACCGGTCCAGTGATATCCTACGAATTTGAACAGGGCCTGATCGGTGGGGCCGGGCGGGGCGCGGAGATCAAGGGCTCTTCGCTGACCGGGGAAAAAAACTACGGCAGTCCCGACAGCGAGCCGCTCCGGAAGCTGTGGGAGGCCATCGATGCGGCGGACGGCCGGA
Source organism: uncultured Eubacteriales bacterium (assembly GCA_964353705.1). Classification (GTDB taxonomy): domain Bacteria; phylum Acidobacteriota; class Aminicenantia; order Aminicenantales; family UBA8522; genus UBA8522. The sequence continues at coordinate 10,190 of CAYGXD010000047.1, read as the reverse complement.
GCCTCCCGGCATGCGGGCTCGAGGCGGCGTTGGGGCTGACCCTGGCCGTGAACGGCGCCCAGGATTCCAGCCCCGAAGCCATTGGGTTTCCTCCGGACCTCATCGTGTCTCGGGGAGAGCAGGGAAGCCGGGATGTCACGGTGACCGGGCTGGCCGAGGCGCTCGAGGAATGCTACGCCAAGAACGCACTCCCCTCGGAGCTCGGCGTCTCCTGGGGCCGGAAAGGCCGGACGGTTTCGCTCACGGATTATGTTTATTTCCCCGGCGGCGTCACCTTAACCTGAAGCTGGCCTGGCTTTGCCGGCTAGTGGTGCGTCTCACAAATAACTTGGCTTTGTCTAAATCATCGGAAGACGCGCCACCGCGGGGGAGTTTGAGGGGGACGGCGTCGTTCCCCTCAGGGGTCAGCGAAGCAAAGCGAAGCGCCGAGGGGGGAGCTTGACTTCCCCCTGGAAGTGTCCCGTCCATGCCCAGGACTATGGCAAGGAATTTACGGGACGGGACACTAGTTGGCCGCAGGCCGCCCGGATGTCCGCCCCCTTAGAGCGGCGAAGCGTTACCCCAATCCCCGAGCCCTCCAAAGTCTGAAGAAAGGCCGATTGTTTTGGCCCGGGGGACGGTTCATAGCCCGGACCACAGCCCGGACTGTAGGGGATGAGGTTAACCTTGGCCCGGAGCGTTCTCGCGATGGACGCCAGGCGCCGGGCGTCGGCCGTCGAATCGTTGAGGCCGGATATCAGGACATATTCAACGGTTATCATTCGCCCAGTCGTCCTGGCATACCGGGCGCCGGCCTTTATGACCTGCTTCAGGGGGTACTTGCGGTTGACAGGCAACAGCCGGGAGCGGAGTTCCTCCGTCGTCGCATGGAGTGAGAGGGAGAGGTTCACCTGGAGCCCCAGGCCTTCCAGCTTCTCCATAGCCGGGATAATCCCGACGGTCGAGATCGTAATGCGGCGGGCCGCGATGCCCATTCCCTCCCGCGAGTTCATTATGAGGATGGCCCGGACAACGTTGTCATAGTTGTCGAGCGGCTCCCCCATCCCCATAAAGACAAAGTTGGTCAAGCGGACATCGAGCCGGTCCCGCAGAAAAAGGACCTGGCCGAGCATCTCCGAAGAGAGGAGATCTCTCTCGAACCCGCCCGCCCCGCTGGCGCAGAAGGCACAGGCGAACTTGCAGCCGACCTGTGTCGAAAGGCAGAGTGTCCTGCGCCCGCCGGACGGGATGAGCACGCTCTCTATGTGGCGACCGTCGTCTAGCCGGAAAAGGAATTTCTCCGTCCCGTCCTCCGACCGCTGCTCGCCGGCGAGTTCGAGAGGCCGCAGATCATAGGTTTCTTCGAGCTGCTTCCTCAAACTCTTGGGCAGGTCGGTCATCGCCGCAAACGAGTCCGCGCCCTTCTGATAAACCCATTCAAAAACCTGCCTGGCCCGATAAGCCGGCTCCCCCCAGCCGTCAAGCTCCGCCTTGAGCTCAGCGAACAGGAGATTCTTCATGTCTATGACAGGACCCATTATATCCTCACCTTATCGTCACCATGAGCCAGAGGAGCAGGATGATCACGCCCACCAGGACCCAGGTCCCCCCGAAACCGAGGATGTCGGCCCGGCCGGGTTTCATGACTTCCCAGTTCGACCGCGGCCAGAGCTTGCGTCTCTCGAATCTTTCCGGATTCGCCCTGGCCTCCTCGACCGCCCTGTCATCCTCCGACGGAACCGGCTGCACCGGAGTATGGAGCTTGGCAAAAAACCTGTCCAGTTCCTGCTTGGGCAACGGTCTAGACAGCCCGCTCAATAGGAAGAGAAGGATAAAGGGGAATAGCGCGTCGAAGAAGAAACGGGTCGCGACCAACCGGGCTTTGCTGAACCGGGTAAAATCGATGCCCAGCGGGCTCAGCACCCAGATCTCCGCCTCGAACCGGCCGATACCGATCCGGGGCGACTCGGGGTCCTCGGGACGGACCCGGACCACCTTCTCAAAAAAAACGGCGCTCGGCTCGATCGTGTGGAGCTTTTCGATCTTGTCGCCGGCCGCCCGGGCCCGGCCGGCCTCCACATCCTCCTCTAAGGCCGCGGTCTGGATCCGGATGACCTGAAGCCGCGTCTCCCTCAGAAAGGCGGGATTTGACCTGGCCCAGCTCCAGCCCTGGAAGACATTGGGAATGACGGCATAAATCCCGAAGCAGACGAAGATCTGAATGATAACCGCCCACCGCGTCAGGCGGCGCCAGATAAACCCCAGCCAGATGGAGGCGCCGAACACGGCCGGCATGGAGATGAAATACTTGAAGAGGTCGAGAAGGTTACCGACAAATAAAGCGGCGCCAACCCCTCCCGCCAGGGTGGCGGCGATGACGATACGTCCGACCCGGAGGAGATGCCTATCCGACTTGGGAGAAACAAAGGGTTGGTAAAGGTTGCGGATGAAGAGGGCGGAATATGTGACCGAGGCAGCGGAAAGAGTGGACATGTTCGCTGCCAGGATGCCGGCCAGCATCAGCCCGACCGCGCCCGGGAAGAGGAGATGCAAGGTCATGTACCCCCAGATCAGGTCGGGGTCGTGGAGCTGTCCCTTGAATAGCCCCACAGCCAGGAGTCCGGCCAAGGCCCAGAAAATCATCAGGAACCGCTTGAAGAACATGCCGGCAATGACACCGAAGCGGGCCACGTTTTCGTTCCTGGCCGCGCTGGCCGTCTGCATCATCGGCGCCGAGGCGATGATCGACACCAGATTGGCCAGGACCATGGCCAGGATGGTATACCAGGCATATTCGCTCGTCGTCACCGACCCGAAGAGGTTGAACATGAAATCGGGCACCCGGGCATGGAGCCCGGCGAACCCGCCGATCCGGACGAGCCCGATCGGGATCAGCATGACCGAAAAAATGACGATCAGGAATCCCTGGATGACGTCGGTGAAGGCCGCGGCGATGAACCCGCCCATCATTGTATAGACGGCCACGATGACTCCATAGACGAGGTAGACGGCAAGCGGCTCGATATAAGAGATGAACGATTGGAGCTCGCCCTTCTTGAAACGGTTGTTGAGCTCGTCGTAGCGGACCTTCTCGGCTCCGGCCAGGCCCAGGTCGAGCTTCTGCTTGAGGGCCTGGTATTCCCGGAACATCTGGACGCTCTGCGTCTCCCCGACCGTATAGAGCTCGGCCGGCTTCGGCGTCAGGGCTTCTACCGTCTTTCCGGCCACCATGAACCCCACTCCCCCGCTGATGACGGCCATGACCAGCGTAAACGCGGCGAAGGACGCGCCCAGAAACCTGCCGCCGAAGCGCTCGGTGTAAAAATCGCCCAGGGTGACTTGGCGGGACCGGCGGTAGAAAGCGCTGGTGAACCAATAAAAGGGAGTCAGGAAGAGGACAAGATACTGGATCCACATCCCCCCGATGCCCTGGCGGTAGACCTCGCGGGCTACCGCTGCCGCCTGGTCGGCGTTGGTGGCGTGGCCGAAGTTCAAAAAGAATTGGTAGAACTTGCCCAGCCGCCGGCCCGCGATGTAGAAATCGCCGGTGTCCTTGGTATGGCGCTGGGAACGGCGGCCCAGCCAGAGCACGACGGCCAAATAGAAAAGTATGATCCCGACATCCAGAAGGTTCATCCCCAAAATCCGCATGAAATACCGGCCGGACCTATTAAAACCATTTCCCCCCTACATAGTCAACCAATCCTTCGCCTTGTTGTTTGACGGCGGCGGCCGCGTCTGTTATAAAGCTAGGCTTATTGCCTCCATGTCCGGACTATTCGAAACTCTGCAGAATTCGCCTCTCCGCGGCGAGATCCTATCGGTCGGATCGGCCTTGATCTGGGCGATGGCCGTGCTTCTCTACCGGGTCAGCGGCCGTTCCGTCCATCCTCTTGGCCTGAACCTCTTCAAGAGTCTCCTCGGCGCCGTCATGGTCGTCGTCACCATGCTGCTTCTCGGCGAGTCCCTGGTGCCGAAGGCGATGTGGCAGGACTATGCCCTTCTCAGCCTGAGCGGTGTTGTCGGCATCGCGCTTTCCGACACTTTCTTTTTCCAATGCCTGAACCTCCTCGGAGCGAGCCTGACTGCGGTCGTCGACTGCCTCTACAGCCCGTTCGTCATCCTCTTTTCTTTTCTTTTCATCGGCGAGCGACTGAACCTCAGGCAGCTCCTGGGTGTGGCTCTTATCCTGTCCGCCCTCATCCTGGTTTCAATCTCCAAAGAAAAGGGCCTTCCTCCCCGGAAGAACCTCTATCTTGGTATCGGCCTGGGGGCCTTGGCCATGATCACACTGGCGGCAAGCATTGTCATGATCAAACCCCTCCTGGCGCGTTCCGGTGTCCTTTGGGCGACCCTCTGGCGGATGGCAGCGGGCGGCGCCGCCCTCCTGCTTTTCCTCCTGTTCCATCCGCGGCGGAGGATGATACTGGGGACGCTTGCCGTTCCGTTCAACTGGAGGTCCATGGTCCCAGGGACTTTCCTTGGGGCCTACATCGCCCTGATCGCCTGGATGGCGGGGATGAAATACACCCTGGCTTCGATCGCGGCCCCCCTCAACCAGCTGAACTCCATATTTATTTTTGTCTTTGCGGCCATTTTCCTGAAGGAAAAAGTAACCGGGGGAAGGTTAGCGGCCGTAGCCCTGGCCTCCGTCGGCGCTTTCCTGGTCAGCTGGGCATAAAGGTCTTTTCGAAATAGCGGCAGGAATCCCGGATCGTCTCTTCGATCGGCAGATATTTGTGGGAAAAGTCCCGGCGGCTTTTTTCGTTGGAGTAGAACGTTGTCCACCCGCTGAGCCGGCCGTAGGAATAGGTAAGCAGCGGTTTTACCCTGGTCAGATGGCTGAGGAGCTCCAGGGACAGCCCCGCCGCCGAAAGGAGCGCCGCGGGCACCGGAAAAGGATAGACCCGGCGCCGCGCGTGCTTGGCGATCAGCCTCAGCACGTCCGGATAATCGAGGTTGGCTCCGACAAGGAGATACTTCTCCCCGGGCCGGCCGCGGTCAAGGGCCTTGACGATGACGGCCGCAACATCGCGGACATCCACGACCCCGAGCCCGCCCCTGAACGAGCCGAACATCCGGCCGCCGTAAACACGGGCGTAAAGCTGATTATGCGGCGTCGACAGGACGGCGTCGCCAGGGCCCATGATGGAAGCCGGATTGAAGATGACCGCGTCGAGCCCCTTTGCCCGCACGGCTTCTTCCACGATCCTCTGTCCGTGATACTTGGACGTCATGTAATGAAAATAGGGCGGCCAGTTGAACGGCGTCGTCTCGTCGATCAGCTGTCCACCTTTTTTGAAACCGATCGCACCGATCGAGGAGACGTGGACCAGCCGTCGTACCCGGGCGCGGACGCAGGCGTCCACAACCGCCCTGACTCCATCCCGGTTGACCCGCATCATCCGGCTGAAATCTCTTCTCCAGTAGGAAATGAAACCGGCCAGGTGGATGACGTAAGTTTGCCCTTGCAGGGCTTCAGAAAACCGCTTCTCATCGGCAATGTCCCCGAAAAATACCCGGACCTTCTCGTCCTTCCAAGTCGCCGGGATGCGGTCTCCGGGCAGAACATAGGCGGAGACTGAATCCGGTCCGAATCTCCTGACCAGGTCGGGGACAAGGACAGAGCCGACAAAACCGGTCGCTCCTGTCACGAGGATCTTAATGGTTTTGCTCCAAAGCGAATTGTCTTCTTTCCCTCAAACAGCCCTTTTATCTGAATAGGCGGGACGATAGGCGCGCCTGTAGATGAAAAGATCGGTGGATATCCCGGTCAGGGCGTGGAGGAATATCGTATAGACAAACGACCCCGTGTAATAGGCGACAAGGCCGAAGATGAAACCGGCGGCCAGTGCCGCGAAAATCTCGGACAGCGGATGCCCGCAATGATGGAGGGTCGAGATGATCGTCTGGATGGAGAGAGCCGGGACCAGGCCGACAGCCGGGATCAAGGGGAAAAAAAGGATGCCCCGGTACAGGAATTCCCAGGCCACGTAGTACAAGAGGAGATAGGCCGCTTCGAAGGCGATGAAAGTTTTGGGGCTCCGGCAGGCCGTCTTGGAAAACGGGTAGAAGCGGCTGAGCTCGGCGTCGCGGGAGCCGATGAACCCGGACAGGAAGGCGACAGGTGCGCCGACGCCGGCGACGAGAAGCCCCCTCTTCCAATTCCCCAGAGAAAGCCCGGCCCCCTTTAAGAAGAGCGCCGGATCCGGCGAGAAGAGGAAGACGATGAGGCAGGGAATGACAAGGAAGAGACAGAAGACGATGGCAAAATAGGCCAAGTAAGCCCGGAAATCATCCCACTTCCGGAGGAGGCTCCGGTAATGGAAAAAGGAAAAAACCAGGGCAAATGCCGCCGCCAGATATATCCACAGGACCGATTGGACTATTTTATTAATCCTTTCTTCCGCTCTTCCAGGTACCAATCGATGACGATCCGGACATGTCTATCGATGTCGGTGTCGGGGAGATACCCGAGCTCGGCGACCGTCCGGGAAATGTCATAAGTCGTCTCGGTGGTAATCCTCCGGATCCGGTATTGCGACAATTCCGGTTGATAGCGGGGAGAGATCTTCTTCCTGGCCTGCTGGGAAGCAGCGATCAGCTTGGCCGCCCAGACGGGGACATAAAGCCGCTGTTTTATCCCAATCCCCCGCTGAAGGCCGGAAAAGAATTCCCGCCAGCTGGGAGAAACCCCGTTGGTAACCGTATAGGCCTTGCCCACGGCCAGGTCGTTGTTGAAAGTCAGCTCCACCACCTGGCAGAGGTTATCGATATAGCAGGAGGCAAAACGGTGACGGCCATGACCCACGATGACCGGCACGCCTCTCTCAGCACCCCGCATGACTCCAGCGCAGGTCGTCCGGTCGTTGCGACCATAGGTGTCTCCCGGGCGGAGGATGACCACGGGCAGGCCGTCATTCTTCAATTTCTCCAATAGAAAGCTCTCCGCTCTTTTTTTCGCCCGGACATAGGGAAGAAAGTCCGCCGGCCGGCCCGGATTCTCCTCGGACAGGTCAGTCCCGAGATACCCAAGGACCAAGGTGGTAGAGATATAGATGAACCGCTTGGGCCAGGTCTCTTTTTCCAAGATTTTCCGGACAAGGTTGACCGTCGTATCGTAAATCCCGGGTCCGCACTCGGACTCCGAGGCCATGTCCGAAACGACAGAAGCCGCGTGGATAACATAGTCGAAGTCTCCGGGGAGTTCGAAGCTCTGCGGGTCGCGAAGATCCCCGTAAACGATCTTGACGGGAAGTTCATCCAGGAAATGGAGATCGGAGGTCTTCCTCACCAGCCCATAGACATCGTACCCCCTGGCCAGAAACCAGCCGCACAGGTTGGAGCCGATGAACCCGTTGGCCCCGGTGATGAAGACTTTTTCTTTCAAGGGTGGATAGGCCGCCATGCCGTCAGCATTTCAATGTAAACCGATTCCACGTTTTTATCAAGACCGGTCCGAGGGCCATGGTCAGGAATGCGGCGGCGATCCCGGCCACGACATCGAAAACGTAGTGGAAACGCCCATAGACGGTGGAAACATACAGGGACAGAATGACGGGCGCGAGGACGAAAAACGCCGGCCGGGAATAGCGGTAGGCCGTCCACCACATGATGGTTGCGGCGGCGCAATGAATGCTGGGGATCGTGCCTCCCGCCGTATGAATGCGGCCGCGGATGAGCTCGCTGGCGGCGGTGAAGAAATGGCCGCGAAGCGGCACGGTGTGGAGGTCGCCGATGTGACGCAGCGGGCCCGCCACGGGGAATATCATGAAACCGAGCGTGCAGAGGACGATGGCCAGGCCGATGTAGAAAAGGTAGTCCTCGTTCGACTCCTCTCCGTGCCGGCGGTAGATCAGAAGACTGAGAATCGGATAAACGGGCACATAGAACACATAGCAGAACATCATCCATTCGGTCAACCAGGGAGTGATGAACCGTTGTATCCAGACAGTCGGCTGAACCCCCAGAATGGAGGCCTCGAGGTCGATAACCATCTGGTCGTGCCACTGCGGAAAGAAAATGAGCTGCAGCCGGAGGGAGGCGCTGTAAATATACAGGAGGATGAGCTGGACGGAGAGGGTGCGGAGGAGAAAGCGGAGATGCCGGCCGGACGTCCTCTGGGCGATTATGTTGGCGCCCGCGAAAAGGACAGCGGCCAACCCGTTAGCCAGGATGAGCCCCAGCCAGGAGCCGCGGACCCGCGAGGGATAGAGGGGGGCCAGCAGCGAATACAGCCCGAGCGCGCCCAGGATGAGGGCGTCAATCAACTTGACCCTCACCCCAAGTATGGTCCGCGCCGCGATCGTCTTCATGAATATGGTCTCACCAGGATTTGGAAACCTGATTATTAGCGGAAGCCGGAGAAAAAGTCAAAGGCCGGGAACTCAGATCCCGCCATGTTCCTTGTGCCACTCGACCGTTTCCCGGATGGCGTCCTTCAAGCCGGTCCGGGTCGCGAAGCCCAGCTCCCGCCCGATCCGGGAGCCGTCGTATATCCAATAATACTTCCGGGCCGCCATGACGCTCGTACGTGTCAGCCGGGGGCTCCGGCCGGTCAGGCGCGCGGCGGCTTCCGAAACCGAAGCAGCCAACAATTGGGCCGGGTACGGGACACTCAGAAAAATGCGGCGCATGCCCAGGGCCTCCTGGATGGCCGCCGTGATCTCGGACCAGGCATAAGGCCGAGGATCGGCCAGGAAATAGGTGCGGCCGTCGGCCTCCGGTCTCCCGGCCGCGAGGATGAGCGCCTCGACGACGTCCCGGACATAGCAGAGGCTGGTCTGGGGCTCGCCCGTCCCGAGGCCCGGCCTGATGCGTTTCTTGATCAGCCTGATCGCCTCCAGGAGCTCTTTTTGTCGCGGCCCGATAATGTTCGGAGGCCGGATGATGACGAAGGGGAATTTTCCCGCGTATTCGCGGACGGCCTCCTCGGACGCGAGCTTGCTGCGGCCGTAGTCGGAAACAGGCCGGTTCGGGTCGTCCTCGGTCACAGCCCTCCCCTTCTCCGACGGACCGGCGGCGCTGATGGAAGAGACATGGATGAATTTCTTTAGCCCGGGGTTCCGCTCGAGGCAGGTTTCGAGCAGGTTCCGCGTCCCCACGACATTGGCCTGGTAGTAATCCTCCCAGCTCAAGGCGCTGATCACGCCGGCGAGGTGAAAGACATAATCAACGCCGTCGACGGCGGGTCCGAGAGTCGGCTTATCCCGGCAGTCCCCCCTCACCAGGCGCACGTCGAGACTCTCGATCCAGCCCAGGCCGCGGGGCCTTCGGACCAGACATCGGACATCCCAGCCCCTGCGGAGGAGCTCCTCGGCCAGATGACTGCCGATGAAACCGTTCGCACCGGTAACCAGAGCTTTCTTTATCTCTGTCATGAGCGGGGCCGCCTCGATCCAGGACGCGGAAGCAAGAAGTGAAAGGGGAACGATCTACCGGGCCAGCAGCCGCCCGACCTCCTCGACGGCGCTGGCGGCGTCGGGCGCATAGCCTTGAGCCTTGATCTCGTCGGCATAGTCGCGGGTTACAGGGGCGCCGCCAATGATCACCGGGATTCCCAGGCCCGCCTCCTTGACGGCCTCGACGACGTTCTTCATCTGGACCATGGTCGTAGTCAATAGGGCCGAGAGGGCGATTATGCTCGCCCGGTTTTCCTTGGCCGTGGCGACGTACTTTTCCGGGGAGACATCGATCCCCAGGTCGATGATCTTGTATCCCGCGCCCTTGAGCATCATAGCTACGATGTTCTTGCCGATATCATGGAGATCACCCTTGATTGTGCCGATGACGACGGAGCCCTTAGGTTGGATCCCCTCTTTGATCAGCAGCGGCTCGAGCTTGGCCATGCCGGCGTTCATGGCCCGGGCGGCGACGAGGACTTCGGGGATGAACACTTCGTTGTTCTTGAACATCACGCCGAGGCGTTCCATTCCGACGATCAGACCCTGGTTTAGGATAGCGCCTGCGGAGAGTCCGGAGCCCAACGCCTGGTCGACCAGCTTTTCGACCTCGTCTTTCCTGCCGAGGAGCAGCGCCTCTTGGATCTGCTTAAGCATGAGTTTCCTCCTCCGGAACTCGACTGCGAATACGGCTTCGCCTTCAAGGCTACAATATATCGCGCAATCCCGGCGGAAAGTCAAGAACCATAAATTGCTGTCCCGATAAAATCAAAAGTAGACGGTAGGCGAAGAACATAAGTAGACCAAAAG
>CAYGXD010000046.1:0-23480 GCA_964353705.1 uncultured Eubacteriales bacterium | reverse complement strand
GCTTTGAGCGCGGAGGTTACGTCCAACCGGAACGGCGGCTTCCAGAAAATGCCGAGCGGCTTGCCGTTGACCGAGACCTGAGCAATATTCTTCACATCGCCGAGGTCGAGCCACAGCTTCGCGCCGGGCTTAAACCAATCCGCCGGCGCCTGGATGACTTTCGCATAAGTCGCCGTCCCGGAGAAGTATTTCACGCCGGGATCGGAGTTTTCGCTCCACGAGCCCAAAGCGTCGAGGGTGATCTTCGCCGGAGCGCCGCGACCCGGCTGGAACGCGACGTCCCATGCCCCAGTGATGCTCGCCAAGGTTGTTTCAGCCGCTGCCGGCAGCGTCCGAGACGGCGCTGTAGCAGCCTTCCGAAACACAACGAACACCGCGTCATTGGGTTCAAGGCGAAGAGGCACAATGGTACGCCCGTTCTCGATCCTATGGGCAACCGGCTCGATGACTCCGGTGTCCGCGTGCCAAAGCCCGGGATCTTTGCCCTCGATACGGAAGGTCGCCTCTAAAATCTCCGCCCTGTCCTTGACGTTGCTGACCCAATAGACATCGCCGTCGGCGATCCTTCGATGGACAAACCTCAGGCTCGTGTTCTGCCGCGGCCTTGTGTACTCGAAATCCGGCGCAATCTGGAGCGCGTCGAGCGCTTCCTTAATAGTCTTCCCGCCGAACGCCTTGCCTTTTCCCTTCCCCTTGCCCCAAACCTCGTCGGCAATGGCGCGGAACTCCGCTTGATTGTCGGCCAGGCTGGGGCTTTCGACCGGCTGGGGACCCACCACAACCGCCCCCGCCTTCACCATATCGCGGATCTTCCGCAGCACGCCCAAGGACATGTGCTGACTGTTGGGGTCGAGCGCCAACAGTCGATAGCTCATCCCCGTTCCGGTCGTGATCTTCCCATCGGCTACCGCCAGCCGGCTTTTCAGGGCATCGGCATTGACGAAGTCGAAGTTGTAGCCGGCCGGGATGTCGGGCAGCCGTCGGCCGAACAACGCCGTGATGTTGGAATCCTCGCCGTAATAATAAATGATGTCGGCGGCGAACTTCCCCTGCTGGAGCATGTAGCAGCTCCGGGAAAGGTACGTCGTCCACGGCCGGGCCAGCTCCGCCCAGGTCTCATGCCGGGTGAACCATTGACCGAACGGCCCCAGCCCGAGGCCCGGGATCTTGTCATCGACCGGTTGATGGACCGAGGTGTGGATCACGAACCGGTTCAGGCCGTTCGCCATCAGCCGGTCGGCCGTGGACTTCAGCGTCTCCGGCGAATATTGCCAGGCGTGGAGGTAAGCGGTCAGGGACTCGGCCGCGACCAGGTTCTGGCCGTAGATATGGGCGACCGAGGCGGACTCGCGGACATCGGCCTCGCCTCCTTGGCTGGGTACGCCGGGCTCTTCGAGCCACATGGCGCTCATCGGGACGTCGGCGGCGCGCTTGACCTCCATGCCGTCGGCGATGAAAGCGCGCCCTCCCTCGTGCGATTCCGTATAGCGGCCCATTCCGCGCCCGTGCAGGATGGTCGTGAGTTGGTCATAATGATTCTCGGCGGTCAGGTCGGCGATGGTTTTCCGGAAATCCCATAGAAACCGGTCGCTGGCTTCGGCGCTCGCCACGACCCGCCCGGCGAGGACCGGAAGCCAAGGCCGCATATCGTACCCCCGGCGCTTGCCGAATTCGGCGATCATCGCGTCGGTCCAGTTGGCAACGCCGGCCTCCCAACTGTCGGTAATCACGTACTGGAGGCCGCGCTTGCCCATGAGGTCGCCGACGGTGTCTTTATACTGGTCAAGGTAATTATCGAAGTACGCCTTGACGTGGGCCCGGCTGAGCTTGTCCACTTCAAGCCCGGTGGCTTCCGGGGAGGCCGGCGAATTCCGTGCTCCGGTGAGGGAATAGCCGAACCGGAGGACGACCCAGCGGCCGGCCGGCGGTGTCCAGTCGAGCGTACCGTCGGTCCGCACCTTGGAAGAGAGGTCGATGACTTCGGCTTTGCGGACGGCATCGGCGGCCGGGACGGCAGGGGTAGCCAGGCTATAGAGGCCCGCAGCCGCATCAAAACCGGCTTTCTCCTGGAAGCGGTTGACGGTCGCCGAAGTGTGAGGGGAAAGCTCGGCGATCTGGATTCCGGCGGAGGCCTCTGGCTGAGCCGGGGCACCCTGCGGCGGGACGCCGCCCGCTCCCGTCTTGCCCGCTTCGGTGCGGATGCTCAAGCGGAAGAACCTGGCCGTAACCGCGGGGAACGCGATCGTGCCGGCCCCAATGGGAATCGCCGAGACTGTATGGAACTCGCGGCCGTCATCGCTCGATTCCAGAGCGTGAAGATTGGGATCCCATCTGCGGTCCCTTCCCACCGTCACGATGGTAAGCCCCTGGACTTTCTGCGGCTGCGGAAATTCGAACTGGATCCAGGCTTTTTCACCCTCAGCTGCCGCCGGCAAGAGAACGGCTTTGTCCAGGTCACCGTCGGTGAGGGTGGCGAGATCGAACGCCCCTCCGCTCGAGGTCACTTTGGCCCCGAGCTCGGCGAGCGTGCGTTCACTCTCCGGCGCCCGGAAGGCGACCACGGCGCTGTCAGCATAGAATTCCGGCGGCGCGGCTTTGTTCCCCTCCATATATCCTTCCCGCCTGCCGCTCAAGCTCTGATAGGGGCCCGTCACGGAGGGAGGCTTCGGGAGCGTTCCAGAAAAACGGCGGCCGCCTTGGAGGCGCGTCTCGCTCCAAACGTATTTTTTCATCGCCTGCGCCGTCGTCACCCACGGCCCGCCGCTCTCGCTCCAGCCGGGCGAGCCGGCGATGGCCATCTCCAGGCTCAACTGATCGGCCAGCGTTGCGGCGTACCGGAAGGCCTCTTTCCACTCGGGCGTCATGTAGACCAGGCGTTTTTCGACGATCTGCGGGGTTTCCAGCCCGGCATCGAAGTTCTGGAAGCCGGCGATGCCGGCGCGCTTCATCCATTCGAGGTCGGCCTTGATCCCTTCCTTGGTTACGTTGCCGCTCATCCAGTGCCACCAGACGCGGGGTTTCGCGCTGTCGGGCGGGTCCGCAAAGCCTCGAGCCAGCGCGTCGTCCGGAGTCTGAGCCGTAACGAGCCATGCCCCCAAAAGGACCGCGGCCACGGAGACGGCGGCGCCTACGAGGAAGTTTCGCCTTATCCTATTCGATATTCGGTCCATCGCTTGTCCTCCTGACAAATGGATTGAGGATATCGGGAGCAACCCTCGACTCTATGAAGAATATGCCCGGCCGGGAAGCGAAGTCAAGAATTCCGGCATGAAAAACAAGAGGGATTCAGGTATCATAATAAAATGAAGGACATGGCGCAAAAAAGAAATCTTCTCCTATCCATCAGCCTTGTCCTTCTCGCCCTTGCCCCCTTCTCCCCGGCGGCCCAAACCCCCTACGAATGGACGGGGGTTCAAAGGATCATCGCCGTCGGCGACCTCCACGGGGATTACGAAAATTTCCTCCTGATCCTCAAGAACCCAAAAGTGTCGCTGGTCGACGACGGCCTCCATTGGACCGGAGGAAAGACGCACCTCGTCCAGACCGGCGATATCATGGACCGGGGCGATGAGGCCAAGAAAATACTCGACCTCCTGATGCGCCTTGAGAAAGAAGCGGAGGCCGCCGGCGGAAAGGTCCACGTCCTCATCGGAAATCATGAGGAGGCCACGATCACGGGAATTTCGCTGGGCTACCCGGATTACGTATCCCCCAGGCAGTTTGTCTCCTTCCTTCCCGAAAGCTACCGGAAGACCAGGGAGAAGCAATACATTTCCCGGCTCCCGGCGGATGAGAAGGTCCGGGTTCAAGCCTTGGGCGAAGACCTCGGCCAGAATCCGATCCTGTTCAATTTCTGGGCCGGCATCCTCAGCAGCATCAGGAAACGCGAGGAGCCGCTGGCCTCACTCGCCTACATCGAAAATTTCAACCGGACGTATGGGAGATGGCTTCGGCAGAAGAACTGTCTTATCAAGATCAACGATATCATTTTTGTCCACGGCGGCATCAACCTCGAGTTTTCAAGCTGGAAGCTGAAGGAATTGAATGAGTTCTTCAGGATAGAGCTGGGGGCCTACGTACTGCGTCCGACAGACCCCCGGCTCGGCGGCGAACCTTTCATGCCGAGGCTGGTCTACAACCCGCAGAGCCCTATCTGGTACCGGCAGGATGACGTCTCCTCACAGGCTGAAATCGAAGAAATCCTGGCCAACCTCGGGGCCGGCCGGATGGTCGTCGGCCACAACTTCCTCGGGTCCGGAGGGGGGAGCCCCATCGTCCTCTCGGCGGACTCGGTGGCCCGGTTTGAAGGCAAAGTCTGGATGATCGACACCGGCGTCGGCTATTCAGATTTGGGGGGCATCCTCTATGCCCTGATCATCGAAGACGGGAACTTCGATTTTTATGCCGGCTCCGCCGTGCCCGCGGCGCAAAGTTCCGAGGAGGATCCAGCGGGTAACGGGCCCCAAACGCCCGAGGAGATCGAAAAATTCCTCAAGGAATCCACACCCCTGGTGGTCGTCCCCGGGGCGGCGGGACGGACGGATCCCTGGAAAGTCAGGCTGGAGTCCGACGGCATCGCCCGCTGGGCCCTATTCAAATACATCAATCGCCCCAGGCCGGCGCCCATTCCTGACAGCTTCAACTACGAGATAGCGGCCTACGAGCTCGACAAGTATCTCGGCCTGGACATCGTCCCGCCGGCTGGGCCGAGGACCATCAAAGAAACCGCCGGCTCTCTCCAGATGTTCATCGAAAATACCATCCGGGAAGCGGACCGGAAAAGGGAGAACGTCATGCCCCCTGACCCGGAAGCCTTCGAGCAGGAGAAGGCTGACCTCAAGGTCTTCGAAAACCTCGTCTATGACGCCTGCGGGAACGACAAGGATACCTTGATCCAAAAAGAAACGGGCAAAGTCTACCGGGTCGATTTTTCCGAAGCCTTTGCCCCCGAAAACGGGACGATCCCGGGATGTGAGATCCTGCGCTGTTCCCGGAGGCTCTATCAAAGGCTCTGCGACTGGGACGAAGAGAAGGTCACCGCCCTCCTGGCCCCCTATCTTAACGAGGAGGAGATCCGGGCTCTTCACGCCCGCCGGGGCACGATCGTCCGGCTGATTCAAGAGCAGATCGAAATCCGGGGGGAGAGCGAAGTCCTGTTCTAATAAAATCGGTGACAGGAGAATAAAGCGGGGAATTCTGTGCCTGGCACCGATTTATTTTTGGGAATCGAAGTCAAGAAATCCCGCTCCGATTTGGGGATTACCCCAATAAGTCCTCATTATTCGGCCGGTCGATTAGGGGGGATGCGGGACGCTTGATTAACGAACTGATATGATGCATAATATGAATCAGAATGAGGCATTCATAGAATCAAGGAGAGCGCGTGAAATCAATCACCGTCCACGGGATAGACAAGGAAACGGAAAAACTTATCAAAGACCAAGCCAATTCCGCCGGCACAAGCGTCAATAAGATCGTGAAGGAACTTCTGGCCAAGGCGCTCGGGCTGGCCAAGGAAAAGGCGGATCACCGGGAAGAGTTCTCCGATCTCTTCGGCGTCTGGAAAGCGGCCGACGAAAAGAATTTCCTGAAAGCCGTCAAAGATCTGGAAGCCGTTCACCCCGAGGACTGGAAATGAAAAATATTCTGCTGGATACCAACGCCTATGTGCGTTTCTTAAGAGGCGACGAAAAGGTCATGGCCTATCTGGCCCAGGCGGACAGCGTCCATATGTCCGTTTTCGTCCTGGGTGAATTATATGCCGGTTTCAAAGCCGGCGCCAAAGAAAAGGACAATCGACAAATTCTCGACAGGTTCCTCCTCAAGCCGACCGTATCCGTCCTCGAGGCGACGATCGAGACGGCGGATATCTTTGGGCTGATCATGGCCTCCCTCAGAAAGTCCGGAACGCCGCTCCCGATCAACGACATCTGGATCGCCGCCCACGCCCTGGAAACCGGCTCAATCCTGGTGACCTACGACGATCATTTCGCCCGGATCCCCGGTCTGCGTCTTTGGGATGAATTCACCTCTTGAAAAAACGGCCGGGGCATTATATGGTTGTCGCGATCAATCCAAGCAAGCTGCTTTCCGCATTCCGCTAAAACCGGCAGCGTGGATTAAAGAGGAGGCGTCTATGGATAGCCCTGCCCGCAAGCCCTGGGTCCCTGTTCTTCTGCTGTTCCTGATCTCCGGATTCGCCCTAGGAATGCCGGCGGACGGCACCTTCACGCTCGAACAGGTCCTGAGCGCGCCCTACCCCACGAACCTGGTATCGGCCAAAAGCGCCGACCGCATCGCCTGGGTGTTCAACAGCGAGGGCGCCCGTAATATCTGGACGGCCGCCGGGCCGGACTTCGCTCCGGTCAACCTCACCGGCTACGGCAAGGATGAGGTGTTTGAGGTCCCGAGTATCGAGCTTACCGTCGATGGTTCGATAGTCGTCTACGTGCGCGGCGGAAACCCGAACAGCCGCGGCTGGGTTACCAACCCCACAAGCGACCCGGCCGGCGTCGAGCAGGCGATCTGGGCGGTCCGGGCAGACGGCGGAAATCCCTGGCGGGTCTGCGCCGGCAACAGGCCGGCCGTCTCTCCCGACGGCCGCTGGATCCTTGTCGTCCGGGATGATCTCATTTACCGCGTCGCCCTCCGCGACCCAAGTCCAGCGGGGCTCACACCCGAGCCGGAGCTCCTTTTCAAGGCCGCCGGGAGAAACGGCAGCCCTGTCTGGTCCCCCGACCAGACCCGCGTGGCCTTTGTAAGCAGCCGGGATGACCACAGCTTCGTGGGAATCTATGACCTCGCCAAAAGAAAAATCACCTGGCTCGTCCCAAGTGTAGACAAGGACAGCGACCCGGCCTGGTCGCCCGACGGTAAGAGTGTCGCTTTTTTCCGCCGCCCGGGCGCCCAGTATAACGAGGTTGTCGACTACTACAACCCTCCCCTCCCCGCCATCTGGCTGGCCGACGCGGAAACGGGGCTGGGGAAAGAGCTCTGGCGTCCGCCCGCAGCGGAACCCAAGTACTACACCATCCGCAACCTGATGTGGACGGCCGGGAACCGGATCCTGTTCACCGCGGAACATGACGAATGGAATCACGTGCTTTCCGTGGCTCCGGCGGGCGGCGGCGAACCGGAAGACCTCACGCCGGGCGACGGCATGGTGGAGCATCTTTCCCTTTCGAGCGACGGCGGGACGCTTTTCTGGAGCGGCAACCAGGCGGATATCCACGGCCGGCATATCTTCAAGGCCGCGGCGGGGGCCGATGCCTCCGGCGGAAAGCCCGTCGCCTTAACCAAGGGCGCGACCATCGGGTGTTTTCCGGTGGCCCTGGCCTCCGGGAAAGAAGTGGCCTTCCTGTCCGCGACGGCCAGGCAGCCGATGTCGGTCGCTCTCGTTCCGGCCGCCGGGGGAAAGACTCAGATCATCGCTCCCCGGACGCTTCCGGAAAAATACCCGTTGGACGATCTCGTCGTGCCCGAGCTCGTCATCGTCAAGGCGCCCGACGGCCTGGAGATTCCCTGCCAGCTTTTCCTGCCCAAGGGGGCGAAGTCGGGAGACCGCCGGCCGGGGATCGTCTACACCCACGGCGGACCGGTCCGGCAGATGCTCCTGGGCTGGCATTACATGGAGTTTTATTCGGAGGCCTACGGCATCAACCAGTATTTCGCCAACCGGGGCTTTATCGTGATTTCCATCAACTACCGGAGCGGCATCGGCTACGGCCGGCGCTTCCGGATGCCTCCGGACTCAGGCCGGAGAGGCGCCTCGGAATACCAGGATCTGGTAGCGGGCGCCAAATACCTCCAGACCCGGCCCGAGGTCGACCCGGAGAGGGTGGGCCTCTGGGGCCTGTCATATGGGGGGTATCTGACGGCCATGGGCCTGGCCCGAAACTCGGACATCTTTAAGGCTGGTGTCGACCTGGCCGGGGTGCATGACTGGTCGGCGCGGTCGCGCGATCCCCGTCCCGGGGCGTCCCAGAGCATGTCGGCCGAGGATCTCAAGCTGGCTTTCAATTCCTCCCCGGTGGCCGCTGTCAACACCTGGAAATCCCCTGTCCTATTCATCCACGGGGACGACGACCGCAACGTCGATTTCTCCCAGACGGTGGACCTCGTGCAGAAGCTCCGCGCCAGAGGCGATGTCCATATCGAGCTCATGATCCGGCCCGACGAACCGCACGAATTCATGCTCCACAAAAACCGCCTGGACTGCTACAACGCGACCTTTGAGTTTTTGAACCGGTTTCTGGGAAAGAAGTAGGAGGACACGGTTATTCCGGCCCAGACCGCTCCGGAAGCCAGGCAAGTCAGTAGCTGTCCTGCTTTTTCGAACTTGATTTTATCCCCCGGCCGATTTATATATTGCTCAAAGGCGTCAGGAATAAGGCAGTTCGTCAGATGCCCATAACCGGCCAGACCTTCTTTCACTACCGCATCCTGGAAAAGATCGGGGAGGGCGGCATGGGCGCGGTCTACAAGGCGCAGGACACTCACCTCGACCGGATCGTTGCCATTAAAGTCCTCCCTCCCGAGAAGATGGCCGACCCCGACCGCAAACAGCGGTTCGTCCAGGAGGCCAAGGCCGCTTCCTCCCTCAACCATCCCAACATCATCGTCGTCCACGACATCGGCGCCGATCAGGGGCGCGATTTCATCGTCATGGAATTCGTGGAAGGTAAAACCCTCGACCAGCTGATCGGACGCAGAGGGATGAGGCTCAATGAGGCTCTCAACCTTGCGGTTCAGGTCGCCGACGGGCTGGCCAAAGCCCATGCCGCCGGGATCGTCCACCGCGACCTCAAGCCGACGAACATCATGGTGACCGGCGAGGGTCGGGTCAAGATCCTCGACTTCGGCTTGGCCAAGCTGACCGAGGACGTCGAAGCCGCCGACCTGGCGCCGACCCTGACAGCGGGCCGGCAGGAAAAGCCCCGGACCGAAGAAGGCTTCATCATGGGGACGGTGGACTATATGTCGCCGGAGCAGGCCGAGGGCAAGAAGGTCGACTCCCGGTCGGACGTTTTTTCCTTCGGCTCGGTCCTTTACGAAATGCTCACCGGCAGCAAGGCTTTCCACCGGGAAACCCGGATGTCTACGCTGGCGGCCATCCTCCGCGAGGAGCCCAAGCCTGCATCAAAGCTTAACGAATCGCTTCCCCCGGAAATCGAACAAATTCTTGTCCGCTGCCTCCGCAAAGACCCCCAGCGGCGGTGGCAGAACATGTCGGATATAAAGGTCGTCCTCCAGGACCTTAAGGAGGACTCGGAATCCGGCAAACTCCGCGCTTCTCAAGCCCCCGTCAGCCTTACGCGGAAACGGCCGTTCGTCTGGGCCGGCCTGGGCTCTCTGGCTATCATAGCTGCGGTTCTCCTCTGGATTTTCGTTCTCCAGAAAACGGGCCCGCCGGAGTTCGAGATCAGCCGGCTGACTTTCGATTCCGGCCTGACCTGGTCTCCAGATTTCTCTCCGGACGGGAAGATGATCGCCTACGCTTCGGACCGCAGCGGCGACGGCAACCTCGATATTTGGGTCCAGCAAGTTGCCGGCGGGACGCCGCTTCGGCTGACGATAGATCCCGCCGATGACAATACGCCCTACTTTTCTCCGGACGGCTCCAAGATTGTCTTCCGTTCCGAGCGGGACGGCGGCGGAATCTATGAAATCGACACCCTTGGCGGAACAGAACGCCGAATCGCCGGACGCGGCATTCATCCTCGCTATTCCCCGGACGGCGCCTGGATTTCTTACATTGAGATTCCGGCTTCCTTAGAAACCCGTCTCACTAAAATGTTCCTCATGCCGGCCCAGGGAGGGACTCCGGTTCCCTTTCAGCCCGAGTTCGGCATTGTCGGGTTGGCTTCCGGATCTGCCCCGGTCTGGTCTCCCGACGGGAAATACCTGATCTTCAACGGCCGGCGGGCGGACGACCCAAAAAGCCTCGATTGGTGGGTCGCTCCGGTCTCGGGAGGCCCGGCCGTCCAAACGAATGCGCACAGCAGCCTCTCCCTTCTTCCTGCCTGGCAGTCTCCGTATAGTTGGGTGGGTTCATACGTCTTTTTCGCGGCGGGCAACACCGTCGAAGGAGTCAACCTCTTTAGGTCAAATATCAACAAGAAAAACTGGAAGGTTAGCGGGCCGGCCGAACGGATTACTTCCGGCCCAGGCATGCAATTCGGAGCATCCGTCCTAAGGGATGGCCGCCTCGTCTACTCCAACCTCGTTTGGCTCACAAGCGTATTCACCTTAGAGGCAGTGCCCAATCAGGGCCTGGTCAGCGGGGCGCCGGTCTCTGTAGCCAAGGACGTTATGGCCAAGTTCAGCCCGAGTCTCAGCCGCGACGGCTCGAAGCTCGCCTACAGCGCCTTTGCGGGCATGCAGAAGCCGCGTTCCGAACTCCGTTTAATGGACCTGCTAAAGGGAGAAGAAAAGACTTTCCCAATGTCGAACAGGCAGATCAACCTGAATCCCCGAATCAGCCCCGACGGATCGGTCATCTCCTATCGACTCTTTTCCGACGGAAAGGCCAGGACTTTTGTCATCGCGGGACTCGATACAGCCGGCCGTGAAGTCTGCGCTGGCTGCACAATCCTGGGTTTCTACTCCGACCCGAACTTCGCCCTGATCGAGGAGAGCGGCGGAATGGTGGCGCGGCACAACATCGTCACCGGTGAAAAAACTCTCCTCCTGGAATCCCGCAGCGGAGAGATCATAGATCCCGCCTTGTCTCCCGACGACCGCTGGCTTGCGTTCGTCTTGGGAAAGCCGGATGGCCGTGTGGCGATGTGCCTGGCTCCGCTCGACGACATAGGAGCGCCCGCGATGGAGAAGGACTGGATCGTCCTTTTTGAGCAGGATCGATACCTGGGTTCGCCGGCCTGGTCTCCTGACGGCAGTCATTTGTTTTATGTTTCGGAACGGGGCGGACCGTGCGCCGTCTGGGCGCAGAAACTCGAGCCCCGGTCAAAAAAGCCGGATGGGGACGGCGAGGTCGTTTACCGCCCCCTGCAGACCCGTTTCAACATGAACCTCCCGAAGGGCAACGCCAAGGTGGCTGTCGGTCAGGATAAGTTGGCTATCTGGATGGGTGAGGGGACGGGCAATATCTACATGGCGGCGCCCAAGAAAAAATAGCGGGTGCCGTCGGTAGCCGGCATCGAATAATCAGGAGTTCTCGGTCAGGCTTACCGTATAACGTCTCTCGGCGCGGAGATAGGCTTTTATGCCCCCGAGGACATCGCCGGCCCACCTTCCCTCGGCCACGGCTTTCTCAAGCGCCGGCGTATCGAGCGTCGAGACCTCTTCCCAGACGCCGGCCGCTTTGAGCTCCCGCTCCAAGGCCTCCCGCTCCTCGCTTCCCTTGGCGGGTGAGACGACGCGCTCCTTCCCGGTCACCCTGAGCCGCGCGTCCGTCCCTCCTATGACCTGGACTCCTTCCTTCTCGGCGAAGTCGATGGCCGCATCCCTGATCTCATCGAGCTCCGCCTCGACGGCCCTCACCTCGGCATCGAGTCCCCGCTTCTTCCGCCAGCGCTCGGCGTAGGCATCGACGATCGCGACGCCCTTTTCGTCCTTCCAGCGCTCCCTCGGCAACGCCTCGACTTTCACCAGGTGCTTCTTCATCGGGCACAAATCCCAGTAGGGGCACCAGTTGCACAGAACTGATTCGTGGGGCGCAAACTCCTTCTCGGCCTCGATCCGGTCGATAAGCCCGGCGATGTCCTGCCTCAGCGCTTCGAGCGCGGCGGGCGTCCGGCTTGACCTCATCTCGAGGTCGAAGGCGACCATGTGCCAGACAAGCCGGAGGTCCTTCGCTTCGGGCCAGAGCGTTTGGACCCCGATCTGGTAGAGGCCGAGCTGCCGGTCCCGGTCGAGCCCGGCCTGCTCCGGCAGGCTGGAACCGGTCTTGTAATCGTGGACCTCAAAAGCGCCGTCCGGGGCCAGCATCAGCCGGTCGATGATCCCCTTGCAGTTGTAGCGCCCCGACTCGTCGAGCGGGAAACGGATGTACCGCTCGAGTCCCAGCACCCGCCCTTCGTCGAACGGGTGGTGCCGCTTGTAATAATCCTCGATGAAGCGCCGCCCCATCAGCCTGTAGTCGTCGGCGGTGCGCTCCTTTTTCACAATTATCACCTCGGCGTGCCACTTATCGGCCCACTCTTTCTCATAAAAAGCCAGCAATTCCTCGAGCGGGACGATCCGGAAAGCGCGTTCGCGATAGAGCCACTCCATCGCCTCGTGGAAGCGCTGGCCCAGGAAAGCCTCGATGCCCTCCACGTAACGCTTGATCCGGTCGACGTAGATGAACTTATACTGAAGCGCGCATTCCTCGAACGTTCCAATCTGGGAAATCGAATATTCAGCCATTTTTTCCCGGCACTCTATTCTTGCTCAATTCCCCGAGGAAATCCAACGGAGCCGGCGGCGAATTGACACAAGGACGGCTAAGGTGTTAATTATCTGAGCCGATGGGGAGGCAAAACCAGGCGGACAAGAATACGTCACTGAAGGTCGTCCATTCACCCGGCGTGATAGCCGACGTCATCCAGGAGGAACTCGCCGCTGCGGGCTCTGTTCCGTTGCCCGAGCTTGCGGTCCTGACCTCATCGACCGCCCTCATTCACGAGCTCCGCTCCTCCTGCGGCGGGCTCACCGGAGTCACGTTTATTTCGCCGGCCCAGGCCGCCTCTCTCGTGCTCCTGGCGAACGGCGAATCCGCCGGCAACGAAGCCGACCCGTACCTCAGCTTCCTCGTCGAGGCGCTCATCGCCTCGCCCGAGCTCGACGGCCGTCTCTCTTATTTCAAACTGCCGCAACTCCGGTCAGGCGCCGGCTATGCGGAAGCCCTCGCCGCGACGATCAGCGAGCTCAGCCGGGCCGCCCTGACGCCCGCCGCTCTCCGCAAAGCCGCGATCTCCGGCTCGACGACGGCCTCCCGGCTCAAAGATATCGCCGCCATCTGGGAAGCTCTTGATTCCAAGGCCGCATCCCAAGGGTGTACAACTCATTCTCAGCTCCTAAACAGGGCGTCGACACTCCTTTCCAGGAATCCCTCCCTGTATCCTTTCAATGGCCGGACGGTCGCCTTTATCGACGAACAGACAACAAATGCAGTGCTCCACTTTTTTGCTTCCGTTCCTCGTCTGACCGCGGTCTATTTCCGGGCGTTCCCCGAGCGGAAAAAACTCCGGGACCGCCTGGATTATGCCGCGTCGATCCTGAACCTGACGGCGCGGCCGACCGATTCCGCAGACCCTTCCTCTCCCATCGGCCGGCCGATAAAAGAGATCGAGCTCCTCAAAAACCGCCTGTTCAGGGCCCTGGGCGAAGGTATCGAAGCCGCACCACACCGCTCTTCCGCCGACTCAGCCGGACTCTCTCTCCCGGCGCTTCCCATTATCCCTGATGACTCCCCCGGCCCGGACGGAACCGTTCATCTCGAGGAGCACTCCGGCGTCGAAGAGGAGCTCCAGTCCGCCGTCGAGTGGATTTCACGCCAGGTCTTGGAGCACAAGGTCCCGCTCGAGCGGATCGCCATCCTGCTTCCCGAGATCGACCCCTACGCTTTCATGCTGGCCGAACGCCTGGCCTCGCTTCCCTTCGACAAATCCTTCCCCTTCGCCGACCCGCTTCCGATCTTCATCGCGTCCGGGATTCCCGCCACGACCCGGGCCGACGGCTCTCGCCTGCTCGCCCTCCTCAACACCCTTGAAGAGCACCTGAGCGCCGATTCGATCTCCCGCTTTCTGCCCTGCCTCCGCCTGTCCGAAAAAAGCGGAGAAGAAAAAAATGACGATGGAGACGAAGTCGAGCCTGAGGACGGCCGTCGCCACCTGACTTTCGATGAAGCGCTCGAGCTGGCCTACTCCTGCGGAACGCTCGGCGGCTTGGCCGGCCGTCCCGAAGCCGCCCGTGAATGGCCCCCGGCTATAAAGAAGCGGCTCAAGGCTTTCGCGGCGGCGATCGCCGACCAGAAGTCCGCCGTCACCGACGGCGATGACCCGGAAGCCTCCGGCCACGCCCGACGCCTCGAGGCCAACGAGCGCCTCCTGGCCAACCTTGAAGCCGTGCTTCCCGCCCTGACCGAACTGGTCGAACTCCATGACCTCCTTCTCGCCGACGCAGCCCTCGACTCGATCTGGGACGCCGTCGAGCATTTCGCCTCGGCCTGGGTCCTCCTTCCTCCCGCCGCACCCCCCGTTCTCCCGCTCCTCAGAGGCGAGATCGAGCCCCTTTGCTCGCTCTCCGGGACCGGCTCAGGCCGAAACCAGGACGCATCCTTCCGCCTGTCCGGCCGCCCCGCCCTCCGGACCATCAAAAAGACGCTCGGCTCCATCCGCATCCCCGTGGGCCGTTTCGGCGAGCCCCGCATCTATATCGGCCCTCTCGGCGCCCCCGCCGGCCTCACCTTCGACGCCGTGCGCGTCATGGGCCTCTGCGAAGGCGCCTGGCCCTCGCGTCCGCCCGTCGACCCCATCCTTCCAGACGTCGACCGCGACGATCTCGAAGCCGTCGCCGCCCCGGAAGCCATCCCCCGCCGGGACGACCGGCCGCTCCAGCAGCTCTGCTCCTTCTACCGCATGATCCAGGGCGTCCGCTCCCGCCTGACGCTCAGCTTCGCCCGCCAGAGCGCCGACGGAACGATCAAGGAGCCCAGCAGCATCTATCTCGAGGCGGCCACCGCCCTGAGACGTCCCGTCGGCGGCGAACCGGCCGCCGCCGTCCCATCGCTTAAGGACCTGCGCTCGGTTTATTTCGCGCCCGCCCGCGAGGCCGGGCTCAACCCGCCCGCCCTCGGCGAATTCACCGTCTGCCGCGAAGTTGCGGGCCGCGCCGCTTCTCCCGCCCGTCTCACTCTCCCGGCCTCCTGGCGGGTATCTCCGGCCGCCGGCACCTCCGCATCCTCCGCCGCCGATCTCACACGGATGCGCGAACTCATCCTTCTCGACCGCTCCGACCGGCTCGGCCCCCAGGACGGGATCTTCCCCCGCCGCTGGCCGCTCCCCTACTTGCCCGGCCTCGACCCGGGCTCCCCGCTCAGCGCCTCGCGCATCCCGGGTTTCCTTGGCTGTCCCCACGGCTTCCTCCTCGAGAACATCCTCGATTGGGGAGAGCCGCCCTCAGCGCCATCGACCCGGGAGATCGGCCAGCCTTCCTATGGAAGCCTTCTCCACCGGGTCGCTGAAAAGTTCTTCGGCGAGCACGGAGCACCCTTCACTTCGAGCCGCCGCACCGCAGCCGAATGGAGCGCCTGGAAAAAGAAAGCCAAGGCTGTGGTCGACCGTCAATTCGACTCCTTCCTCGAGGAATACCCGCTGCTTGAGGGCCGCATCCGCGACCAGCAGCGCACGCGTCTTCTCCGCGATTTCGTGCGCCTGCTCAAGTTTGAATGGGACAACCGGCCGGACCTCAAGTTCCGGGCGGCGGAATTCAGCTGCGGTTTTCCCGATCCCGTCTGCCTCGAACTCCCGGACCGCCGGCTCTTCGTCCGCGGCTATATCGACCGGCTCGACGAGCTCGACGGCCGTCTGTTCATTCGCGATTTCAAGAGCGGGAAAGTCCACCCGCGGGAAAAGAAAGAGGCCGGCCCCACTCCGGACCTCGACGCCCAGCTCGCCGTGTATGCCCTCATCATGGATTCCCTGCACGAGAAAGAGCCGAAGCGCTGGCCCGAGGTCGGAGGAGTCGCTTACTATTACGCCGACCCGCGCGGGTCGGGCGAGCGTCCGTTCGTCGCTGACCTCGACAAGCTCCTGGAAAAAGGGAAGGATTGGCTCGCCGCGATGGCCGACCTCATCGACGGGCGCCAGTTCCCGCGGACGGATAACCAGGACGACTGCCAATACTGCTCCTTCGTGCCGGTCTGCGGCGAACAGGCGAAAGGAGAGGCGAAGAGGAAACTGCAGAAAGCCGGCCCGCTGGTCAAGCGTTTTCTTGCGCTGAGGGAGGAGCAGGAAGAAGAGGAATCAGAAGAATAGCCATGAAACAGGATAAACTGCCTGACTCGGACGCGCGCGCGGCGATCGTCCGGGAGCGCTCCCGAAACGTCATCGTCGAAGCCGGCGCCGGCACGGGCAAAACGCACACCCTGGTCAGCCGGATACTGGAGCTCATCGCTCCCGCCGCTCCGGATGCGCAAGCCGCCCCCTCAGCCACGGCGGTCACGACGACAACAACAACAACAACAACTACTACTACTACTACTACATCATCATTGAAAGACGCGCCTGCCTCCACCGCCTATCGCGCCCTCTCCTTGTCCCGCATCGCGGCCATCACTTTCACCCGCAAAGCCGCCGGGGAGCTCCAGCTCCGCATCCGCCAGGCCCTCCTCGAGAGCCTGGCCAAAACGCCGCCCCATGACGACGCCCGCCGCGCCCGCCTTGCCACAGCCCTCGGCGAAGTGGACATCGCCTTCATCGGGACCATCCACAGCTTCGCCGACCGCCTCCTCCGCATGCGCCCGGTCGAGGCCGAGATCAGCCCTTCCTACGAGGTCATCGACTCCGTAGACCCGGTCGTAGAGGAGACGGCGGAATTTCTCCTGACTTCCGCAGAAACCGGGCATCTGGTTGAGGCGCTCGCCCCTGTCATGGCGTCCCACGGCCTCAACCGCGCCCAGCTGGAGGACGCCCAGCTGACGATCCAGGATTACCTCGAAGCCGGACTCCGCGCCGAAACCCTGGAACTGGAAAATTCGTCCATCCCCGGATTTGACGCCCTGGTCCGGGCTATGATCCTCCAACGGGATGTCCCGTTCCCCCGCCCCGACGTTCCGGAACCGCCGCTCGAGGAGGCCCGACAGTCAGTCCGCGACTTCAGCCGCCGGATCGATCGTCTCCCCGGCGATTCGGAAGGGACGCGCTGGTTCAAGGATCTCAGGGCCGCGCTCAAGGAATGCCTGGAGGAAGCGACCCCCATCGGGTTTCTCGCCTCCCTTCGCCGGGCGATCCTCTTTCTTCCCAAATTCAAAAAAGGCGCGAACTTCCCCGATGACCCCGAAGGATGGCGGTTCTGGAAGGAGTTCACCTCCGGCGACAAGAAAACCGAGGCGCCTTCGCTCCAGGAGGTGCTCCTCGCGCCGCTCGGCGGCTGGCTCGGCGCCCGGCTGGCCCGCACCGCTCCGGTCGTCGTGGCCGCCTACGAGCACGTCAAGGCCCGACATGAATGCGTCGACCAGACCGACCTCCTGATCAAGCTCCGGAACCTGCTGGAAAAAAACGAAGGCGGGATCCGGGCTTTCTATCAGAACCTTTTCGACCACATCCTCGTCGACGAATTCCAGGACACCGATCCCCTCCAGGCCGAGATCCTCTTTTTCCTGGCCGAGGACGGTCAGGCGGCGCTCCGCTGGGAAGACGTCCGGCTCGCGCCCGGACGGCTGACCATAGTGGGTGACCCGAAGCAGTCGATCTACAGGTTCCGGCGCGCGGACATCGTGACCTACGCCGACGTCCGCGAGCGGATGTCCGGCCAGGGAGCCCTCGAACGGCGCCTCGAAACCAATTTCCGCAGCCGGCCCTCGCTCGTCCGCTACTTCAACGAACGCCTCCCCGACCTCCTCGGGAGGGCCCCGGAAGACGGCCGGAGCTTCGACCGGGAGCACGGGATCGCCTACTACGAGGACCTCGCCCCCGGCCCGATTGAGGACGCTTCGCCGGTCGTTCAGGCGCTGCCCTATTCGGACCCGGAATCCGAGAAGCTCAAGGCGGAGCGCGCCCGCCGCATCGAGGCCGGGATGCTGGCCCGCTACCTGCGCTGGCTCAAGGATGAGTCGGACTTCGAGGTCCGCGACCGCGAAACGGACAAGATGAGGCCCGTGGAGTTCGGGGACATCGCCGTCCTCGCCCAGACCACGACCAACGTGCCGCTCCTCTTCCGCGCCCTGGAGCGTTTCGGCATCCCCTACGCGGCGCGCGGGGCTACCCTGTTTCTCCGGGAGCCGGTCATCCGGCAGCTCATCCTGGGCCTCCGGGCGGTGGCGGACGAATCCGACGGGATCGCCCAGGCGGCCTTCTTCAGGCCGCCGTTCTTCGCTCTGGACCTGGCCGATGTCGTCGCCGGCCGCCTCGAGGAAGACGATGCCCGGAGGTCTCCTGAAATCGCCGAGGCCGCGGCCCGGGCGGAAGAGGCGAGCGAGCTCCTCCACAGCCTTCGCCAAGCGCGCTTCGAAGGCCTCCCTTCGATGACGGCCCGCCGCCTCATGGAGCAGACGGCGTTCGCCCGGACCCTCTCCCTCCTTCCGAACGGCAGCCAGAAACTGGCCGCGGCGCGCGAGGCCCTTTTCATCCTCGACGAACTTGTGGCCAGGGAGGGCCTCGACTTCGACAGCGCCACGGCCCGCATCCGCGAGTGGGTCGAATCCCCCGTCCAGATGGATTCGCCGGCGCCCGTCTCGGGGCAGTCCGTCCTGGTCCTGACCATCCACCAGGCGAAAGGTCTTGAGTTTCCCGTGGTCGTTCTCTGGGACGGCTTCGCCAAGATCGGGGCGAGGGTCGACGGGACGCCGTGGAAAGTCCGGCGGGACGGGAATTGGGCCATCCAACTGGACGGCCTCAAGGCCGGCTCGAAGTCCGGACGCTCGCTGGTCGACGAGGAAAAGGCCATCGAGAAAGAGGAGAAGAAGCGGCTTTACTATGTGGCTGCGACGCGGGCCCGTGATCTTCTGGTCGTACCGCTTCCGAACCAGGGGAGCAAGGACAAGGTTTCTCATATCTTAGCCGGGGATGCGGAGGGCGGGGCGATCCTGAAAATGAAAGAGTTCAAGGAGGGCGATCTGCCGGAATGGGCGGAGGGAGTGAGCGAAGCGCCGGCCTTCCCCGAGATCAGGTTCGCGGGTGCTCAGGCAGAGAGAGAGTTGAGGGCGGCATGGGAGGGGGCGCTCGGGGAGGCGGCGCGGCCGATCGCAGTGCCGGCCGCAGTCACGGCGCTGGCCAGGGCGGAGAAGCTGGCCGAGGCAAGAGCGGAGGGAGTAGAACGGCCTGGATCCGGGAAGCCGGGAAGACGCGCGGCCGGTGGGAAGAAGCCGAACGATGTTTCAGAAGATACAGAGGAGATAACCGATCTCTCCGGCGAGCAGGAAGAGGCCGGAGCGCCTTCCCGCTTCGGCCCGGCGTTCGGCCTGACCGTCCATGCGGCGCTCAGCGCGATCCTCAGGGGGAGCGGGGCGGAGATCGATGAGGTCGTAAGGGCCTGCGCCGCCGGGAGAGGGCTTGATGATCATCTGGACGAGGCGGTCAAGGACGTCGGGCGTGCTCTCGAGACCCTCAAAAAAATGGGATTGCTGGGGAGGAGCGCCGTCCGCTACCCGGAATACCCGGTTGTATTGCCGGACGGACAGGGCCGGCTGATCACCGGATTTATCGATCTTGTGGCCGCTTCTCCGGACTGCATTTGGATCATCGATTTCAAGACCGATCCGGCACCCGAAGGCCCGCTCGAACTCGTCTATCCGGATTACATTAGGCAGATCGGCCTCTACAAGGAGCTTCTGACGAAGACAGTCGACGTCAAAGTGCCGATCCGGGCGGGGCTTCTCTTTTCGGCCACCGGAAAGTTCGAAACCAGCTAATTCGCTTCAGTTTTTTCTGGGCCGGCGGAGAAATCCATCCGGGTTCATGATTTTAATGAGGACTCGATTATCCTCCTGATCCTCCTGCACTGCATCTATTATCTCCTTGGACTCAACAATGTCAGCCAGTTCCTCAATCTCGTTTATTAAAGCACGTACGATCTTGGCCGGATATTGGAACTTTTTCTCCCCGAGGACTCCCTTGATCTCCTCCAGAATGTCGTCCGAAACGGCAATTTCAATCCGGCCTCTGATGGCCAAGTCCAGGATCTCCCGCGGCTTCCCTCCGAACACGAGCGCCGATATGAAAACATTGGAATCGAGGACGACTTTAGGCTTTTCGGCTTTCTCTTTTGGCACGGTACTTCCGGATCTCGGCGGCGATATCTTCCTCTCGAAGCCCAAGACGCTGAGCCTGGCGGCTTCCGAAGGCAAAAATCATTTCCCACCTGTTTTTGCGCCCGATGTACAGGCGGGCGGCCTCGCGAATGAGGTCAGACCGCGTGCGTGACTCTAGTCTCGCGGTCTTGTCGATCTCCGCGAGAAGCTCCTTGTTGAATGAGATGTTGACCGTGCTCCCAGCCATTGATCTCTCCTCCAAAATCGACCTCCTTTTATTATATACAAACTTTGTATGAAATCAACGGTGCCGTTCAGTTTCTCATCTTGCCCCTTTAACGGCTCAATCCTCGTAAAAGGAGACGACTGTACGCCGCAGATTAGCTCAAATGCCTATTGACGCCTGGGAAGGGAGAACCTCGAGGACATGATTGAAATTCAGTGATCGGATTAGGGAATTCGGTGCCCCTAATTCGGTGCCTGGCAACTCAATTCCCTAATTCAAATTTCTGTATTCGGGTAATGAGTTGCCAGGCACCGAATTCGCACCGAATTCGAAATTAGCGGAGGGAGGAGAGGCGGGTGCGCGCGTCCGCGGGTTCGGGGAGGCCGGGATCAGCGTTTTTCCAGAGGTCGAGGAATTTTTGGTAATTCTCACGGGCTTTGGCTTTATCGCCCAGCTTCTCGAAGATTTGGCCGAGATGATAAAAGCTTCGGGCATAAATGTCGCCGTAACTCAGGCGGCCGGTCGTCAACATCGTGATTCTTTCATACTGTTCCCGCGCCTTTGTCCTATCGCCCGCTCGAAAATAGGCTTCGGCCAGCGTGTCAATCAACCAGGCATCCTTTTCAAATGGCCCATAGGGGAGCGATTGGACGGCTTTCTCGAGATACTCCAGCGCTTTCGGCGCGTTGTTCCGAGCCAGCTCAACTGCGCCCATGAGATGATCATAGAGGCGTATCACTTTCTTGTTCATTCCTTTTTCGATAAGCGCTTTGAGTTCCTCGGCTGTTTTTTCGGCATCTTCAATCTGTTTTAGACCTAGATAAGCAAAGCCTTTGAGATGCAGAGTCTGTCTTTTGTAATCGAAGTCCGATCTTCCGCCATCGACA
The DNA here is from genome assembly GCA_964353705.1 of uncultured Eubacteriales bacterium. Classification (GTDB taxonomy): domain Bacteria; phylum Acidobacteriota; class Aminicenantia; order Aminicenantales; family UBA8522; genus UBA8522. The sequence goes on along the minus strand of CAYGXD010000046.1, from coordinate 2,455 downwards.
GCGTAGGCTCTTTGGCATTCGTCAACGGCCTCGGCCGGCCGGCCCGACTGCCAGGAAGAATAGGCGATGGCCATACGGCCGTTCCATTCGGCAATTCCGGCTCCTGCTTTCCGCGATTGCTTGATTAAGGGAATGAAAATCTTCTTTAACTCCTCGAAGCGGCCGTCAAGAAGAAGGAGTTTGAAAAGACCAAGATAGCCGGAATAGCGGGCCATCGGGAGTTTTTCCTCGAGCAGGGCGAGATAATCGGTTTCCGCCCCCGGCAAATCGCCTTTATAGAGAAGAAGATCGCCGTGGAGTTCGCGATTCCCGTAGTCGTCCGGGGCGAGCGTTTCGGCCGTCTCGAGCTCTGGGCCGGCGAGGTCGATATGATTCTGGCTGATGTGAAGATAGGCCAGACTCTGGTGGCCGAAGGCCGTATTCTCGACCTCGCGAAGGTACTTTTCCAGGATCTCCTGTGCCTTGGCCGGCTCGCCTATGGCCCGATAAGCATCCGCCACGAGCGCATAGGTTGAGCCAAATCTGGACCTGGCGTTGACGCTCTTCTCCCCATATTTCAACGCTTCGTCCCAATCTTCAATGCTGTCGTAAACCACGGCCATGGAGTAGTTGCCCAGAGGATCGTCGGGATAAAGGCCGAGCAGCTTCCGGCCCGCTTCGAGCGCCTTTCCCCATTCCGGCTCCGGTTTTCCGAAAGCATAATAATCCTGCTCGATGAAATAGCGGTCCCGTTCCGAGACACGCTCCGGATGCTTTTGAATAAGCTCAAGAGTCCTGGCTGTATATTCCCGAAATCCAGACGAATCGGCGATGTTGAAATAGGCGGAGGCTAAGGCCCGGTTGGCCATGATGAACTCGGGGTCGAGGCTGAGGGCTTTTTGGAGAAGAGGGATGGCCTTGTCGAATTCGCCGCGGAAATGGTATCTCCGGGATTCGACGTAATATGCCCAGGCTTCGGCGTTCGCGGTGGAGATCTCGCCTATGCTTTTGTCTATGTCGCCGGCGATCTGGATTTGGGTGAGGTTCAGATCGGCCTTTATTTTCCGCGTCATCTCGTCGATCCGGACCGTGATCTCCCCGAAGCCCCGGCAGGTCAGCTGGATCGGCGAGATGACCTCACGCGAGTGCGGCTTCTGACAGGTCGCGTTGATGATGATGTCTTCGCCCGCCTTGAGGAAGCTGCCGTTGATCGTGTATTGCGCGCCCCCGGCGTCGGCGATCTTCACAAGGTCGCCTGTCGAATAGGTGGAAGTGTCGGCCAGGCCGAATTCCTTGAGGATGCCATAAATGTCGCTGTCGCTCAGCACAGCCATGAATTTCGACTGGGCCAGGTCGGTGATGAGCAAATCGCGGATGCCCGTGCTCCACTTGTCCAATTCTTTATCGCCCGTTTTATTCTCGAAGTTGACGACGGCGATCGTCGGTTTGCCCGAGGCGCGGACAGCGGCCTTTTTCCCGCGAAAAACCGCGAGGACGATGACCATCGCCGCGACCAGAAAGAGGACGGCGATGGCCGGAACAACAAGCTTCCTTGGATTGAACGAGACCGTTACCTGCCGCGACGTCGTCGGGACGGCCGGCCGGATCCTCTCCGTTGTCGGCACGCCCTTTTCGATCTTGGCCAAGTCACTCAGGATATCGTCCGCGCTCTGATACCGCTTCTCCCGCTCCCGCTCCAGGCAGCGCAGGATCAGCCGGCTCAAGTCATCCGGAAGCTGCGGGTTGAACTCTTTCGGCGTCCGCGGCGCTTCGGTCTTCTGCTTCAGGGCGATCGCGACGAACGTGTCGCCCTCGAACGGGCGCTGCCCCGTCGTCATCTCAAAAAGAATAGCCCCCAGGGAGTAGATGTCCGACCTGGCGTCCGCTTCCTTCCCCTCGAACTGCTCCGGCGCCATGTATTCCGGCGTCCCGACAACGACCCCGGCTCCCGTCATCCCCTTGACCTTCGCGGAGCGGGCGATCCCGAAGTCCATTATGCGGACGTTTCCCTCCCGGTCGATCATGAGGTTCTGGGGTTTGAGGTCGCGGTGATAGACACCCGACCGGTGCGCCTCGGCCAAGCCTTCCGAGATCTGCAGGGCGATGAGGACCGTTTTGCCCGCGCCCATCGGCCCCATCATTCGGATGATGCTCTTCAGGTCCTCGCCCGGGACATACTCCATGGTGATGAAGTGCGTCCCTTTCTCCTCGCCCAGGTCGTACATCCGGCAGACGTTCCGGTGGCTGATCTTCCGGGCGAAGCGCAGCTCGTTCCCGAACCGCTCGATGGCCTGCCTGTCCGACGCGACCTCGGGCTTGAGGAGCTTGAGGGCGATCTTTTCCCGCGTTTTCTGGTCATAGACCTTATAGACCCGGCCCATGCCGCCCTTGCCCAGCTCCTCGATCACTTCGTACCGGCCCGCAAACGTCGTCCCGGTCCGGAGCTCGGTTATGATTGCCGCCATCGTTTCGGTCG
>CAYGXD010000045.1:16584-24203 GCA_964353705.1 uncultured Eubacteriales bacterium | reverse complement strand
CTTTTGGCTCAGGCAGCCCAGGCCCAATGGACACCGGCCAAAAGGCTCACCTGGAATTCGGGCAGTTCCATGTCGGCTTCTATTGCCCTGGATTCCCTAGGCAACCTCCATGTGGTCTGGTCTGATGGCACGCCGGGGAATAGCGAGATCTTTTATAAAAAGAGCACGGATGGAGGAACCACCTGGACACAGAGCAAGCGGCTTACCTGGACTTCGGGCGGCTCTTATAGTCCGTCCCTCGCCGTTTTTTCCTCAGACAATCTCCATGTCGTCTGGAAGGATGAAACGCCGGTGAATATGGAGATCTATTATAAAAAGAGCACAGATGGGGGAACTACCTGGACGGAAAGCAAGCGGCTCACTTGGAATTCGGGGGGCTCCTATGACCCGGATCTGGCCGTCGATTCCTCCGGAAATGTCCATGTGCTCTGGTCTGATGCAACACCCGGGAACTGTGAGGTTTATTACAAAAAGAGCACCGACGGAGGAGACACCTGGACAGTCGGCAAAAGGCTCACCTGGACCGCAACGTGGTCCGGCAGTCTGGCGATTATCATTGATTCCTCCGACAAACTCCATATCGTTTGGGATGATTACGCACCCGGGAACGCGGAAATATTTTATAAGAAGAGCACGAACGGCGGGGTCACTTGGCTGCCCACTCTGAGGCTCTCCTGGACTCCCAGCAGCTCGTTTTATCCGGACATCGCCGTTGATTCCTCTGGGAATCCCTCGGTTGTCTGGCCGGATTCGACCCCGGGGAACTGGGAAATCTATTATAAAAGGAGCTCGGATGGGGGGGCCAGCTGGGCGACAGCCCGAAGGATCAGCCTGACACCGGAGGACTCCTATGTCCCAGTCCTGGCCATTGATGCTTCGAACAATCTTCATGCGGTCTGGCAGGATAGCTCGCCCGGCAACCTTGAGATTTATTACAGCAAGAGCACGGATGGGGGCGCCGGCTGGACGGCCAGCCAAAGGCTCTCTTGGACTTTGGGCGATTCCTACAGTCCGGGCATAGCCGTGGACCTCAGTGGTACCATCCACATCGTTTGGGACGATTATACACCCGGGAATTATGAGATTTATTACATGAAGGGCAAATAAAGAGAGAAGATTTTCAGGTTTTTGATGAGGCCAGGCTAACTTTTTCTATGGAAGGGGAAGTGAAATGAAACGGATAAGGATGCAGATATTGGTGATAGGGGTGGCTATTTTCGCTCAGGTAGCCCAGGCCCAATGGACACCGGCCAAAAGGCTCACCTGGACTTCGGGCGATTCCTACAAGCCGGGCATTGCCGTTGATTCCAAAGACACCCTCCATGTTGTCTGGCATGATTACACACCCGGCCCTCCGGAGATATATTACAAGAGAAGCACGGATGGAGGCACAACGTGGAGCGCGGTTAAAAGGCTGACCTGGACTCCAGACGGCTCTTATGAACCCGCTATAGCCATAGATTCAAGCAACAATCTCCATGTAGTCTGGCATGATTATACATCTGGTCCACCGGAGATTTACTACAAGAGAAGCACAGATGGAGGCGCAACCTGGAGCTCAGCTCAAAGGTTAACCTGGACTTCAGCCAGCTCCTACAACCCTGTAATAGCCATAGATTCAGGCGGCACCCTCCATGTCGTCTGGTCTGAGGACACACCCGGTCTTCCTGAGATCTATTACAAGAAAAGCACGGACGGAGGCGCAACGTGGAGCGCGATCAAGAGGCTGTCCTGGACTTCAGGGGATTCCTACTTTCCTGCCTTAGCCATAGATTCAAGCGACGCGATCCATGTCGTCTGGGAGGACTTCACACCTGGTTATGCTGAGCTTTATCACAAGAGAAGCACGGATAAAGGCACAACCTGGAGCGCCGACAAAAGGCTGACCTCGACTTCAGGCAATTCCCTCGCCCCGGCTATGGCCACAGCTTCAGTCAATACGCTCCATGTCGTCTGGTATGATTCGACACCAGGCAATGATGATCTTTATTACAAGAGAAGCACGGATGGAGGCCTAACCTGGAGCGCCGACAAAAGGCTGACCTGGACTTCAGGGGATTCTTATTTCCCCGGCACAGCCGTAAACTCGGGTACCACCATCCATGTCGTCTGGCATGATTCGACACCAGGCAGTGCTGAGCTTTATTACAAGAGAAGCATGGATGGAGGCCTAACCTGGGGCGCAGCTCAAAGACTGACCTGGACATCGGGTAACTCCCGCTTCCCAGCCATGGCCGTTGATTCAGGCAATACGATCCATGTCGTCTGGGATGAAGAAACACCCGGCAATACGGAGATCTATTATAAGAACGGCAAGTAGGAAGCTAAGGAGAAAATCAGGTTTCCTAAGGTGGATGGTAATTGATTCTCTAAGGGAGGACGAAATGAAACGGACCTCGTTAATGATCACGGTTCTTGGATTATTTCTTTTGGCTCAGGCAGCCCAGGCCCAATGGACACCGGCCAAAAGGCTCACCTGGACTTCGGGCTCGTCCTATTATCCGGTCGTGGCGGTTGATTTTTCGGGCAATGTCCATGTCGTATGGCAGGACGAGACACCGGGGAACTTTGAGATCTATTACAAAAATAGCACGGATGGAGGAACCACCTGGACACAAAGCAAGCGGCTCACCACGACTTCGGGCGGTTCCGCCTATCCAACCATTGCCGTTGATGCCTCGGGTGATCTTCATGCGTTCTGGCATGACGATACGCCCGGCAACTCGGAGATCTATTACAGGAAGAGCACGGATGGGGGAGCCACCTGGTCAGCAAGCCAAAGGCTTACCTGGACCTCGGGCGGTTCCTTTTGTCCTGTCACTGTCTTTGATTCCCAGGGCAATTTTCATATGGTCTGGTACGATGAAACTCCCGCAAATCATGAGATTTATTACAAGAAGAGCACAAATGGGGGAGCCACCTGGTCAACAAGCAAAAGGCTTACCTGGACTTCGGGCGGTTCCTATCTTCCGGCCATTGCCGTTGATGCCACGGACAATCTCCATGTGGTCTGGTATGATAGCACGCCGGGGGACTATGAAATTTATTACCTGAAGAGCATGAATGGGGGAGCCACCTGGACACCCAGCCAAAGACTCACCTGGACTTCGGGCTACTCCAGCTGTGCAGTCATTGCCGTTGATGCCTCCAGCATACTCCATGTGGTCTGGAGTGATGAGACGCCCGGCAACGCCGAGATTTATTACGTGAACAGCCCAGATGGGGGCACCACCTGGGCAACAAGAAAAAGGCTCACCTGGAATGCCGGGGCTTCCGGATATCCGGCTATTGTTGTTGATTCTTTGGGCAATCCTCATGTGGTCTGGCATGATAATACATCTGGGGACTCTGAGGTTTATTACAAAAGCAGCCCAGATGGGGGCGCCACCTGGGCAACGAGCAAAAGGCTGACGATGACTTCGGGCAGTTCCTACGTTCCGGCCATAGCCGTTGATTCTTCCGACAATCTCCATGTGGTCTGGATGGATACCACGCCCGGGAACCTGGAGATCTATTACCTGAAGGGCAAGTAGACAGGTATGAAGGTCAACAGGTTTCAGAAGAGGCAATGTCAATTCATCTTCTGAAGGAGGGCGAAATGAAACGGTTAGGGCGAGTGATTTTGGCGATTGGGTTATTTCTCTTCGCTCAGGCCGCTTGGGCGGACTGGACATTGGAAAAACAGCTCACCTGGACTCCGGGTTTCTCCGAGGATCCGGATATTGCTGTAGATTCTTCAGGCAATCTCCATGTTGTCTGGCGCGATGACACGCCCGGGAATTTTGAGATCTATTACAAGAAAAGCACAAACGGCGGCATCACCTGGACATCGGGCAAAAGACTCAGCTTCACCCCGGGCTATTCAGGGAAGCCGGCGATCGCCGTTGATGGCTGGCTCAATCTCCATGTGGTTTGGCCGGATGACACGCCCGGGAACGATGAAATTTATTACCGGAGAAGCACGGATGGGGGAATCACCTGGACGCCAGCCCGATCGATCACCGTGAATTCCGGCGATTCTTGGCAGCCGGCGATTGCCCTGGATTCCTCTCACAATCCTCACCTGGTTTGGAGAGACGATACCGACGGGAACTCTGAGATTTATTACAAGAAAAGCGAGGACGGAGGAGCGACCTGGACTTCGCGCAGAAGGCTGACCTGGACTTCAGGGTATTCTGGGCTTCCGGACATGGCCATCGATTCCTCTGACTATCTTCATGCCGTCTGGATGGATTATGCGGCAGGTAACGTTGAGATCTATTACAGAAAGAGCACGGATGGCGGAGTTACGTGGGCCTTGAGCAGAAGGCTCACCAACAACTCAGGTCATTCTGTGTTTCCGGCCATTGCCGTTGATTCTTCCGGCAATCCCCATGTCGTCTGGGAAGATGATACGCCCGGGAACTATGACATCTTATACAGGAAGAGTCTGGACGGGGGCTTCAGCTGGACAACAAGCAAAAATCTCACCTGGTCAAAGTTGATGTCGTATGATCCGGCCATTACCGTTGATCCCTCTGGTAATCTTCATATCCTTTGGGAAGAATATGTCTATCGGCCTTCGTGGCCGGATGACCCGTTTCCAGAGGTCTGCTACAAGAAGAGCACCAATGGGGGTGTCACTTGGACTGCGTACGTGCATCTCACGGGGACTCAGACCGGCTCTTCCGAGGCGGCGATCGCGGCTGATTCCTCCGGCAATCTCCACGCCGTCTGGATGAATCAGGATTATTGCGAGATCTATTACAGCAAAGGCAAATAGATGATGATTTATAGGAAACTCCAAATGAACCGAACTGGAAGTCTTGTGATCGCGGCGCTGGGATTTTTGCTTTTTTCTCAGATGGGCTTGGCCGACTGGACACCGGCTAAAAGGCTCACCTGGACTTCGGGCGATTCCTACTTTCCTGCCATGGCCATAGATTCAAGCGACGCGCTCCATGTCGTCTGGTATGATTCGACACCAGGCAATGATGATCTTTATTACAAGAGGAGCACGGATGGAGGTGCCACCTGGACAGTGAGCCAAAGGCTGACCTGGACTTCAGGTGAAACAAGATACCCGGCCATCGCCGCTGATCCCGATCATAATCTCCATGCGGTCTGGTGTGATGACACGCCCGGGAACAGAGAGATTTATTACAGGAAGGGCAAGTAGAGAGATCCGGCGCGTGCCCGGGGCGCGGCGCTATTGGAACTCGATGAGCAGCTGCGGCCGCTGGTTCGAGCTGTAATAATACTCCATGCTCTGGAACGAAGTCGCCTGGTAGGATTCGTGCCCGAGATTTTGGTAATTGAGCGGTTCAAGCAGGAACCCGTAGTTGTTGAAAACTCCGGAAGCCCACTGCTGGACGATGTAGGTGACATCGAAATCAAAGGGCACGACCGCGGATACGGGGGCATTCTTTACGCTCTGGCCATCGTTGTAAATAAGCATGTTTTCATAAATATTGTAAGTGAGCGTGTTGGGATTCCAATCGGTCGCGATCGCGCTCAGCTTGATCTGCGGTGTGATGCTGAACTCGCCGCGCAGCAAGTAGACATAGAGGCGCAGGGTGGCCTTCGCGATGTTTCGCCCGGCGATCTGTGACTGGACGTCGAACTTTAGGGCCGAAGCCCAATAGAGATAATCCCAGCCCAGGAGGCTGTAATAGAAGTTGACCCCTACAGCCAGGTCGCCGCTGGGGAAGACCGTGTTGGCGGTCGCATCGTCCGCACTTGAATAACTGACGTAATTGTCATAGGAAGAGTAGGCCGTGATGGGAGTCGTAGAAACGGCCGAGCCCTTCTTGTAATAGATCTCCTTGTTCCCGGTCGTGGCATCATGCCAGACCACGTAAAGGTGGTCTGAAGGATCAGCGGCAACGGCCGGATCCAGAGAAGCGCCTGCATTCGAAGTGAGCCGCTGGTTCGCCGCCCAGGTTGTTCCTCCATTGGTACTATTCTTGTAATAGATCTCGGAGTTCCCGGGCGTGGTATCCATCCAGACCACATGGAGGTTATTGGAGGAATCCACGGCAATGGATGGAGCCTCCGAAACGCCCGCAGTAAAAGTGAGCCTCTGGTTTGCGCTCCAGGTGTCGCCCCCATTGACGCTCTTCTTGTAATAGATCTCATAGTTCCCGGGCGTGTTATCCTCCCAGAACAAATGGAGATGGCCGGAGGAATTAACGGCGATAGCCGGATTTTTGGAAATCCCCGACGTATAGGTGAGCCTCTTGTTCGCGGTCCAGGCGGCTCCGCCATTGACGCTCTTCTTGTAATAAATCTCATAGTTCCCGGACGTGCTATCGTGCCAGGCCACGTTGATATGGCCGGAGGAATTGATGGCAATAGCCGGGTATTCGGAAATTCCAGACGTCGTGGTGAGCCGCTGGCTGGCTGTCCAGGTGTCTCCGTTATTGGCGCTCTTTTTGTAATAAATCTCCGAGTTCCCGGGCGTCGAATCCTGCCAAACGACATAGAGATGGCCGGCGGAATTGACGGCGATGGCCGGGTATTCGGAAGCGCCCGAATTCGAGGTGAGCCTTGTATTCGCGGTCCAGGTAGCTGCTCCATTAGTGCTCTTTTTGTAATAAATCTCCGAGTTCCCCGGCGTCGAATCCTGCCAGACCACGTGGATATTGCCCCAGGCATCAATGGCGATGGCCGGGTTTTTGGAAACACCCGCCGTCGAGGTGAGCCTCTGGCTGGCGGTCCAGGCGGCTCCTCCATTTACGCTCTTCTTGTAATAGATCTCATAGTTCCCGGGCGTGTTATCATGCCAGACGACGTTGATATGGCCGGCGGAATTGATGGCTACAGCCGGGCATTCGGAAATGCCCGCCGTCCAGGTGAGCCTTTGGACTGCTGCCCAATTAGCGGCTTGGGCTGTCTGGGCGAAAAGAGAACATCCTATCGCTAAAATCAGTATCCCTATCCGTTTCATTTCATCCTCCAGATCCTGTCCCGCTATCTGCTGGAAACCATACAACTTAAGCGGGGGCAAAGTCAAGAGAAAAACGGGTTAAAACTTGCCTTTCCCCTGGTTTCGGGATACCATCCTAAGCTTGGAGGAGGAACTCCGATGGCCAAAGTCCTGGTGTGTTACTACTCGGTTACCCATAACACCGAAAAGATGGCTGCCCGGATCGCCGCTGTCCTGCGCGCCGAAGGCCTCGAGGTCGACCTGAAGAAGGTCGGGGAGACGGCGGTCGATGACCTTCTGCGCTACGACTGCCTTCTCTTCGGCTCCCCGACCTATTACGGGTCCATGGCCTGGCCCATCAAGAAGCTCCTGGACGAAAGCGTCAAGTTCCACGGGAAGCTCCGGGGCCGGGTCGGAGGAGCCTTTTCTTCCTCGGCGAACGTCGGCGGCGGAAACGAGACCACGATCCTGGATATCCTGAACGCCTTCCTCATCCACGGCATGGTGGTGCGGGGGGACTACCGGGGCGACCATTACGGCCCCGTTTCCATCGGCCGGCCGGATAAGAGGGCGCTGACCAACTGCGAGGGCTATGCTAAGAACGTCGCCGCCCTTGTTAAGAAACTCTTCCCCTGATAATTCGGTGCCAGGCAACTCATCTACCTAATTCAATTTTCCGTATTCGGGAATTGAGTTGCCTGGCACCGAATTC